>NZ_JBWCAM010000008.1:0-269905 GCF_056175065.1 Pseudomonas sp. JC1203
TAGAGAGCTACATCGCCTACTACAACCAGGAACGCATAAGCCTCAGATTGAATGGCTTGAGTCCGGTACAATTTCGGACCCAAGCACGGAAACACTAACCCTTGTCCAACATTAGGGGGTCAGTTCACGTAAGGCCGAAACGGTCGGTGGTATCCCCGCGAAAATGGATATGTCCAAAACTGTCAGAAGCAGGATCCGACCATCGTGAACATATCCATTTTCGATGGGTGATGCAAAATCACCTTTTCGGCCTTACGCCGACTCACTTTTTTTCAAACGCCAAAAAAAGTAAGCAAAAAACGCTTGCCCCTGCTTGGGCCCTCCGCTGCGCTACGGGTCCCCTCCTTCCGGCATCGCTCAACGGGCAGACGGCACCCGCTATAGAAGCCTGCGGGTTACCGTCTCTTCGGCCTGCGGCCTCGGCCCTTCGGGCAGCCCGTTGATCGACACCTCCAGTCGGCCCGGGCGCTTTACGGGGCATACAATCAAGATCAGAAGCCAGATCAACGGCAGGTCAACAGCAGATCAAATGCAGATCAACAGCCAACAAAAACGGCCCCGAAGGGCCGTTTTTGGTCAGCTGGCGCAGCTTAGTCGCGCTTCTCGAACTCGCCTTCGATCACATTCGGCTCACGCCCCACAGCATGATTAGCCGCCGGCCGCGCATGGCCTTCATAGGTGCGGCCATGCATCTCCTCGGCAAACGAACGCTGCCGCGACGCCTGCTCGCGGGCCTTGGCCTGCAGCTTGCCGGCGATCAGCTTGCGAGTGAACGGCAACAGGCACAGCAGGCCCAGCACGTCGCTGATGAAACCCGGCAACAGCAGCAGGCCGCCACCGATGGCCATCATCAACCCCTGGAACACCTGTTCGGCCGGCAGTTCGCCGCGTTGCAGGCTTTGACGGGCATTGAGGGCGGTGGCCAGGCCGGCCACTCGCACCACCAGCACGCCAATGGCGGAGCCGGCAATGATCAGCGCCAGCGCCGGGAAGAACCCGATCGCCACGCTGACCTTGAAGAAGACGAAGAGCTCCAGCACCGGGAAGAGCAGGAACAACAATAGAAAGACACGCATCAAGGTTTCCTCTGCGGAAGAACGACTTCCAGTTAACCCTAGATGACGTCGATGTTTCGTGAATTCAAGTCTCGACCTGTCCAACGGTCGGCCACACCTCTGCATGGGCCAGTGAAACCAGGGCCTGGCGGACTTCCAAAGGAGTGTTACAAGGCTTTTCAAAAGGCAGCCAGTACAGCGCCTGGCCGATGCGCAAGTGCATGCCTTCACTGTCCACGCCCGCCAGCTGGGCCGGCACCTCGGCAGGCAAGCCTGCCAGGGCCACGTAGTGGGCGATGGCCTTCGCGTGGTCGGCATTCATGTGCTCGACCATGCCAGTCTCGGCCTGGCCCACGAACGGGTTGGCCAGGGTGACCTGGTCCAGCCAGTGAATGGCGCCGAAACCGCCAATGTAGCGATGGCGCACCGGCGCCAGCACCCAGAAATCGAAATCATGGGCGCGGTGGTAGTTGGCCGAGTCCGGGAAGTAGCGGTAATAGCGTTGGGCGGCAGCCTCAATGGCTGCCTCGTCTTCAAGCTTGTGCGCCTCGGCCATGACCGTCAGGCGCCCCACCGCCTGCACGTCCTCGGCGCCACGCTCGCCCACCAGCAACGAGCACTTGGGGTCCTTGAGCAGGTTGTGGGTGTGCTGGGCGATGCGGCTGATGAGGATCAGCGGGTTGCCGTCGGCGTCCAGGCAATAGGGCACCACGGACCCGAACGGGAAGCCGGGCATCGACTTGGAAAGCGTGGACAGCACGCCACGGTATTCCTTGAGCAACAGTTCACGGGCCTGACGCAGGGCTTTGGCGCTCACCTTGGGCTCCTTGGTGGGAATAAAGGAAAGCCCAAAGGTAAACACTGGCCGGCGGGTTGTCACCTGTGCTGCGTCGCGATGAAGGCGCCGCCGCTTACCAGGCCACGCCGAAGCCTGCGGTGTAGCGGCTGGTGTTGAGGTTCGAGTTACTGGAACCGGTGACCAGGTCTTTCTCGTACTTGAGGTTCAGCGACGCCCACTGGGTGACCTTGTAGCGAACACCCACTTCCGAATCCAGGCTGTAGTCGGCCACGCCGCTGAGTGGCTTGCCGACTTCACCATTGGTGAAGAACTCGAAGGTCTTGCCGACCAGGAAGCGGTTGTAGGCCCATTTCACGCCCACCGAGTAGAAGTCCGACTTGGCGCCGTCCGAATATTCGTAGGTACTGTGGTTGAGCAGCGAGCCCAGCGAGAACGCGCCCAGCTCGTCATCCCAGAACTGGTAACCCGGGCCGGTACCCACTGTGCGCTGCTTGGACAGGTCTTCGACGAAGTCGCGCTTGACGTTGACCCGGCCCTGCCAGTACCACTTGTCGGTAATGAACCGGTCCAGCGCGTACTCGGCGTTCCAGTTGTTGGTGCCCACGGTATCGTCGGTGGTCTCGCGGTTGTACTCGGCATCGGCAGTGTGACGCCAGCGGCCACTGCGCGCCGAGGTCTTGAACGCCAGGTTGTAGTCGTCGGTGTTACTGTCGGCACGCTGGAAGTCCACCGCCGCATCGACGTTGCCCTTCCACACCAGGTCCTCGACCACAGGCTTGGGCTTGATGATCTGCTGGATACTGGCCAGTTCGACGGTCTTGGGCGCCTCGCCGTTCTGCAGAGTCACTTTGCCGTCATCGGAAGCTTTCAGCGACTTGGCCTTCTGGCCGTTGTAGGCGTCCTGCTTGACCAGCAGCTCCTGGTCGCTGTCCAACGTCTTGACCTGTTTCCAATCAAGGGCGATGGAGCCACCATAGGGCGTGTCGAGCATCAGCTTGCCGCCGTCGAACACGGTGATCTTGCCGGTCAGGCGGTCGCCGTTCTTCATCCAGACCGTGTCGGCAAGGGCAGTGGTGGAGGCGCTGGCAATGGCGAGGCACATCAGGGTTCTGGACAGCATAAGCAGATTTGGGCTCGAATTTTGAAGGTTTTGAAAGAAAGCCGGGCATCATCCGGATCGACAGCTTCCGCGCAAGGAAAGACCGACAAATGACCGTTGAGTTCAGCAATCATTTGCAACCATTTGGTGACGAAAGCCCTCCTGACCCGGCTGCGGAACGCCGCATGGCCTTGTACGTGGTGCTCTCGCAAGTGCCCGAAGGCAAGGTGGTGACCTACGGCCAACTGGCCGCAATGGCTGGCCTGGGGCGGGCTGCGCGGTGGGTGGGGCGCACGCTGAGCCAGTTGCCCGACGGCAGCCAGTTGCCGTGGCACCGGGTGATAGGTGCCGGTGGTCGGATAAGTCTGGCTGCCGGTACCGTCGGGGGTGAGGAGCAACGGGCCCGCTTGCGCGCCGAGGGCATATCTTTCATGAATAATCGGGTGGATATCCGTCGCCATGGCTGGCGTCCCATGGACCCTAACGGTTAGAGTGCGCGCTTTGTTTTCGTAAACTGAGGCAGATTCCAGCCCATGCCCCGTAAAACCTGGCGCGCCGCGCTCGCCGCTTATGCCAGCCCTTCGACGCTTGTCCTGTTGCTGCTCGGTTTCGCCTCCGGCTTGCCGTACATGCTGGTGTTCTCCACCCTCTCCGTCTGGCTGCGTGAAGCCGGCGTTGCCCGCGAGACCATCGGCTACGCCAGCCTGATTGGCCTGGCCTATGCCTTCAAGTGGGTGTGGTCGCCCCTGCTCGACCAATGGCGCCTGCCGTTCCTGGCCCGCATGGGCCGACGACGCTCGTGGCTGGTGCTGGGGCAGACGCTGGTCATCATCGGCCTGATCGGCATGAGCTTCTGCGACCCGCAAAAACACCTGTCGTGGCTGATCGCGATTGCGGTGATGGTGGCGTTCGCTTCCGCCACCCAGGACATCGCGGTGGACGCCTACCGCCTGGAAATCGCCGACGACAACACCCAGGCCGCCCTGGCTGCCAGCTACATGGCCGGCTACCGCGTGGCCGCGCTGCTGGCCACCGCCGGCGCGCTGTTCTTCGCCGAAGCCTTCGGCTCCACCGGCTATGCCTACCTGCACAAGGCCTGGGCCGGCACCTACATGCTGTTCGGGGTGCTGATGGTGCCCGCGCTGATCACCACCCTGATCATGCGCGAACCGGCGGTGCCACTGCGCACGCAGCTGTCGGCCGGGCGCTACAAATTCGGCCACCAGCTGATGTCGGTGTTCGTGTTGATCATCCTGCTGATCTCCGTGCCGGCCATGTTCACCCAGCTGTACAACACCGACTTCGCCAGCGTGATCTTCCACGGCGAAAGCCTGGTCAACCTGGTGATGACCGACCGCGCCTTCCTGCGGGCCATCCTCTACATCACCCTGACCGCCCTGTGCCTGTCTTCCATGGGCCGTCGCGGCCTGGCCCCGGTACTCACCCCGGTCAGCGACTTCGTGACCCGCTACCGCTGGCAGGCGCTGTTGCTGCTGGGGCTGATTGCCACCTACCGCATGTCGGACACGGTGATGGGCGTGATGGCCAACGTGTTCTACATCGACCAGGGCTTCACCAAGGACCAGATCGCCAGCGTCAGCAAGATCTTCGGGCTGATCATGACCCTGCTGGGCGCCGGCGTCGGCGGCCTGCTGATCGTGCGCTTCGGCATTTTGCCGATCCTGTTCATCGGCGGCGTGGCTTCGGCGGGCACCAACCTGCTGTTCATCATGCTGTCGGACATGGGCCCGAACCTGCAGATGCTGGTGGTGACCATTTCCCTCGACAACTTCAGTTCCGGCATGGCCACGTCCGCCTTCGTGGCGTACCTGTCGAGCCTGACCAACCTGAAGTTCTCGGCCACCCAGTATGCGTTGCTCAGCTCGATCATGATGCTGCTGCCGCGCCTGATTGGCGGCTATTCGGGGGTGATGGTGGAGAAATTCGGCTACCACAACTTCTTCATGATCACCGCAGTGCTGGGCGTGCCGACGCTGTTCCTGATTGCCCTGCACTGGCACCAGGAAAGCCGCGGCAACCGCATGGCGCCGATCGAGGAAGAAGCGGCGGTAGACAAACCGTAATCGCGGACCGAAAAAAAAGCCCCTGAAAAGGGGCTTTTTTGTTTGCTACGCAGGCTCTGACACCACGCGCACCACCCGTTGCGGGAATGGGATGTCGATGTTCGCGGCGCGCAGGCGGTCACGAATCTCGGCATTGAGCATGTTGGTCACGCCACCCATGTCCGGGGTGTTGACCCACATGCGCAGCGACACCGTGATGGAGCTGTCGCCCAGCGCCGATACCACCGCTTCCGGCGCCGGCGAGTCGAGCACGCGCGGGTCCTTGGCCAGGTCCAGGAGGATCTCCCGGGCCTTCTGCAGGTCCGCATCGTAGTCCACGCCGATGTCGTAGGTGATCTTGCGGGTCGGCTGGCGGTTGGTGTTGGTGATGATGCCGTTGGACAGCGGGCCGTTGGGCAGGATCACGGTCTTGTTGTCACCGGTGCGCAGCACGGTGTGGAAGATCATGATGTTGTCCACGGTACCCTGCACGCCCTGGGCTTCGATCCAGTCGCCAATGCGGAACGGCCGGAACAGCAGGATCAGTACCCCGCCGGCGAAGTTCGCCAGGCTGCCTTGCAGCGCCAGGCCCACGGCCAGGCCGGCGGCACCGATGGCGGCGACGAACGAGGTGGTCTCGATGCCGATCATCGAAGCCACGCTGACAATCAGCATCACCTTCAGGGCAATGTTGGCCAGGCTGCTGATGAAGCCCTGCAACGCCAGGTCGGCGTTGCGCAAGGCCAGCAACTTGCCCACGCGCAGGGTCAGCTGGTTGATCAGCCACCAGCCGATCGCCAGGGTGACCACTGCCAGCAGCACGCGGCTGCTGTATTGCATGATCATGGGAATCCAGGTCTGGGATTTCTGGACCAGCTGGTCCACTTCAGCGTTCACATCCATAAGGCTCTCCTAATGCCAGTCGGCGCAATCGGTTCACCTGCGCCACGGGAGTTGGGACGCCGCCAGCCCTGTCAGGTTCCCTGCGGCGCCCCCGGGGCAATCAGTCGCGGAAGTTGTTGAACTGCAGCGGCATGTCGAATTCCTTGGCGCGCAGGGCCGCGATGGCTTCCTGCAGGTCGTCGCGTTTCTTGCCGGTAACCCGTACCTGCTCGCCCTGGATGGCGGCCTGTACCTTGAGCTTGGCGTCCTTGATGTGGGCGACGATTTTCTTCGCCAGCTCCTTGTCGATACCTTCGCGCAGGGTGGCTTCCTGCTTCATCACCTTGCCCGAGGCATAGGCGTCCTTGACTTCAAGGCACTTCACGTCCAGCTTGCGCTTGACCAGCGCCAGCTTGAGGATCTCGATCATGGCTTCCAGCTGGAATTCGGCCTCGGCGGTCAGGGTAACGGTCAGTTCCTTGAACTCGATGGTGCCTTTGCCTTTCAGGTCATAACGACGGTCCAGTTCCTTGACGGCGTTCTCGACCGCGTTGGTGACTTCGTGTTTGTCCAGCTCGGACACTACGTCGAACGAGGGCATGTAAATTTCTCCAAAAAAAACGGCGCAGCTCGGTACAGATGGAGCACGCCTGGCTTGACGGTTAAAATGCCGGATCATTATAACGGTTGCCAGCATTGCACAACGCCCCTTCATGCTCGAAGTTGGAACCATGCAGCGGCAGGTCGTCTCCCCACCCCCGTGAGTCACGTATGCCGAACCCGAATCTGAGCATTGTGCTGGTCCATGACGATCCCGCGCGCGCCGAGGCACTGGCCGCGCAGCTGCGTGACGCCGGTTGTCACGCCCTGAGCATCAGCACCCACGCCGAGGTGCTGGCCCGCCAGGAGCGCCAGACCGCCAGCCTGATGCTGGTGGAAGGCGAAGCGGGCCTGGCCCTGGCGGCGCGCGTGCGGCAGTTCGACGAAATGGGCGAGCACTACACCTATATCCTGCTGGTCAGCGACCAGGCACCGGCGGCGCTGCTGGACGAGACCGCAGACCTTGGCATCGACGACGTGATCCACCCCCAGGCCCTGCCGGCGCAGTTACTCGCGCGCCTGCAGGCCGCCGAACGGCTGCACAACATCATCCAGCGCCTGCGCCAGGAAAACAGTTTGCTGCGGCAGAACATCGCCAGCCTGGAGCAACGCAACCTGGTCGACTCGCTCACCGGCCTTGGCAACGCCCGCTACCTGCGGCAGAAGCTCACCGACAGCCTGCGCCAGGTGCAGGCCCGCGGCGGCGCACTGTGCTACCTGTTGATAGGCCTGCAGAACGCCGGCGAGCTGCAGCGCGAACACGGCAGCGACGGCTACGACGAGCTGCTGCAGGGCGTGGCCCGGCGCCTGCAGCAAATGGTGCGGCCACTGGACGTGCTGGGCCGGCTGGACGACCAGCACTTCGTGCTGCTGACCCTGCCGCCGGACCTGAGCGAATGCGCGCCCAGCAGCTTCAAGCGCCTGCATGACGGCATCAACCTCAAGGCCTTCCTCACCAGCGCGGGGCCGGTGGAGGTGGTGGCAGGCATCAGCCTGATCGGCGCCGACCGCGACAGCCTGCCCGACACCCCGCAAGCGCTGTTCGACGAGGCACGCGCGCTGCTGGCCGAGTCTTATGACAGCGGCCTGGTCAGTGCCAGGCGCCTGCCGGTGCGCAGCGCATGAGCACGCCCTGGCACGTACTGGGCGCCGGCAGCCTGGGCACCCTGTGGGCCTGCCGCCTGGCCCGCCACGGCCTGCCGGTGACGCTGATACTGCGCGACGCCGCCCGTCTGCGCAGCTACCAGGCGGCCGGCGGCCTGACCCTGGTGGAACAGGACGTCAGCCACCAGTACCCGCTGCCCGCCGAAACCTTCGACAGCCAGGCGCCCATCCAGCGTTTGCTGGTGGCCTGCAAGGCCTATGACGCCGAGCACGTGGTGGCGCGCCTGGCACCTCGGCTGGCGGCGGGCGCCGAGATCATCCTGTTGCAGAACGGCCTGGGCAGCCAGGACGCGGTGGCAGCTGCGGTGCCCCAGGCGCGCTGCATCTTCGCCTCCAGCACCGAAGGGGCGTTCCGCTCCCAGGACTGGCACGTGACGTTCGCCGGCCATGGCTTCACCTGGCTGGGTGACCCGGCAGCCCCCACCCCGCCCGTGTGGCTGGACGACCTGGCGGGCGCCGGCATTGCGCACCAGTGGAGCGCCGACATCCTCACCCGGCTGTGGCGCAAGCTGGCGCTGAACTGCGCCATCAACCCGCTGACCGTGCTGCATGACTGCCGCAACGGCGGCCTGCAGGCACACCCGGCGCAGGTTGCCACCTTGTGCGCAGAGCTTGCCGAGTTGCTGGAGCACTGCGGCCAGCCGGAAGCTGCGCGCGACCTGCACGGCGAAGTGCTGCGGGTGATCCAGGCCACCGCAGCGAACTTCTCGTCCATGCACCAGGACGTGCGCCAGGGCCGGCGCACCGAGATCAGCTACCTGCTGGGCTACGCCTGCGCCGCCGCTGCGCGCCACCAGCGCAGCCTGCCGCACCTGCAACAACTGCACGCGCGCCTGGTCCAACACCTGCAGGCCTTGGGCCTGCCCAGCGTCTGAGCCACGCGACGCTTTGATACACTCAAGGTTGAACGCCCTTTCCAGGAAGACGGAACCGTCAATGCCATTGCGCCAGCGCCTCGAAAACCTGCCGGTGGGGCAGAAACTGCTCGCTGCCCTGCTGGTCCTGCTGACCACCGTGCTGCTGGTCGCCAACCTCACCTTCATCAGCGCCGCCTACTGGATATCCCAGGAAAGCATGGCGCCCCAGGCCTTGCAGACCATCGGCAAGCTGGTCACCAACCCGGCCCTGGCCATCGAGTCGCTGGACTCGCCGCAAAGCGCGCAGGCGCTGCTGGAAGAGCTGAACAGCTATTCCCCCCTGCGCGCCGCAGCAGTCTATGACACCGACGGCGCGCTGCTGGCGCAGACCCAGCACGGCCAGCAACTGAAGCTGCCCGAGCACTACCGCAACGTCGAGAAATGGCGGCAGACCGAGTTCCGCAGTACTCAGCTGGTGAACCTGCCGCGCAGCGGCAAGCCGCCCGGCCACCTGCTGCTGATCGCCAGCAGCGAACTGCCCATGGCCTTCTACACCGGCACCCTTACCGCCAGCCTGGGCATCCTGGTGTTCAGCGTGCTGCTGTGGCTGGTGATTGCCCGGCAGATCAAGCGGCTGATCACCCAGCCCATCTACCGCCTGGAAGAGCTGTCACGGCAGGTTACCCGCGAAGAGAACTACTCCCTGCGCGCCAGCCCCGGCAACCACGACGAGATCGGCAGCCTGGCCGAGGCTTTCAACACCATGCTGTCGCGCATCGAGGCCCGCGAGCAGCAGCTCAAGCGCGCCCGCGACGAGTCCCAGGCCGCCTATGACCAGGCCCAGGCCCTGGCCGAGGAAACCCGCCACACCAACCGCAAGCTCGAACTGGAAGTGCAGGTACGCAGCAAGATCGAGAAGAAGCTCACCGGGTTCCAGAATTACCTCAACAGCATCATCGACTCCATGCCCTCGGCGCTGATCGCCCTGGACGAGCAACTGTACGTGACCCAGTGGAACCAGGAGGCCAGCGCGCTTTCCGGCACGCCCCTGGACGAGGCCCTGAACCAGCCCATATTCCTGGCGTTCGAACCGCTGAAACCGTTCCTGCCGCAGCTCAAGACCACCGTTGAACGCCACACCGTGGCCAAGATCGAGCGCGTGACCTGGGTGAAGGACGACGTGGCCCACCACTACGCCCTGACCTTCTACCCGCTGATGGGCGGCGCCGGGCGCGGCGTGGTGATACGTATCGACGACATCAGCCAGCGCCTGTCCATGGAAGAGATGATGGTGCAGTCCGAGAAGATGCTCTCGGTGGGCGGCCTGGCCGCCGGCATGGCCCACGAGATCAACAACCCGCTGGGCGCCATCCTGCACAACGTGCAGAACGTGCGCCGACGCCTGTCGCCCGACCTGCCGCGCAACGTCGAGGCCGCCACCGAGGCCGGCATCGACCTGGCCACGGTGAACCATTACCTGCACACCCGCGAGATCCCGCAGTTGCTGGACGGCATCCAGCAAGCCGGCGCACGCGCGGCGAAGATCGTCACCCACATGCTCAGCTTCAGCCGCCGCAGCAACCGCCAACTGGCGCCCTGCGACCTGCCGGCGCTGATTGACCAGGCAGTGGAAATCGCCGGCAACGACTTCGACCTGGCCATTGGCTTCGACTTCAAGGGCCAGAACATCATCCGCCAGTTCGACCCCAACCTGGGCCCGGTGCCCGGCACCGCCAACGAGCTGGAGCAGGTGCTGCTCAACTTGCTGAAAAACGCCGCCCAGGCCATTCACCAGCGGCCTGAAGGCGGCGAACCGGGGCGCATTACCCTGCGTACACGGCTGAACCCGCCGTGGGCCGAGATCCAGGTGGAAGACAACGGCATCGGCATGCCCGAGCAAGTGCGCAAGCGCACGTTCGAGCCGTTCTTCACCACCAAGGAAATCGGCCAGGGCACCGGCCTTGGGCTCTCGGTTTCCTATTTCATCATCACCAACAACCACAAGGGCCAGATGGAAGTGCAGTCGACGCCGGGGCTGGGCACCTGCTTCACCCTGCGCCTGCCGCTGACGGCCAGTACCGTCCCCACTCCCCTCTTGACCTCGGAGACTTGAACCATGGGCTTTCGCCTGTCGAAGATCTACACCCGCACTGGCGACAAGGGCGAAACCGGCCTGGGCGACGGCCGTCGCGTAGGCAAGGACCACCCGCGCGTGGAGGCCATTGGTGAGGTCGACACGCTCAACAGCCAGCTGGGCCTGCTACTGGCCGGCTGCGCCGAGGATTCGCGCCTGAGCGAGGTGCTGGAGGCCTTGGCGCCGTGCCAGCACCGGTTGTTCGACCTGGGTGGCGAGCTGGCGATGCCGGCGTACCAGGCGCTGAACGCAGCCGAAGTGGAGCGGCTGGAGCAGGTGATCGATGAATGGAACGAGGAGCTGGGGCCGCTGGAGAATTTCATTCTGCCAGGTGGCTCCACGCTGATTGCCCAGGCACACGTATGCCGGAGCCTGGCGCGCAGTGCCGAGCGCCGGTGCCAGCATTTGAATGCTGTGGAGCCGTTGGGGGGTGTGGGCTTGGCTTACATCAACCGGCTGTCGGACCTGCTGTTCGTGGCGGCGCGGATCATCGCGCGGCGCCAGGGCGTACCCGAGATCCTCTGGCAGCCCGCCGCAAAACCCTGACCGCCTGTAGCAGCGGCCCCAGGCCGCGTCCCAGCCGCCGCGTTGAAACAGGTTTCACGCGGTGAGGCCTGACGCAGCCTGGCGGCAGCTGCTACGGGTTATTCGCCGGGCCAGAACGCGCGGATGCCGGCCACACCCTGGGCGCCGAGGTCCCAGGCGCGCTGCTTGTCGGCAGGGCCGACGCCACCCAGCAGGAACACCGGGTAGTTGAAGCCTTCGATCAGTTCGCCAGCCTGCTGCCAACCCAACGGCTGGGCATCAGGGTGCGTCTGGGTCGTCTGCACCGGCGACAGGGTGACGAAATCGACGCCCATCTGCTGCGCCAACGCCAACTCCTCGGCATTGTGGCAGGAAGCCGCCAACAGCCGCTCACGCGGGAAAGGACGGCCCTTGCTGGCGTATTTGCGCAGCTGTTCGGCGGTCAGGTGCCAACCGGCCGAGGGAAAGTCCCCCAACCATTCCAGCGGGCCCTTGAGCATCAGCTGCGCCTTGCCGGCACACAGGCCCACCGCGTCCACGGCCAGGTCGCGGTACTTGGGGTCGTAGCCATTGGGCGCGCGCAGCTGCACCAGCCGCGCACCGTTGGCGATGGCTTTCTGGATGCCACGCAGCAGCTCGGGGCCTTCCAGCTCGCCGGGGGTAATCAGGTATTCGCTGGCCAGCCCCGCCGCCTTCACGATCGGCCGGTTGGCTTCGGGAAATTCATAGTTGGGCAGTTCACGGGCCGTGACCCAGGCCAACGGCTGGCCCTCGGCGCCATGGGGCTCGCCGGTGAAGGCCGAGACTTCCCACACGTCCAGCAGCACCTGCTTGTCCGGGTAGTCGTGCTGCACCTTGATCAACGGGCGCGCCGCGGTCACGGTAATGCCCAGTTCCTCGGCCAGTTCGCGGCCCAGGGCGGCGCGCACGCTTTCGCCCTCTTCCACCTTGCCGCCGGGGAACTCCCACAGGCCGCCCTGGTGCTGGGTGTCGGCACGGCGGGCGATGAGGATACGGTTGTCAGCGCCACGGATGACCGCGGCGGCTACATGAATGCGTTTCACGGTACCTCCAGATGGACTGCGGGAGCTGGCAAGCCAGCTCCCGCAGACACTCGTTACGTGCGGTATTCGGCGTTGATCTTCACGTATTCGTGGGACAGGTCGGTGGTCCAGATGGTTTCGCTGCAGTCACCACGGCCCAGCTCGATGCGAATGGTGATTTCCTCGCGCGCCATCACCGCCGAGCCCTGCTCTTCGGTGTAGGTGGCCGAACGGCCGCCACGGCTGGCGATGCACACTTCGCCCAGGTACACGTCGATCTTGCTCACGTCCAGTTCTGGCACGCCGGCACGGCCGACGGCAGCCAGGATGCGGCCCCAGTTGGGGTCGGAAGCGAACAGCGCGGTCTTGATCAGCGGCGAATGCGCCACGGCGTAGCCAACGTCCAGGCATTCCTGGTGGTTGCCACCGCCGTTCACCTGCACGGTGACGAACTTGGTGGCGCCTTCGCCGTCACGGACGATGGCCTGGGCCACTTCCATGCACACCTCGAACACGGCCTTTTTCAGGGCGTCGAACAGCGCGCCACGGGCTTCGGTGACTTCCGGCAGGTTGGCCTGGCCGGTGGCAATCAGCATGCAGCAGTCGTTGGTGGAGGTGTCACCGTCGATGGTGATGCGGTTGAACGACTTGTTGGCACCGTCCAGGATCAGGTCCTTGAGTACAGCCGGGGCGACCTTGGCGTCGGTGGCGATGTAGCCGAGCATGGTGGCCATGTTCGGGCGGATCATGCCCGCGCCCTTGGAAATGCCGGTGACGGTGACGGTGACGCCATCGATCACGAACTGACGGCTGGCGCCCTTGGGCAGGGTGTCAGTGGTCATGATGCCAGTGGCGGCAGCGGCCCAGTTGTCCACGGACAGGTCGTCCAGGGCGGCCTGCAGGGCGCCTTCGATTTTCTCGACCGGCAGCGGCTCGCCGATAACCCCGGTGGAGAACGGCAACACCGCGCTGGCGTCGACGCCAGCCAGCTTGGCCAGGCTTGCGCAGGTGCGCTCGGCGGCCACCAGGCCAGGCTCACCGGTGCCGGCGTTGGCGTTGCCGGTGTTGGTCAGCAGGTAACGCACGGTGCCCTGCACGCGCTGCTTGGCGATGATCACCGGCGCGGCGCAGAACGCATTCAGGGTGAAGACGCCAGCCACGCTCGAACCTTCGGCGCAGCGCATTACCACCACGTCCTTGCGCCCAGGGCGCTTGATGCCCGCCGAAGCGATGCCAAGCTCGAAACCAGCCACCGGGTGCAAAGTTGGCAAAGGACCCAGACCAACAGCCATGTGAACACTCCTGCAAAGACGGACGCCGTGTTCCAGCACACGGCGCTAACGATGGAAAAACGCCGCGACGGCTGAAGCCGGTCGCGGCGCGGATGTTTCAGGTCAAAGCCGGATCGTCAGTTGATCTGGCCGTGACAGTGCTTGAACTTCTTGCCCGAACCACACCAGCACAGTTCGTTGCGGCCCAGCTTCTGGTCGTTGCGCACAGGGGCGGCGGCCAGGGCTACGTCTTCGCCCTCTTCGGCTACCAGCTGCGGCGCTTCGAGGCCAGGTGCCTCGGCGTGCTCGAACTGCATGCGCGCGGCCAGTTCCTCGGCCTCGCGGCGCAGGCGTGCTTCTTCCTCGGCCGGATCTTCGCGACGTACCTGCACGTGCGACAGCACGCGGATCGTGTCGCGCTTGATCGAGTCCAGCAGTTCCTGGAACAGGGTGAACGACTCGCGCTTGTACTCCTGCTTCGGGTTCTTCTGGGCGTAGCCACGCAGGTGGATACCGTGACGCAGGTGATCCATGGTCTGCAGGTGATCTTTCCACAGGTCGTCGAGCACGCGCAGCAGGATCTGCTTCTCGAAGGTACGCAGGGCATCGGCGCTGGCCTGCTCTTCCTTCTCGTTGTAAGCCTCCAGCAGTTCGGCCAGCAGCTTCTCGCGCAGGGTTTCCTCGTACAGGTGGTCGTCTTCGTCCAGCCACTGCTGGATTGGCAGCTTCACGCCGAAATCGTTCAGCAGGGCGGCTTCCAGGCCAGCCACGTCCCACTGCTCGGGCAGCGACTGTGGCGGGATGTGGGCGCTGACGGTGCTGTCGAGGACTTCCTGGCGGAACTCGGCGATGGTGTCGCCAATGTTCTGCGCGGCCAGCAGGCTGTTGCGCATGTGGTAGATGACTTTACGCTGTTCGTTGGCAACGTCGTCGAACTCCAGCAATTGCTTGCGGATATCGAAGTTGCGGCCTTCTACCTTGCGCTGGGCCTTCTCGATGGCGTTGGTGACCATGCGGTGCTCGATGGCCTCGCCGGACTGCATGCCCAGGGCCTTCATGAAGTTCTTCACCCGGTCAGAGGCGAAGATACGCATCAGGCTGTCTTCCAGCGACAGGTAGAAGCGGCTCGAACCGGTATCACCCTGACGGCCGGCACGGCCACGCAGCTGGTTGTCGATACGGCGCGATTCGTGGCGCTCGGAAGCGATCACGTGCAGGCCGCCGGACTCCAGCACCTGCTGGTGACGTTTCTGCCAGTCGGCCTTGATCTGGGCGATCTGCTCGGGGGTAGGGTTGTCCAGCGAAGCGACTTCCACTTCCCAGTTGCCGCCCAGCAGGATGTCGGTACCACGACCGGCCATGTTGGTGGCGATGGTCAGCGCACCCGGGCGGCCGGCCTGGGCGATGATCTCGGCTTCCTTCTCGTGGAACTTGGCGTTGAGCACCTTGTGCTCGATGCCTTCCTGGTTGAGCAGGTTGGACATGTGCTCGGAGGTTTCGATGGTGGCCGTACCGACCAGCACCGGGCGCCCCTGGGCCATGCTTTCCTTGATATCGGTGACGATGGCGGCGTACTTCTCGTCCGCGGTCAGGTAGACCAGGTCGTTGAAGTCCTTGCGCGCCAGCGGCTTGTTCGGCGGAATCACCATGACCGACAGGGTGTAGATCTGGTGGAACTCGAACGCCTCGGTGTCAGCCGTACCGGTCATGCCGGACAGCTTGTTGTACAGGCGGAAGTAGTTCTGGAACGTGGTCGACGCCAGGGTCTGGCTTTCGGCCTGGATGTTCAGGTTTTCCTTGGCCTCGATGGCCTGGTGCAGGCCTTCGGACAGGCGACGGCCCGGCATGGTACGGCCGGTGTGCTCGTCGACCAGCAGGATCTGACCGTCCTGGACGATGTATTCCACGTTGCGGTGGAACAGCTTGTGGGCGCGCAGGCCGGCGTAGACGTGGGTCAGCAGGCCCAGGTTGTGCGCCGAGTACAGGCTTTCGCCCTCGGCCAGCAGGCCGACCTGGGTAAGCATTTCCTCGACGAACTGGTGACCGGCTTCGTTCATCTCCACCTGGCGCGATTTCTCGTCGATGGTGTAGTGACCGGCCTTGGTGACCTCGCCTTCCACTTCCTCGATGTGCTGCTCCAGGCGCGGGATCAGGCGGTTGATCTCGGTGTACAGCTTGGAGCTGTCCTCGGCCTGGCCGGAGATGATCAGCGGGGTACGGGCTTCGTCGATGAGGATGGAGTCAACTTCGTCGATCACGGCGAAATTCAGCTCGCGCTGGAATTTCTCTTCCAGGCTGAACGCCATGTTGTCGCGCAGGTAGTCGAAACCGAACTCGTTGTTGGTGCCGTAGGTGATGTCGGCGGCGTAGGCGGCACGCTTTTCCTCAGGCGGCGCGAAAGGCGTGACGACGCCCACGGTCAGGCCGAGGAATTCGTACAGCGGGCGCATCCAGTTGGCGTCCCGGCGGGCGAGGTAGTCGTTCACGGTGACCACGTGCACGCCCTTGCCGGACAGTGCATTGAGGTACACGGCCAGGGTTGCGACCAAAGTCTTGCCCTCACCGGTGCGCATTTCGGCGATCATGCCTTCATGCAGCGTCATGCCACCAATGAGCTGGACGTCGAAGTGGCGCATGCCCATGACACGCTTGCCCGCTTCGCGGCACACCGCAAAGGCTTCTGGCAGAAGCTTGTCGAGGGTCTCGCCTTTTGCCAGGCGGGCCTTGAACTCTTCGGTCTTGGCGCGCAGCTGCTCGTCCGAGAGGGCCACCATTTGCTCTTCGAAGGCATTGACGATCTGTACCGTCTTGAGCATGCGCTTGACTTCACGCTCGTTCTTGCTTCCAAAAAGTTTCTTTAACAAAGGCGCAAACATATCGGCAGGATCTTCCACACGTAGGGATGGAGGGCGGCCCCGTGAGTCGCCCGTGCAGCCCTCATGGCCGCATGCGAACGAGCATTCTACCCGGAAACGGCGAGGAGGAAAGTGGCGTTATTTCCACGATGCTGGCACAGCGCTTTGACGGGGCTTTTTTACAATAAGGGCTTTTTTCCCAACTTCAACCCATCAGGTGCAGAAGTTATGTAACCGGTCAGGGTATTGCGGCTTGAATCGGGCGCTTTCTGCTACCATGGCGGCTCTGTAACTTCAGGTTTCCCCTATGGCCTTCCGCCCCCTCCCCGCCCGGGCGCCCGGCGTTTTGCTGCGCGAAGCCAAGCCCCTCAAGGCCCTGTTCAGCCAGGCCCAGCGCCTGTCCCACCTGCAACGGCTGTTCGAAAGCCAATTGCAGCCGGCCGCCCGCCCACACTGCTACGTGGCGTCCTGGCGTGAAGGTTGCCTGCTGCTAATTGTCACTGATGGCCATTGGGCCACACGCCTGCGCTACCAGCAGAAGCGCCTGCAGCGCGACCTGCAGGCCCTGGCGGAATTCGCCAGCCTGACGCGCATCCTGTTCAAGGTGCAGCCACCCACGGTGCAGAGCAGCACCGGTAGCCGCAGCATCGACCTGTCGGCGCAGTCGGCGGAAAATATCCAGTCCACCGCCGAAGGCATCACCGACCCCAACCTGCGCGCCGCCCTGGAGCGCCTGGCAGCGCATGCGGGCAAGCCCAAGGCCTGATTGGCGGGCATAAAAAAGGCCACCCGAAGGTGGCCTCAATAACATCTAGAGAAGAGAGTGTTCGACTTACACTGCCGCCACGGGACGCATGTAAGAGATCGGTGCCGTGCTGGCATCTTCGAATGTCACCACTTCCCAGGCATCCTTCTGCTCGATGAGCTTGCGCAGGAGCTGGTTGTTCAGCGCATGGCCGGACTTGAAGCCACGGAACTCACCAATCAGGCTGTTGCCCAGCAGGTAGAGGTCACCGATGGCGTCGAGGATCTTGTGCTTGACGAATTCGTCTTCGTAGCGAAGACCGTCTTCGTTCAGCACGCCGTCCTTGTCGACCACGATAGCGTTTTCAACGCTGCCGCCGAGTGCGAGGTTGTGCTTGCGCAGGTACTCGATGTCACTCATGAAACCAAAGGTACGGGCGCGGCTGACTTCCTTCACGAAGGACGTGCTGGAGAAGTCGACGCTTGCACTTTGGGTGCGGTTGCGGAACACAGGGTGATCGAAATCGATCTCGAAGCTCACCTTGAACCCGTCGAATGGCACGAAAGTGGCGCGCTTGTCGCCATCTTCCACAGTCACTTCGCGCAGGATGCGGATGAATTTCTTGGCTGCGTCCTGTTCTTCCAGGCCGGCAGATTGAATCAGGAATACGAAGGGTCCTGCACTACCATCCATGATCGGGACTTCGGACGCGGAGAGCTCGACGTAGGCGTTATCGATGCCCAGGCCAGCCATGGCCGAGAGCAAGTGCTCAACCGTGTCTACCTTGGTATCGCCGTTGACCAGAGTGGTCGACATCGTGGTCTCGCCGACGTTTTCCGCACGCGCAGGAATCTGCACCATTGGATCCAGGTCGGCACGACAGAAAACGATGCCAGTATCCACGGGTGCAGGCTTGAGAGTCAGGTATACCTTCTCCCCAGAGTGCAGGCCGACACCGGTGGCACGGATAATATTCTTCAGGGTGCGTTGTTTAATCATGGCATTGGCCGCTTCAGCGCAAATTGCGAACTGGTATCAACAAAGGCTGGCGATAATAGCAGACCCGGCCTTTGCTGAACACCAATCACCTTCATAGCCCTGATAAATTCCATCAATCAGCCTGACGACGCAGGAATGCCGGGATGTCCAGGTAGTCCAGATCGTCTTGCGGGTTAAGTTTGGCAGCCTGTGCCGCGCCTGCGTGTGCCTGGTTGCGCATCACGGTAGGACGGTCCAGGTCACGGTAGTTCACCGACGGCAGTTCCTGACGAGCGGGCGCTTGCACAGCGGCTTGCTGGGCGGCGGCCTGCAGGGTGTTGTCGATGATCTTCACCGGCTTCTCGATCTTCGCGCCCAGGCCCGTGGCAACCACGGTCACGTGCAGCTCGTCGCGCATGTCCGGGTCGATTACGGTACCGACCTTGACCATGGCGTGGTCGGAGGCGAACGCTTCGATGATGCTACCCACGTCGGAGTATTCACCCAGCGACAGGTCAGGACCTGCGGTGATGTTCACCAGGATGCCGCGGGCGCCCTGCAGGTTGACGTCTTCGAGCAGCGGGTTGCGGATGGCCGCCTCGGTCGCTTCACGCGCACGGTTCGGACCGCTGGCGCAGCCGGTACCCATCATCGCCATGCCCATTTCGCTCATGACAGTGCGAACGTCGGCAAAGTCGACGTTGATCATGCCCGGGCGCTTGATGATGTCGGAGATACCGCGAACGGCACCGGCCAGTACATCGTCAGCCTTGGCGAACGCGGACAGCAGGCTTGCGTCCTTGCCCAGGATGGTCAGCAGCTTCTCGTTGGGAATGGTGATCAACGAGTCGACGCTTTCCGACAGCGCGCGAATGCCTTCGTCGGCGATCTGCATGCGCTTGCGGCCTTCGAACGGGAACGGACGCGTCACGACCGCAACGGTCAGGATGCCCATTTCCTTCGCCACTTCGGCGATGATGGGCGCAGCACCGGTACCGGTACCACCGCCCATGCCGGTGGTGATGAAGACCATGTTGGTACCCACCAGCACTTCGGCGATACGCTCGCGGTCTTCCAGGGCTGCCTGGCGGCCCACTTCAGGGTTGGCGCCAGCGCCCAGGCCCTTGGTCACGCCGGTGCCCAGTTGCAGGATGGTGCGCGCACCAATGTTCTTGAGGGCTTGAGCATCGGTGTTGGCGCAGATGAACTCGACGCCTTCGATGTTGCTCTTGACCATGTGATTGACCGCGTTGCCGCCGCCACCACCCACACCGATAACTTTGATTACCGGGCTTTGCGGGATGTTGTCTACAAGTTCGAACATGTTCCCTCTCCTTTCTCTAGTTTTAGCGCCTACTACTGCCTTTGAAGCTTTAAATCTGAAACCTAGAAGTTGCCTTGAACCCAACGTTTCAATCTTTCCAGCACAGGTGCCTTGGGTTCATCGCCGTAGCTGTTGCTGTTACTCAGGCCGGTCAGGGTGGTGCCATCGTTCTGCTTTTGCAGCCCGTACATCAGCAGGCCCACGCCGGTCGAGTAAATCGGGTTGCGCACGACATCTGCCAACCCGCGAACCGAATGCGGTACGCCCAGGCGCACCGGCATGTGGAAAATCTCTTCGGCCAATTCGACCGCGCCTTCCATCTTCGACGTGCCACCGGTCAGCACGATGCCGCCAGGGATCAGGTCTTCGTAGCCGCTGCGACGCAGTTCGGCCTGGATCAGGGTGAACAGCTCGTCGTAGCGCGGCTCCACCACCTCAGCCAGGGCCTGGCGCGACAGTTCGCGCGGCGGACGGTCGCCCACGCTCGGCACCTTGATGGTCTCGCCGGCGCCGGCCAGCTTGGCCAGGGCGCAGGCGTAGCGGATCTTGATCTCTTCGGCGTACTGGGTCGGGGTACGCAGCGCCATGGCGATGTCGTTGGTGACCTGGTCGCCCGCGATCGGGATCACCGCGGTGTGGCGAATGGCGCCTTCGGTGAAGATGGCGATGTCGGTGGTACCGCCACCGATGTCCACCAGGCACACGCCCAGCTCTTTCTCGTCGTCGGTCAGCACCGAGTAGGCCGAGGCCAGTTGTTCGAGGATGATGTCGTCGATTTCCAGACCGCAGCGGCGCACGCATTTCTCGATGTTCTGGGCGGCGTTGACCGCGCAGGTGACCACGTGGACCTTGGCTTCCAGGCGCACGCCGGACATGCCCAGGGGCTCGCGCACGCCCTCCTGGTTGTCGATGGAGTAGTCCTGCGGCAGGGTGTGCAAGACCCGCTGGTCAGCCGGGATGGCCACGGCCTGGGCGGCGTCCAGCACACGCTCCAGGTCGGCGCTGCTGACTTCGCGGTCGCGGATGGCGACGATGCCGTGGGAGTTGAGGCTGCGGATGTGGTTGCCGGCGATGCCGACGAACGCCGAGTGGATACGGCAGCCCGCCATCAGCTGGGCCTCTTCCACCGCGCGCTGGATCGACTGCACCGTGGACTCGATGTTCACCACCACGCCCTTCTTCAGGCCGCGCGAGGGGTGGGTACCGATCCCGACGATATCCAGCGAACCGTCATCCGCGACTTCGCACACCAGCGCCACCACTTTGGAGGTACCGATGTCCAGACCGACGATCATTTTCCCGCTTTGCACGTTTGCCATGGTCCTGCCTCTTCTTAATTCTTCGCGACGGCGGCTTGGGCCGTCGGCTTCGCATTCTGATCACGCCAGGCCACGGCCAGGCCGTTGGCGTAGCGCAGGTCGATGCTTGCGATATTCGTGATCTGGTCTTTCAGTGTTTTGTCGTAAATGGCAATGAAACGGCGCATTTTCTCGACGAGGTGGTCACGCCCCAGCAACAGTTCGATGCCGGGACCTGCGCTTCCTGCGCCGGTGGTGAGGAACCAGCTGCCCCGCTCGCGCAGCTCCAGCCGCACGATGGAGAAGCCCATGGGCCGCAGCATCTGGCTCAGCACCTGGTACTGCTGCATCACTTGCTGCTGGGCACGTTGCGGCCCCACCAGCTGCGGCAGGTGCTCGTAGTTGGCCAGTTCGCGCGGCGCAAACGCCTCACCCTGGTTGTTGAGCAGTGCCGAGTCCCCCCAACGGGCCACGGGCAGCTGCTCTTCCAGCCGGATAACCACCTGGTCAGGCCACACCCGGCGAACTTCGGCGTGGGCGATCCACGGCATCTGTTCAAGCTCGGTGCGCATGCTGGTCAGGTCGATGGTAAAGAATGTCGAATCCACGTACGGGGCGATGCGCTGCTGCACCGCCTGCTGGCTGATGTAGCTGAGGTCGCCCTGCACGTTGATCTTGGTGATCGGCCGGTCGGCGTAGGGCATCAGGTAGATGGCGCCCTCGTAGGTACCGACGCCCAGCACCACCAGCAACACCGGCCAGAACAGCTTCTTCAGGAAGCTGAAATTGGCCTTGCGTACCCGCGTGCCCATGGGCTCGGTGGCCACCATGCGGCTGGCGCCACGGGGCACCGGCTTGTTGCGGCCGGGTACGGGTTGCTGATGACGAAGCGTCGCGCCGTTCATGGGTTTACCCTCGCGCCTCTACGCTGTCGGCCAGGATCGCCAGCACCAGTTGCTGGAAATCGATGCCGGCAGCGCGAGCTGCCATGGGGACCAGGCTGTGGTCGGTCATGCCTGGGGCCGTGTTGACTTCCAGCAGCCAGAAACGCCCCTGCTCGTCCTGCATGACGTCGACGCGGGCCCAGCCGGCAATGCCGACGGCTTCACAGGCACGGGCCGTGAGGTCGATCAGCTCTTGTTCGCGGGTGGCGTCGAGGCCGCACGGGATTCGATACTGGGTATCGTTGGCCACGTATTTGGCGTCGTAGTCGTAGAACGTGTGCGGGGTGCCCAGGGCGATAGGCGGCAGAACCTGGCCACGCAGGGTCGCAATGGTGAACTCCGGACCTTGAATCCATTGCTCAACCAGGACTTGCGAATCGTAGGTGCTGGCCGCTTTCCATGCGCCGATCAATTCTTCGACGCTGGTCACTTTGGCCATACCGATACTTGAACCTTCATGGGCCGGTTTGACGATCAAAGGGAAGCCCAGTTCCGCGCCTGCGGAAATACAATCTGCCTCGCTGGCCAAAACCGCGTGGTGCGGGGTCGAAAGACCCAGGCTTTGCCACACCTGCTTGGTGCGCAGCTTGTCCATCGCCAGGGCCGACGCCAGGATGCCGCTGCCGGTGTAAGGGATGCCCAGGCACTCCAGCAGGCCTTGCATGCTGCCGTCTTCACCGCCACGGCCGTGAAGGATGACGAAGGCGCGGTCGATTTTCTCGCTTTGCAGGCGCGCCAGCAGGTCGTCGCCCACGTCCAGGCCGAAGGCGTCCACGCCGGCGCCTTGCAGGGCTTCAAGCACGGCGGCGCCGGATTTCAGCGAAACCTCCCGCTCGGCGCTCTTGCCGCCGTAAAGCACGGCCACGCGCCCGAAATCCTTCGGGGCAATGGTCGATAGCAGGGAGGAAGTGGTGCTGGCTGTCATTTCAATTTCCCCTCGCCGGCCTTGTCAGCGGCGAACAACGGACTTTTCAGTAATTGCGGGGCGAGCCCGCCGATGTCGCCGGCGCCCTGGCACAGCAGGATGTCGCCGGCACGCAGCAGTGGCTTGACCAGTGGGGCCAGTTCCACGCCGCGTTCAATGTAGATAGGGTCGAGCTGGCCGCGCTGGCGGATGCTGTGGCACAGCTGGCGGCTGTCCGCGCCCGGGATAGGCTCTTCGCCAGCCGGGTAGACTTCCATCAGCAGCAGCACGTTGGCGTCGGCCAGCACCTGGACGAAATCGTCGTACAGGTCGCGGGTACGGCTGTAGCGGTGCGGCTGGTAGACCATCACCAGGCGGCGCTCCGGCCAGCCGCCGCGCACGGCGCGGATGACCGCGGCTACCTCGGTCGGGTGGTGGCCGTAGTCGTCGACCAGCATCACGCTGCCGCCGTCCACCGGCAGTTCGCCGTACACCTGGAAGCGTCGGCCCACACCCTGGAAGCCCGACAGGCCCTGCACGATGGCCTCGTCGGTGACACCTTCGTCAGTGGCAATGGCGATGGTGGCCAAGGCGTTGAGCACGTTGTGGTTGCCGGGCATGTTCACCGACACGTTCAGCGGCTCGCGGTCGCGGCGCAGCACGGTGAAGTAGGTCAGCATGCCTTCCTGGCGGATGTTGATGGCGCGCACATCGGCTTCTTCGCTGACACCGTAGGTCAGGGTCGGACGGGCGATCTGCGGCAGGATCTCGCGCACCACCGGGTCGTCCAGGCACACCACGGCCAGGCCGTAGAACGGCAGGTTGTGGAGGAAGTCGACGAAGGTTTTCTTCAGCTTGTTGAAGTCGCCCCCGTAGGTGGCCATGTGGTCGGCGTCGATGTTGGTGACCACGGCCACCAGCGGCTGCAGGTGCAGGAAGCTGGCGTCGCTTTCATCGGCTTCGGCGATCAGGTAGCGGCTGGTGCCCAGTTGCGCGTTGGTGCCGGCGGCGTTCAGGCGGCCACCGATGACAAACGTCGGGTCCAGGCCACCAGCGGCGAACACCGAGGCGATCAGGCTGGTGGTGGTGGTCTTGCCGTGGGTGCCGGCCACGGCGATGCCGTGACGGTAGCGCATCAGCTCGGCCAGCATCTCGGCACGCGGCACTACCGGAATGCGGCGCTCAAGCGCGGTGGCCACTTCCGGGTTGGAGGTGTTCACGGCGCTGGAGACTACCAGCACGTCGGCGGTGGCGGCGTTCTCGGCACGGTGGCCGATGAAGATCTGCGCGCCAAACGACTGCAGGCGCTCGGTGACCGGCGACGCCTTGAGGTCGGAACCCGACACCTGGTAACCCAGGTTCAGCAGCACTTCGGCGATGCCGCACATGCCCACGCCGCCGATGCCGACGAAGTGGATGCGACGGATGCGGCGCATTTCCGGTTGTGGCATGGCTTTCTGATTCTCAACCATGGGCCACCTCCAGGCAGACGTCGACGACGGTACGGGTTGCATCGGGCTTGGCCAGGCGGCGTGCGGTGCTCGCCATGGTGTTGAGTTTTTCCGGTTGCATCAAAACCTCGTTCAGGCGTTCAGCCAGCTCGGCTGCGCCGGTTGTCGCTTGTGGCATCAGGAAGGCAGCGCCTTCACGGGCCAGATATTCGGCGTTGCGGGTCTGGTGGTCGTCGATTGCGTGCGGCAGGGGCACCAGCACCGAGGCCAGGCCGGCTGCGGCCAGCTCGCTGACGGTCAGCGCGCCTGCGCGGCACACCACCATGTCGGCCCAGCCATAGGCCTGGGCCATGTCCTTGATGAACGGCGCCACTTGCGCCTCGATCCCTGCCTCGCGGTAACGCTGGGCGGTGACTTCATCGTGTTGCTTGCCGCTCTGGTGGAACACCTCGGGGCGAATGGCCTCGGGCACCAGTGCCAGTGCGGCGGGAATCAGTTTGTTCAACGGCTCGGAGCCCAGGCTGCCACCGGTGATCAGCAGGCGCGGCCTGCGCCCGGCCAGGGCCTGGCGCGGGGTTTCCAGGAACAGCTCGGGGCGCACCGGGTTGCCGGTGGTGCGGCGCTTGGCCGAGGCACCGAAGGTGTTCGGGAAGGCCTCGCAGATACGCGCGGCCAGCGGCGCCAGCAGGCGGTTGGCGGTACCGGCCACGGCGTTCTGCTCGTGGACGATCACCGGCACGCCGCACAGGCGCGCGGCCAGGCCGCCGGGGCCGGTGACGTAGCCACCGAAGCCGACCACGCACACAGGCTTGAGCTGGCGCATCACCTTGCGCGCCTGCAGCAGCGCGCGTACCAGCACGAACGGCGCCTTGAGCAGCGACAGCTTGCTCTTGCCACGCAGCCCGGCAACGTTGATCAGGTGCAGCGGCAGGCCTGCCTGCGGCACCAGTTCGTTCTCGATGCCGCGCGGGGTGCCCAGCCAGTGCACGGTGTAGCCACGGGCCTGGAACTCACGGGCGCAGGACAGCGCCGGGAACACATGCCCGCCGGTGCCGCCTGCCATGATCAATACGTTACCGGCCACGGGCTGGCTCCTCTGCGAAGTCGCTCTCGTTGAACTCGGTTTCCTCACTGCCCAGGTGCGTGCGGCTCTCCCATTCGATGCGCAGCAGCAAGCCCAGGCAGGCACAGCAGATCACCAGCGAACTGCCCCCGTAGCTGAGGAACGGCAGGGTCAGGCCCTTGGTGGGCAGCAGGCCGACGTTCACGCCGATGTTGATCAGGAACTGGCCGATCCACAGGAACGACAGGCCATACGCCATGTAGGCGGCGAAGAACTGCTTGGAACGCTCGGCCCAGACGCCGATGTACATGCCGCGAATACACACGAACACGAACAGCGCCACGGTGCACAGCGAGCCGACCACGCCCAGTTCCTCGGCCAATACCGAGAACACGAAGTCGGTGTGCGCTTCGGGCAGGTAGAACTGCTTCTGCACGCTGTTGCCCAGGCCTGCGCCCAGCCAGCCGCCGCGACCAAAGGCGATCAGCGCCTGGGTCAACTGGTAGCCGGAACCGAACTGGTCGGCCCAGGGGTCGGTGAAGGTGGTCAGGCGCGCCATGCGGTACGGCTGCGCCTGCACCAGGATGAACACCGCGGCCACGGCCAGCACCACCATCAGGGCGAAGCGGAACAGGCCTACGCCACCCAGGAACAGCATGGCCGCCGCGGCGCCCATCATGACCACGGTGGCACCGAAGTCGGGCTCCATCAGCAGCAGCACTGCCATGGGCAGCAGCACGATGAACGGCTTGAAGAAGCCCATCCAGGTCTCGCGCACTTCCTTCTGCTGGCGAATCAGGTAGCCGGACAGGAAGATCACCACGAACACCTTGGCGATCTCGGAAGGCTGCACGTTGAAGGCGCTGAAACCGATCCAGCGCATGGAACCGTTCACCTCGCGGCCAATGCCGGGCACCAGCACCAGCACCAGCAAGCCGAAGGCGCCGATCAGCATCAGCCAGCCCAGGCGCTGCCAGGTGGCGATGGGAATCATCATGGTCACGCCACAGGCGCCCAGGCCCAACACCAGGTACACCAGGTGGCGGATCATCATGTACAGCGGGTTGCCCGATTGCACGGCGGCCACTTCGGACGACGCCGAGGTGATCATCACCAGGCCCAGGCCCAGCAGCGCGAGGCAGCCGGCCAGCATCGGGAAGTCGACGTCGATGCCGCGGCCGGTAATCAGCGGCGACGGGTACGGCTTGATCACGCCAAAGATCATGACAAGCCCTCCACGGCCTGGGCGAACAGGCGCCCACGCTCTTCGTAGTTCTTGAACATGTCCAGGCTCGCGCAGGCTGGCGACAACAGCACGGCATCGCCGGGCTGGGCCAGGGCGGCGCATTGAGTCACGGCTTCGTCCAGGGTCTTGACGCGCACCAGTGGCACCTCATCGCCCAGCACAGCGGCGATCAGCTCGGCGTCGCGGCCCAGCAGCACCACGGCGCGGCAGTGGGCCGCCACCGGGGCCTTGAGGCCGGAGAAGTCGGCACCCTTGCCATCACCGCCGGCGACCAGCACCAGCTTGCCGTCGATGTCGGCGCCCAGGCCTTCGATGGCGGCCAGCGCAGCACCGACGTTGGTGGCCTTGGAATCGTCGTAGTAGCTGACACCGTCACGCTCGCGCAGCCATTGGCAGCGGTGCGCCAGGCCGGCGAAGGTGCGCAGGGTGGCCAGCATCGGCTCGAACGGCAGGCCCACCGCGTGGCCCAGGGCCAGGGCGGCCAGGGCATTGGCCTGGTTGTGCGAGCCGCGGATCTTCAGTTCACTGACCGGCATCAGGTTCTGGAATTCGAACGCCAGGTACTTCTGGCCGTTCTCTTCGCGCAGGCCGAAGGCCTTGAAGTCAGGCTTGTTGAGGCCGAAGGTCCAGCATGGCAGGCCCTCGCCCATCAACGGCCGGGTCAGCGCGTCCTGGCGGTTGTAGACCACCTGGCGGGCGCCACGGAAGATCCGGTGCTTGGCCAGGTGGTACGCTGGCAGGCCGCTGTAGCGGTCCATGTGGTCTTCGCTGATGTTCAGCACGGTGGCCACTTCGGCGTTGAGCTGGTCGGTGGTCTCCAGCTGGAAGCTCGACAGCTCCAGCACGTACAGCTCGACGTCGTCGGCCAGCAGGTCCAGCGCCGGCGTACCGAGGTTGCCGCCCACGGCGACGCGCTTGCCCGCGGCAGCGGCCATGTCGCCCACCAGGGTGGTCACGGTGCTCTTGGCGTTGGAGCCGCTGATGGCGACGATGGGCGCCTGCGCGTTACGCGCGAACAGCTCGATGTCACCCGACAGCCGCACGCCACGGGCAGCGGCCTGCTGCAGCGCAGGCGTGGCCAGGGCCAGGCCGGGGCTGACCAGCAGCTCGCTGGCGCGGCACAGGAATTCCACGTCCAGCTCGCCACAGCGCACTTCCACCTGCGGGTAGTCACGACGCAGCGTCGCCAGCTCCGGCGGATTCTCGCGCGTGTCGGCCACGGCAAAGGCAATGCCCCGGCGCGCCAGGAAGCGCACCAGGGACATGCCGCTCTTGCCGAGGCCGACAACGATGCGGAATTGGTCAGAAGCGATCAGGGACACTCGTTCTACCTCAGTTTCAATGTGGCAAGGCCGACCAGCACCAGGATCACGGTGATGATCCAGAAACGGACGATCACGCGCGGCTCGGGCCAGCCCTTGAGTTCAAAGTGGTGGTGGATCGGCGCCATGCGGAACACGCGGCGACCGGTCAGTTTGAAAGAGGCCACCTGAATGACCACTGACAACGTTTCCATCACGAACACGCCGCCCATGATGAACAGCACGATTTCCTGGCGAACGATGACGGCAATGGTGCCCAGCGCCGCGCCCAGGGCCAGCGCACCAACGTCACCCATGAACACCTGGGCCGGGTAGGTGTTGAACCACAGGAAGCCCAGGCCGGCACCGATCAGGGCGCCGCAGAACACGATCAGCTCGCCGGCGCCCGGCACGTAGGGGATCAGCAGGTAGTCGGCGAACTTCACGTTGCCCGACAGGTAGCAGAAGATGCCCAGGGCGCCGCCTACCATCACCGTCGGCATGATCGCCAGGCCATCCAGGCCGTCGGTGAGGTTCACCGCGTTGCTGGAGCCGACGATGACGAAGTAGGTCAGCACCACGAAGCCAACGCCCAGGTAGATGCTGGCGTCCTTGAACATCGGGATGATCAGCGTGGTTTCCACGGCGCTTGGCGCGGTGGCGTACAGGAAGATCGCAGCGCCCAGGCCGAACACCGACTGCCAGAAATACTTCCAGCGGCTTGGCAGGCCGCGCGAGTTCTTCTCGATGACCTTGCGGTAGTCGTCAACCCAGCCGATGCCACCAAACAGCAGGGTCACCAGCAGCACGGTCCACACGTAGCGGTTGGTCAGGTCAGCCCACAGCAGGGTGCTGACGCCGATGGCCGACAGGATCAGCGCGCCGCCCATGGTGGGGGTGCCGGATTTTTTCAGGTGCGATTCGGGGCCGTCATTGCGCACGGCCTGGCCGATCTGACGAATCTGCAGGGTACGAATCATCCATGGGCCCAGGAACAGGGCCAGCGACAGCGCGGTCAGCACACCCAGGATCCCGCGCAGGGTCAGGTACTGAAAGACCGCGAAGCCTTTGTAGAACTGTTGCAGATACTCCGCCAGCAGCAGCAGCATTAATGTTTCTCCCCGCTGGAACCGCACAAGGCCGCCACGACGTTTTCCATCGCAGCGCTGCGCGAACCCTTGATCAAAATAGTGGTGTGCCTGGCCTTCTCGGCGCCGAGCGCTGCGATCAGGTCAAGTTGTGTGCCGAAATGGCGTGCATTGGCGCCGAATGCGTTCACTGCGTGAAGCATGTTCGGCCCCACGGCGTACAGGGCGTCGACCTTGCCGAGGGCGTATTCGCCCACTTGCCGATGCCCTTCTTCTGCCCATTGCCCCAGTTCGCCGATGTCTCCGAGCACCAGGACGGTGCGGCCGGAAAAGCCGGCGAGTATATCAATGGCGGCGCACATTGAGGTGGGGTTTGCGTTGTATGTATCGTCAATTACACGCAACCCGTCGGGGGTGACCTGGGCCACGGTGCGGCCTTTGACCGGCTGCACGCTGGCCAGGCCACGCGCGATGTCGTCGGCGCCCAGGCCAAAGGCATGGGCGGCGGCGGCGGCGGCCAGGGCGTTCTGCACGTTGTGGGTGCCCAGCAGGTTCAGCTGGACCCGCGCGGTACCCTGCAGGCCATGCAGGTTGAAGCCCGGGCAGCCACGCTCATCAGCGCTGATATCGCTGGCGTGGAAGTCGGCGGCGCTGTTGCTCAAGGCAAAGCTGAGCACGCGGCGCGCGCCGGCACGGCTGTGCCAGATGCCGAACGCCTTGTCGTCCAGGTTGAGCACCGCCGTGCCATCGGCGGCCAGGCCGTCGATGATTTCGCCCTTGGCCTCGACGATTTTTTCCGGCCCGCCAAACTCGCCCACGTGGGCAGTACCGGCGTTGTTGAGGATGGCCACGTGGGGTTTGGTCAGCCCGACGGTGTAGGCAATTTCGCCCAGGCGCGAGGCGCCCAGCTCGATGACCGCCGCGGTGTGCTGCGGGGCCAGTTCAAGCAGGGTCAGCGGCGCGCCCAGGTCATTGTTGAGGTTGCCACGGGTGGCCAGGACGTCGCCCTGGGTACGCAGGATGCCGGCCAGCAGCTCCTTGACCGTGGTCTTGCCGCTGGAACCGGTAATGGCGGCCACCGGGCGGGTGAAGCGGGCACGGTTCAGCGCGCCCAACTGGCCCAGCGCCGCGCGGCAGTCGGCAACCACCAGTTGCGGCAGTTCGACGCCCGGCATTTCACGCTCCACCAGGGCCGCGACAGCGCCCTTGCCCGCCACGTCGGCCAGGTAGTCGTGGCCATCGAAGTTGGGGCCGGTCAGCGCCACGAACAACTGGCCCGCCGTGATGGCGCGGCTGTCGATGCTGACGCCGTCAAATTGCACATCCTGGCCATGCAAACGCGCAGCCAGCGGTTTGAGCAGTTCTGCCAGGGACATGGGCTTAAGCATGGTCCACCTCCCAGGTGGCCAGGGCCCTGGCGGCTTCTTCCAGGTCGGAGAAGGCCAGGCGCTGACCGTTGATTTCCTGATAATCCTCGTGCCCCTTGCCGGCCAGCACCACCACGTCGTCGGCGTTGGCCTGGGCGATCAGCTGGGCAATGGCCGGGCCACGGCCCGAGACGAATTCAACCCGGGCAGCCGCGCTGAAGCCAGGGCGAATGTCAGCGAAAATCTGCTGGGGCTCTTCGCTGCGCGGGTTGTCATCAGTGACCAGCACGCGGTCGGCCAGGCGTTCGGCCACTTCGGCCATCAGCGGGCGCTTGCCACGGTCACGGTCGCCGCCACAGCCGAACAGGCACAGCAGCTCGCCCTTGGCGTGCGGGCGCAGCGCCTGCAGCACTTTGTCGAGGGCGTCCGGGGTGTGGGCGTAGTCGACCACCACCAGCGGCTGCTTGCCGCCACCCAGGCGCTGCATGCGACCCAGCGGGCCTTCCAGCTGCGGCATCACCTTGAGAATGTCGTCCAGCGGATAGTCCAGCGCCAGCAGCGTGCCGACTGCGGCCAGCACGTTGCTGAGGTTGAAGCGGCCCAGCAGGCGGCTACGCAGCACGTGCTCGCCCTGGGCGGTGACCAGCGTGGCACGCACGCCATGGTCGTCGAATTCGGCTTCGCGGCAGTACAGGGTGGCCGACGGGTCCAGCAGGCTGTAGGTGATCAGCCGCGATTCGTGGGTTTCCTCGGCCAGGGTGCTGCCGAAGGCATCGTCCAGGTTCAGCACGCGGCAGCGCAGCCCCGTCCAGCCGAACAGCTTGGCCTTGGCGGCGGCGTAGGCCTGCATGCTGCCGTGGTAGTCCAGGTGGTCGCGGCTGAGGTTGGTCAGCACCGCCACGTCGAAGGCCAGGGCAGCAACGCGGCCTTGATCCAGGGCGTGGGACGACACTTCCATGGCCACGGCCTTGGCACCGGCTTTCTTCAGGTCCTGCAGGGTCGACTGCACGGCAACCGGGTCCGGGGTGGTCAGGCGGCCGCTTTGCAGTGCTTCATAGAAACCGGTGCCCAGGGTGCCAATCAGGCCGCAGCGCTGGCCCAGCAGGTCCAGGGCCTGGGCCACCAACTGGGTGACGCTGGTCTTGCCGTTGGTGCCAGTGACGCCCACCAGGTTCAGCAGGCGGCTGGGGTCGCCATAGAAGCGCCCGGCAATGTCGGACAGCTGGCGAACCAGGCCCTTGACCGGAATCAGCGGCACGTCGGTGATCGGCAGCACGGTGGCGCCGTCCACTTCGTAGGCCACGGCGGCAGCACCACGGCCCAGGGCGTCGGCAATATGCGCGCGGCCATCGACCTTGGCACCCGGCACGGCCAGGAACAGGTCGCCGGGGCGCACGCTGCGGCTGTCCAGCGCCAGCTCGCGGATCAATGGATCGCGGTTGGCCTGGGCGAAAATCTTGCTCAGCGGCATGCTCATCAACCACGCCCTCCCTTGCTGGCCGCAGGCTGCGCCTGGGCTTGTTCCTGCGGAGTGCTCGGCAGGTTATCCGGTGTCACGTTCATCAGGCGAAGCGTGCCGGACATGACCTTGCTGAAGACCGGTGCCGATACCAGGCCACCGAAGTAGCCGGCCTTGCTCGGTTCGTCGATGACCACGACGATGGCGTAGCGCGGGTCGCTGAGCGGGCCGAAACCGGCGAACAGCGAGCGGTAGGCGTTCTCGGTGTAGCCGCGCGAGCCGATGGTGGCCTTGCGCGCGGTACCCGACTTGCCGGCCACGTGGTAGCCCGGCACACGCGCACGGTAAACACCGCGCGAGTCCTCGATTACTTCTTTCATCATGCCCTGCAGGGTCTTCGCCACCTGCTCCGGCATCACCCGGGTAGCCTGCGGCTTGCCGTCGACCTTGAGGATGCTCAGCGGCACGATCTCACCGTCGTTGGCGATGGCCGAGTAGGCGTGCACCAGCTGCAGCGCGGTCACCGACAGGCCGTAGCCGTAGGACAGCGTGGCAGTCTCGGCCTTTTTCCAGTCGCGGTGGTTGGGCAGGTTGCCCACGCGCTCGCCCGGGAAGCCCAGGCCGGTGTATTGGCCAAGGCCCACGGCCGACATGGCGCGGAAGATGTTCTCGCCGCCGACGTCGAACGCCACCTTGCTCATGCCCACGTTACTGGAGTTGATCAGGATGCCGGTGAGGTCGAGGATCGGGCCCTCGGTCTTGGTCACGTCCTTGATGGTGTAGCGACCGATCTGCAGGCTACCGGGGTACACCTCGACCTTGTCGGTAGGCTTCCAGCGCCCGGTTTCCAGCGCGGCGCTCATGGAGATCGGCTTCATGGTCGAGCCAGGCTCGAACACGTCGGTGATCGCCCGGTTACGCATGGAGGCCGGGAACATGGTCTTGCGGTTGTTCGGGTTGTAGGTGGGCTGGTTGACCATGGCCAGCACTTCGCCGGTCTTCACGTCCATGATCACCATGCTGCCCGCCTTTGCCTCGTTCTCGACGATGGCATTGCGCAGCTCGCGGCTGGCCAGGTATTGCAGGCGCAGGTCGATGGACAGGGTCAGGGTCTTGCCCGCCTTGGCGTTCTTGGTGACCTGCACGTCCTTGATCAGGCGGCCGCGACGGTCCTTGATCACCTGGCGCTTGCCCGGCACGCCGGCCAGCCAGTCTTCGTAGGCCAGCTCCACGCCTTCACGGCCGTGGTCGTCCAGGTCGGTGAAGCCGACCATGTGCGCGGTCACGTCACCCGCCGGGTAGAAACGACGAAATTCCTCGATGCCGTAGACACCAGGAACCTTGAGGTCCAGCACGGTCTGGCCCTGTTCCGGGGTAAGCCCGCGCACCAGGTAGATGAATTCCTTGGTGGCCTGGGCGTCCAGGCGCGCCGACAGTTCCTTGGGGTCTTGCCCCAGGGCGGCGGCCAGCGCTGGCCATTTGCTCTTGTCGGCCTGCATTTCCTTGGGGTTGGCCCACAAGGTGGTAACAGGCGTACTTACCGCCAACGGCTCGCCGTTGCGGTCGGTGATCAGGCCACGGTGCGCGGGAATGGGAATATGCCGCACGCTGCGCGCATCGCCCTGCCCCTTGAGGAAGTCATGATCGATGACCTGCAGGTCGACGATACGCCAGACAATCGCGCCCACCATGATGCCCAGCAGCGCCACGAGCACGCGGAACCGCCATGGGTAAAGGGCCCCATCGAGCTTCATCATGGCGCCACCATCTTGATTTCGGCAGCGTCGGGAATGCGCATTTTCAGTTGGCCGCTGGCCAGCGCCTCGATACGGCTATGGGCCGTCCAGGTGCTTTGTTCCAGAATCAGCCGGCCCCACTCGGCCTGGGCCTTGTCGCGCTCGCTCAATTCGTTGTACAGGCTGTTGAGCAGCTGGCGATTGAGGTGCGCGCTATAGGACACGGCGATGGCCGACACCAGCACGGCGACAAACAGCAGGAGCATCAGGAAGCTCCCGCCTGGCAGAGGCTTGGCGTAAAGCTTGCTCACCGCAGCTTCTCCGCCACGCGCATGACGGCGCTGCGCGAGCGTGGGTTGGCCTTGAGTTCGGCTTCGGAGGCGAACTGGGCCTTGCCGTGCACCTTGATTTTCGGCTCGAACGCCTGGAAGCGCACCGGCAGGTTGCGTGGCAGGTTGTCGGCTTCGCCCTTGGCCAGCTTGCGCATGAACAGCTTGACGATGCGGTCTTCCAGCGAGTGGAAGCTGATCACTACCAGGCGCCCACCCACTTCCAGCGATTCCAGTGCAGCTTCAAGGCCGGCTTCAAGGTCGGCCAGCTCGTTGTTGACGTGAATGCGCAGGCCCTGGAACGCACGGGTAGCCGGGTTCTTGCCCTTTTCCCAGGCAGGGTTGGCGACCTTGAGCACTTCGGCCAGGTCGGCAGTGCGCTCGAACGGCTTGGTTTCACGGCGCGCCACCACGGCGTTGGCCATGCGCTTGGCAAAACGTTCCTCGCCGTATTCCTTGAACACGCGGGCGATTTCCTCGGCCGGCGCGTTGGCGATGAACTCGGCCGCGCTGACGCCACGGCTTGGGTCCATGCGCATGTCCAGGGGGCCGTCGTTCATGAAGCTGAAGCCGCGCTCGGGGTCGTCCAGCTGCGGCGACGACACGCCCAGGTCCAGCAGCACGCCATTGACCTTGCCGGCCAGGCCCTGGCTAGCAATTTCGCTACCCATTTCCGCAAAACTACGCTGCACAATGACAAAGCGGCCGTCTTCGGCCGCCAGCGCTTGCCCCGTGGCAATCGCTTGTGGATCCTTGTCGAAGCCCAACAATCGGCCATCCGGCCCGAGGTGCTTGAGGATCAACCGGCTGTGACCACCCCGCCCGAAGGTACCGTCCACGTAGCAGCCATCGCCCTGTATGGCGAGAGCCTCGACGGCTTCGTCAAGCAATACGGTGATGTGGTTAAAGCCGCTATCTATAGTCACAGAATCAAATCACGCAGTTCATCAGGCATGGCGCCCGGTTGTTGAATAGCTGCAAGGTCCGCATCAGCAAGCGCGTTCCAGGCATCCTCGTCCCACAGTTGAAACTTGTTGAGCTGGCCAACCAGCATCACTTTCTTGTCCAGAGCCGCGTATTCACGCAGGCGCGGTGGAACAAGAAAACGCCCGCTGCCGTCAAGCTCCAGGTCAACCGCATTACCAATCAGCAACCTTTGCAGACGGCGGTTCTCTTCCCGGAGCGACGGCAGCGCGCGCAGCTTTGTCTCGATTAATTCCCATTCATCCAGCGGGTATACACACAGGCAGCGGTCGACAGCGTCGATGGTCACGATCAACTGGCCATTGGAGCGCGAAACCAGCTCGTCACGGTACCGGCTCGGCATGGCGAGACGGCCCTTTGCATCGAGACTGATGGCATTAGCTCCGCGAAACACAGAGGCGCTTCCCCAAGATTTAGTTTTTCGTGCCTAAAAACCCACTTTGTGCCACTTTCCGCCACTTGCGCACACTATAGGAATGCGCCCACACCACCGTCAAGGCACGCTCGTAAGGAAAACCCTTACAGATCGGCGATTTAGGTGATAAAAGGAAGGAGATAGGCTAATTCGAGGGAATCGCGGGGGTATAAAGCCAAGTTAACTCAAGGGTCTACGCGTCGAACTTAAAGTAATTTGTGAAGAGTAAGATTTTTTCGGTATTACCAGGGCCGCTTCTGCTATTGATTGATGCAGAAGGGAAAAGAGGTGGAGAGTCGATCTGTAAGCCGGGTTCTGTCGAGGACAGTCATTCCTCTACGATGGCCATCACTGGACACCTTTAGCAACCTACCCGGTTCCAACGCGGGCCGCGCCATATGGAACCCTATTTGGTCTTGCTCCGAGTGGGGTTTGCCTAGCCACGAACTGTTACCAGACGTGCGGTGCGCTCTTACCGCACCTTTTCACCCTTACCGGCGCCGAAGCGCTTAGGCGGTTATTTTCTGTGGCACTTTCCGTAGGCTCGCGCCTCCCAGGTGTTACCTGGCACTCTGCCCTATGGAGCCCGGACTTTCCTCCCCCCGCTTTTGCGGAACAAAAGCAGGCAGCGACTGTCCAATCGACTCTCCGGCGACAAGGTTACGGAATAGCTAGGCCAGCTGCAAGCTTTAAGCTTCAAGCTGCAAGCTTGAGTGCCTGTCTTGCAGCTGGCCTCTTACAGCTTTCAGCTGCTTTTCTGCCGCTCCAGCGCGACCTGGTACAACACATTCTTGCGCGCCCCGGTAATCTCCGCCGCCAACGCTGCCGCACGCTTCAACGGCATCTCCTTGAGCAGCAGGTCCAACACGCGCATCACCTCGGCGCTCACCACTTCATCGCTTTCAGGCGGCGTCCAGCCCGCCACCAACACCACGCACTCGCCGCGCTGCTGGTTGCTGTCGCTCTCTACAAAGGCACGCAGTTCGGACAGCGGCAGGCCTTTCAGGGTTTCGAACGTCTTGGTCAGTTCACGCGCCAGCAGTGCCGGGCGCTCGGGGCCAAAGACCAACTCCATGTCCTGCAGGCACTCCAGGATACGGTGCGGGGCTTCGTAGAAGATCAGCGTGCGCGGCTCTTCGCGCACCTGCTCCAGGCGCGAGCGACGGCCGACGGTCTTGGCCGGCAGGAAGCCTTCGAAAATGAAGCGGTCGGACGGCAGGCCCGCCGCCGACAACGCGGCAATCAGTGCACATGGCCCTGGCACCGGCACCACCGGGATACCCGCTGCGCGCACCTGGCGCACCAGGTGGTAACCAGGGTCGGAAATCAGCGGCGTGCCGGCGTCGGAGATCAGCGCCACGCTCTCGCCAGCCAGCAGCTTGTCGAGGAAGCGCCCGCCTTCGTCGCGTTCGTTGTGCTCGTGGCACGCGGCAAGCGGCGTGTTGATACCAAAGTGCTGCAGCAGGCGGATCGAGTGGCGGGTGTCCTCGGCGGCGATCAATGCCACGTCGCCGAGGATCTTCAACGCACGGGCGCTCATGTCGTCCAGGTTACCAATGGGCGTGGCCACCACATAAAGTGTTCCCATCGCGGAATTCGAAGCACCTGGAGCAGTCACAGCACACACCTGTCGTTGGCAAAAGCGGCATTGTAGCGCGCCCTTTCGCCCAGCGGCCAAAAAGCCCTCGGTAAAACCCTGAATGACCTTTGATGCGCCTTTCACGCCAGTGACATCGCACCGGGGGCCGTGCTTGGGTACAATTGCGGGCCTAACCGATCGAGTATCAGGAAGATATACATGACAGCTTGCCTGCGGCTGCTCTCAGCCCTATGCCTTGCCGTACTGTTGGCGGCCTGCGCCAGCTCGCCTTCCAGCAGCCTTGGCGAACTGCCGCGTACGCCTGACGCCACCATCGAGCAACTGCTCGGCCAGGCGGCTTCGGCCAGGACACCCGCCGACGCTGCCGTGCTGCGCCTGAGCGCCGCCGACCTCGCCCACCGCCAGCACGCCGACCAGCGTGCCGGGCAAATCCTGGCGCAGGTGCAGGTCGAGCTGCTGAACGTGGGCCAGCAAATCATCGCCAGCACCCTGGCCGCCGAACTGGCGCTGGCCCGCAACCAGCCGAAAGAGGCCCTGGCCGCACTCAACCACCCCAGCCTGCAACGCCTGAACGAGGCCTCGGTCGAGCAGCAGGTACGCACCCACACCGTGCGCGCCCGCGCCCTGGAAGCTGATGGCCAGACCCTGCCAGCCGCCCAGGAACGCGTGTTCATTGGCCCGCTGCTGACCGGCGACGCTGCCGCAGCCAACAATGACGCCATCTGGACCCTGGTCAGCAGCCTGCCCGTCGACCAACTGCAATCCACCGGCACCGACGACCTGGCCGGCTGGCAGAGCCTGGCCCTGGCGGTGAAAAGCGCCGGCACCCTGGACCAGCAGAAAGCCGCCATCGACAACTGGCGCAGTGCCCACCCCGACCACCCTGCGGCCAAGCAGTTGCCTGTGGCCCTGGTGAAGCTCAAGGAGCTGACCAGCCAGCCGCTGACCAAGATTGCCCTGCTGCTGCCGCAACAAGGCCAGCTGGCCTCCGTGGGCAAGGCCCTGCGTGATGGTTTCATGGCCGCCTACTACCAGGCCCAGCAGGCCGGGCAGAAGCCGCCGGTGGTGGAAGTGTTCGACAGCTCCCGCGTCACCTCCATGGATGATTTCTACCGCCAGGCCCAGGCCGCAGGCGCCCAGCTGGTCGTAGGCCCGCTGGAAAAACCGCTGGTCAAGCAACTGGCTGGCCGACCGCAGCTGCCCATCACCACGCTGGCGCTCAACTACAGCGACGGCACCCAGGCGAACCCGCCACAACTGTTCCAGTTCGGCCTGGCCGCCGAAGACGAGGCGCGCGAAGTGTCCCGCCGCGCTCGTGCCGACGGCCTGCACCGCGCCGTGGCACTGGTTCCTCGTGGCGAATGGGGCGACCGCGTGCTGGCAGCCTTCCGCCAGGACTTCGAAGCCAACGGCGGCCAGCTGCTGGGCTCCCAGCGCGTCGACCAGCCCGTGGCCCTGGCCCAGCAGATCGGCGACCTGATGCAGGCGCGCCAAGGCGCCAACGGCAGCAACGGTTCGCGCCGCCAGGATGTCGACTTCATCTTCCTGGCCTCCACCCCGCAACTGGCCCAACAGATCAAGCCGACGCTGAATTTCCAATATGCCGGTGACGTGCCGGTGTACGCGACGTCCAACGTCTACAGTGCCAGCGGTGACCAGGCCCAGTACAACGACATGAACGGCGTGCGCTTCTGCGAGACTCCATGGCTGCTGGACAACAGCAACCCGCTGCGCCAGCAGGTGGTGCGCCAATGGCCCCAGGCGGGTGGCAGTCTCGGCCGCCTGTTCGCCATGGGCGCCGACGCCTTTGCCCTGGCCCCGCGCCTGGGCCAGCTGAAAGCCCTGCCTGACAACCGCCTGGAAGGCCTGTCGGGCAACCTGAGCATCAACGCCAGCCAGCGCATCGAGCGCCAGCTGCCGTGGGCGCAGTTCACCGGCGGCCAGGTACAGCGCCTGCCGGACACTGCGCAGTAATGCTCGCCAGCTCGTCGCGCCAGGCCGGCCAGGAGGCCGAAGCGCAAGCCCTCGCACACCTGCAACAGCAGGGTTTGCAGGTGCTTGCGCGCAACTGGCTATGTAAAGGCGGCGAGCTTGATCTGGTCATGCTTGATGGCGATACAGTAGTATTCGTCGAAGTTCGTTACCGCCTGCACGCACAATGGGGTGGCGCGCTCGACAGTATCGATGCGCGCAAGCGTGCCAGGGTGGTCAATGCCGCACAGTCGTTTCTGCACCAGGAGGCGCGCTGGGCCAACCACCCATGCCGCTTCGACGTGATCGCCCTGGAAGGCACCGCCAGCAAGGACACGCGCCTGAACTGGTTGCGCAATGCCTTCGATAGCTGACCGGGCCATCGTGAGCGCTGCCGTTTTACCCCCTTATTCCAACGTTTTTTGCTCTTTGCTTTGCGGGCTGCACATTCATGTGCCGGGACGCTGAACAGCGCCCGACCAGCCGCCCTAATTAAGGTCACACTGATGGACATGCAATCCCGAATTCGCCAGCTTTTCCAGGCCAGTATCGATACCAAGCAACAGGCGATGGAAGTCCTTGCACCGCACATCGAGCAAGCCAGCCAGGTCATGGTCAACGCGCTGCTCAATGAGGGCAAGATGCTGTCGTGCGGCAACGGTGGCTCGGCGGGCGACGCCCAGCACTTTTCCTCGGAGCTGCTGAACCGCTTCGAGCGCGAGCGCCCGAGCCTGCCGGCCATCGCCCTGACCACCGACAGCTCGACCATCACCTCGATTGCCAACGACTACAGTTACAACGAAGTGTTCTCCAAGCAGATCCGCGCCCTGGGCCAGCCCGGCGACGTACTGCTGGCGATTTCCACCAGTGGCAACTCCGCCAACATCATTCAGGCTATCCAGGCCGCACATGATCGCGAAATGGTTGTCGTAGCCCTGACCGGCCGCGACGGCGGCGGCATGGCGTCGCTGCTGCTGCCCGAGGACGTGGAGATCCGCGTACCGGCCAGCGTCACCGCGCGCATCCAGGAAGTCCACCTGCTGGCGATCCACTGCCTTTGCGACTTGATCGACAGCCAACTGTTCGGGAGTGAAGAATGACCCCTAATCGCCTTGGCCTGATGGCCCTGACCCTGTGCCTGAGCCTGACCGGCTGCAGCTCGTTTCTGACCGCGACCCGCGACAAGCCAATCGAGGACGACCGTGGCACGCGCACCTTCGGCAGCAAGATCGACGACTCGCTGATCGAAACCAAGGTGTCGGTGAACGTTGCCAAGGCCAGCCCTGACCTGGACCAGAACTCGCACATCGTCGTCAGCAGCTTCAACGGCGTCGTCCTGCTGGCCGGCCAAACCCCGCGCGCCGACCTCAAGGCCATGGCCGAACAGGCCGCTGCCAGCGTGCAGCGCGTCAAGCGCGTGCACAACGAACTGCAGGTAATGGCGCCCTCCTCGATCCTGGCGCGCAACAATGACGCCTGGCTGACCACCAAGATCAAGACCCAGATGCTGGCCGACGCCAGCATTCCCGGCTCGCGCATCAAGATCATCACCGAGAACGGCATCGTCTACATGCTGGGCCTGGTGACCCAGAAGGAAGCCGCCCAGGCAGCTTCGCTGGTGCAGGGCGTGGGTGGCGTGCAGAAGATCGTGAAGCTGTTCGAGTACATCGACTGATCAACTGCGGCACAAAAAAAAGGCGATCCAACTGGATCGCCTTTTTTGTTACTTGACCACCTTCAAGCTAGGGCGGCCTGCAGGACGTTGCGGCCGGCCGCCATCAGGCGGCAGGTCGTCGTCATGGCCATCGAGCACAACCTCGTCTTCCTCGAGCGCCGACGGCTCCAGGTCGAAGACCATGCCCTGGCCATTCTCGCGGGCGTAGACGCCCAGGATGGCACCGATAGGCACGTACAGGGTGTGCGCGACGCCACCGAAGCGGCCTTCGAAGCTGACCGCGTCGTTGTCCATGTGCAGGTGGCGCACAGCACTGGGCGACACGTTGAGGACGATCTGGCCATCGCTTGCAAAGCCCTTGGGGACCTGCACCGAACGGTGTTCGGAATTGACCAGCATGTGTGGCGTGCAATCGTTATCCACGATCCACTCGTAGAGTGCACGTACAAGGTACGGACGACTGGAGTTCATCAACGGCTCCTTCAAACCTGGCGCATTTCACGTTCAGCAGCCGAGAGGCTAGCCTGGAAGGCTTCGCGGGCGAACTGACGTTCCATATAGTCCAGCAGCGGCTTTGCAGGCCGCGGCAATTCGATACCCAGCACTGGCAAGCGCCAGAGTATGGGGAGTAGACAGCAATCAACCAGACTTTGCTCCTCACTGAGGAAGAAAGGCTTGTCGGCAAACAGGGGCGAAACGCCCGTCAGGCTCTCACGCAGCTCCTTGCGGGCCTGTACACGCGCCGGTTCCTTGGTGCGCGTATCGAGAATCAGGTCCACCAGCCCACACCAGTCGCGCTGGATCCGGTGGATCAGCAGGCGGCTGTTGGCCCGGGCCACCGGGTAGACCGGCAGCAACGGCGGATGCGGGTAACGCTCATCCAGATATTCCATCACCACGGTGGATTCGTACAGCGCCAAATCCCGATCAACCAGCGTGGGCAGGCTGCCATACGGGTTCACTTCGATCAGTTTTGCCGGCTGCGACCCCGCCGGCACACTGATGATCTCGGCGCTTACACCCTTCTCGGCGAGAACGATGCGCACCCGGTGAGAATAGTGGTCAGCGGGGTCGGAGTAACAGGCCAACCGGTTGGTCACGCCCATGGCGGTCCTCCTCGCGTATAAAAAACATGAATAACACATAAACGAGCGCGCCCCTGAAGCGCTCCTTTGGCGAATGTGGCTGGAATGGCTTCCAGGTTCGCCGTGCAACGGAGTCGCCGAGGGGCGCGCGCATTTAACAGCAGATCTTACCGCATATTCAATGAACGTCTTTCCAGTATTCACGTTTGAGCAGGTAAGCAAAGATGAACAGAACCGCCAGGTACAGCAGCACGTAGGTGCCGATGCGTTCAGCCTGCAGCTTGTTGGGGTTGGCCGAGTACGCCAGGAAGGTCACCAGGTTCTTGATCTTCTCGTCGAACTGCTCAGGCGAAAGGCTGCCGGTCTTGGGCAACAGCGTTAGCTGGTCGCAGGCTTCGTGGGTCAGCGGCGAGCCGGTCAGGGGGTCGTATTGCTTCTTGCCGTCAGTGACCACCTGCACCTGCTTGCAGCCGATCACCTGGCGCCCCTGGAGGCCGCCCAGCACGTTGGGCATGCCGACGTTGGGGAACACGACGTTGTTGACGCCCCAAGGCCGCGCAGGGTCCTCATAGAACGACCGCAGGTAGCCGTAGAGCCAGTCGGTGCCGCGCACCCGCGCCACCAGCGTCAGGTCCGGCGGCGCTGCGCCGAACCAGGCCTTGGCGTCGGCAGGCTGCATGCCGATGCTCATGTGGTCGCCGATCTTGGCGCCGGTGAACACCAGCTTCTGCAACATCAGGTCATGGGGGATGCCCAGGTCGTCGGCCACCCGCTCGTAGCGCTGGAACTTGGCGCTGTGGCAACCCATGCAGTAGTTGGCGAAGGTACGCGCGCCGTCCTGCATGGCGGGCTTGTCGGCCAGGTCGATATCGACCTTTTCCAGCTCCGGGCCACCTTCGGCAGCCAGGGTCAACGCGGGCAGCAACGCAAGAATGAATACCGCTAATAATTTTTTCATCAGCCAGTCACCCTTTCCGGTACCGGTTTGGTCTTCTCGAAGCGGGTGTAGAACGGCATCAGGATGAAGTAGGCGAAATACAGCACCGTGCACACCTGGGACACCAACGTTCGTTCAGGTGTAGGCGGCAACACGCCCAGATAGCCCAGGGTGACGAACGATATGCAGAACAGCGTCAGCGCGATTCGGCTGACCCAGCCCTTGTAGCGCATGGACTTGACCGGGCTGCGGTCCAGCCACGGCAGCACGAACAGCACGGCGATCGCAGCGCCCATGGACATCACCCCCAGCAGCTTGTCGGGCACCGCCCGCAAGATGGCGTAGAACGGCGTGAAGTACCACACCGGCGCGATATGCTCGGGCGTCTTGAAGGCGTTGGCCTGCTCGAAGTTGGGTTTTTCCAGGAAATAGCCGCCCATCTCCGGGAAGAAGAACACGATGGAGCAGAACACGAACAGGAACACCACCACGCCGACTATGTCCTTCACCGTGTAGTACGGGTGGAAGGCAATGCCGTCCAGCGGTATGCCGTTTTCGTCCTTGAGCTTCTTGATCTCGATGCCGTCGGGGTTGTTCGAGCCCACCTCGTGCAGCGCCAGGATATGCAGCACCACCAGGCCCAGAATCACGATGGGCAAGGCGATTACATGCAGGGCGAAGAAACGGTTCAGGGTGATGCCGGAAATCAGGTAGTCACCGCGAATCCACTGGGTCAGGTCGTTGCCGATCACTGGAATGGCGCCGAACAGCGAGATAATCACCTGCGCACCCCAGTACGACATCTGCCCCCACGGCAGCAAATAGCCCATGAACGCCTCGGCCATCAACGCCAGGTAGATCAGCATGCCGAAGATCCACACCAGCTCCCGCGGCTTCTTGTAGGAGCCATACAGCAGCCCGCGGAACATGTGCAGGTAGACCACGATGAAGAACGCCGAGGCGCCGGTGGAATGCAGGTAGCGCAGGATCCAGCCGTAGGACACGTCGCGCATGATGTACTCGACCGAGGCGAACGCCTCTTCCGCCGAGGGCGTGAAGCTCATGGTCAGCCACACGCCGGTGATGATCTGGTTGACCAGCACCAGCAGCGCCAGCGAGCCGAAGAAATAGAAGAAGTTGAAGTTTTTCGGGGCGTAATATTTGGTGAGGTGCTCTTCCCACATTTTTGTCGCGGGGAAGCGGGCATCCACCCAGGCCATGAACTTGCTCATCACGCTTTCTCCTGATCGACGCCGATGACAATCACATCGTCCGACTCGTACGAGTGCGGCGGCACCGCCAGGTTGAGCGGCGCGGGCTGGGACTTGTAGACGCGACCGGCGAGGTCGTAGTGGGAACCGTGGCAAGGGCAGAAATAGCCCCCCACCCAATCCTTGCCCAGGTCGGCCGGGGCCACCTCGGGGCGGAAAGTCGGTGAGCACCCCAGGTGCGTGCAGATGCCGATCAGAATCAGGACTTGTGGCTTGATGGAGCGCAATTTGGGGTCGACGTAGGCAGGCTGGGTCGAATTCTTCGACTCGGGGTCGGAGAGGCGGTCTTCGATCTTGCCCAGGTTGGCGAGGATCTCGTCGGTGCGGCGCACCACGAACACCGGCTGGCCACGCCATTCGGCGATCACCTGCTGGCCGGGCTCCACCTTGCTGATGTTGAACTTGACCGGAGCCCCCGCCGCCTTGGCCTTGGCACTGGGGAACCAGGACCCCACGAACGGGACCGCAGCCCCTACCGCTCCTGCTGCGCCGACCACGGACGTGGCCGCTACGAGGAAGCGACGCCGGCCTGCATTCACGCCGTCATTGCTCATTCAGTCCTCTCCCATCAGCTTGGTGGCCTGTTGCAACAGGCATCTACATTGTTGGTTCCATCCCGCCAGGCACGGTCAGCCTGAAAATCTGCCGAATGGTAGTTAAAAGCCCATACAAGAACAAGGGAAATACCTGCGGCAAACGACTGCACCCCTGCCCGTTGCGGCATGCGCAGGTGCAGCAAGCCGCTGCACAAAAACTTCGCACCCCGCGCTATTCATCGTAGCCGTCAATTCCCGTGGCAGCGGCCCCAAGGCCGCGTCACGGGTTTTCCGTCACCGTAGTCTAGTCGACATAAAAAAAGCCCGGTTCCAAAGGAACCGGGCTTTTTTTGAACGGAGTCGCGAAGCTTTGAATTAACGCTTCGAGTACTGCGGACGCTTACGCGCTTTACGCAGACCGACTTTCTTACGTTCAACTTCACGAGCGTCACGAGTCACGTAGCCAGCTTTACGCAGGGCGCTACGCAGGGTCTCGTCGTATTGCATCAGAGCACGGGTGATACCGTGACGGATTGCACCGGCTTGACCGCTGACACCACCACCGATAACGGTGACGTAGATGTCGAACTTCTCGGTGGTCTCGGTCAGTTCCAGCGGCTGACGAACTACCATGCGGGCAGTTTCACGGCCGAAGAAAGTGTCCAGAGAACGGTTGTTGATGGAGATGTTACCGGTACCCGGACGCAGGAAAACGCGTGCGGTAGCGGTCTTGCGACGGCCAGTGCCGTAATTTTGAGTCGCCGACATAATGAACTATTCCGTTAAATCTTCAGTTCTTGGGGCTGCTGAGCAGTATGAGGGTGAGCAGCGCCCGCATAGACTTTCAGCTTACGGTACATGTCGCGACCCAGCGGGTTCTTAGGCAGCATGCCTTTGACCGCGGTCTCGATCACGCGCTCAGGGGCCTTGGCGATCAGCTTTTCAAAGTTGATCGACTTGATGCCGCCCGGGAAACCGGAGTGGGAGTAGTACATTTTGTCAGTGGTTTTTGCGCCAGTGACACGAACCTGCTCGGCGTTGATGACGACGATGTAGTCGCCGGTGTCAACGTGAGGGGTGTATTCTGGTTTGTGCTTGCCACGCAGACGGCTCGCGATCTCAGTAGCCAGACGACCCAGGGTCTGACCAGCAGCATCAACGACGAACCAGTCGCGTTTTACTGTTTCCGGTTTAGCAGTAAAAGTTTTCATTCTTTATAGCCTCGAAGGCCGTCCAGCAAAAAGAGACGGCAGATCTTACTGAATAGTGCGTACTTTGACAAGTCAAAGGCAGCCGGATACAGACGCTATCGGGGGCTCGGGTCAGCGCGTCCAATATACGGCAAGATTCTTCGGCGAGCGGCGCATCACTTCCACTGCAGAGAGAGGGGGCGAATTATCCAGATTGCGAAAAAAATATCAACCTGCTTTTATGATCCTTTTGCCTTGAGGAGTAGCAGGATGGATTACCGTCAACTCGGCCGCACCGACATCAAGGTCAGCGCCCTGGCGCTGGGCACCATGACCTGGGGCGAGCAGAACACCGAGGCAGAGGGCTTCGCGCAGATCGAGCGGGCCAAGAACGCGGGCATCAATTTCATCGACACGGCGGAAATGTACCCCGTGCCCCCTCGTCCGGAAACCTACGCGGCCACCGAACGGGTCATCGGCAATTACTTCCACAGCCGCGGCGACCGCGCCGATTGGGTGCTGGCCAGCAAGATCGCCGGCCCCGGCAACGGCATCGCGCACATCCGCGACGGCCAGCTGCGCCACAACCGCGAGCACATCGTGCAGGCACTGGACGCCAGCCTGGCGCGCCTCAAGACCGACTGGATCGATGTGTACCAGCTGCACTGGCCCGAGCGCAGCACCAATTTCTTCGGCAAGCTGGGCTACCAGCACACCCAGGACGACCTGATCACGCCGCTGGAAGACACCCTGGAAGCGCTGGACGAGCAGGTGAAAGCCGGCAAGATCCGCCATATCGGCCTGTCCAACGAAACGCCGTGGGGCACCATGAAGTTCCTGCAGCTGGCCGAGAGCCGCGGCTGGCCGCGCGCGGTGTCGATCCAGAACCCCTACAACCTGCTCAACCGCAGCTTCGAAGTGGGCCTGGCGGAAATTGCCATTCGCGAACAGTGCGGCCTGCTGGCGTATTCGCCCATGGCCTTCGGCATGCTGTCGGGCAAGTTCGAGAACGGCGCCAAGCCGGCCAACGCCCGCCTCACCCTGTTCAGCCGCTTCAGCCGCTATTCCAACCCGCAAAGCGTGGCCGCCTGCAGCCGCTACGTGGCCCTGGCCCGCGAGCACGGCCTGGACCCGGCGCAAATGGCCCTGGCGTTCGTCACCCAGCAGCCGTTCGTGACCAGCAACATCATCGGCGCCACCTCGCTTGAGCAACTGGACGCCAACATCGCCAGCTTCGACCTGAAGCTGAGTGACGAAGTACTGGAAGGCATCGAGGCCATCCACAAGGATCAGCCCAACCCGGCGCCGTGATGGCCCTGACGCGGCCTGCGGCCGCTGCTACGAAGCCTGTAGCAGCGGCCAAAGGCCGCGCCCCGCCACGCACCCATCAAGCACCTTGCCCTCCCTAGGAATCGTCCTACACCTCTCGCTGCGCAATCCATGGTAGATACCTGATACCAAGCGCGGCGGCATGTATCGGCACTGGACACAAACGCCAAAAAATAAGACGATCCAGCCGCTTATTGACCACTATCCCTTATAAGAATAATGAACATGATGTTTACCCCGAATACCCCGTCCCTGCGGCGCGTGAGCATTCTGGCCATCGACAAGGTGTTCGCCTCGACGCTGATGCATGCCAAGGATTTTTTCCACCTGGCCAGCCTGCGCCACGGCAAACAGATGGGCCAGGGCCTGACGTCCCTTTTCGAAACCCGCCTGATCAGCCCCGACGGCCAGCCGGTGGTGACCTTCAGCGGCGTGCAGGTGCCCGTCGACGGCACCCTGGAAGACGCCGACATTATCGTGCTACCAGCCTTCTGGGATGATTTCGACGCCATGTGCCTGCGCTACCCGCAGGTACTGCCCTGGCTGCGCGCCCAGCATGCCCGTGGCGCGGTGTTGTGCGGCGAGGCCAGCGGCGTGTTCTGGCTGGCCGAGGCCGGCCTGCTGGACGGCAAGGAGGCCACCACCTACTGGCGCTTCTTCGGCCAGTTCGCCGAGCGCTTCCCGCAGGTGATCCTCAACCAGGACAAGCACCTCACCGACGCCGACAACCTGTACTGCGCCGCCGGCACCACCTCCGCCTGCGACCTGTACATTTACCTGATCGAGCGTTTCTGTGGCGCCAGCGTGGCCCAGGCCGTGTCGCGCGACATTCTCTACGAGGTGCAGCGCAACTACACGCCGGGGCGCATGGGCTTTGGCGGGCAGAAGCTGCACCAGGACCTGATCATTCTGCAGATCCAGCAGTGGCTGGAGGAACACTTCGCCGACAAGTTCCGCTTCGAGGACGTGGCCCGCGAACATGGCATGAGCATCCGCAATTTCATGCGCAGGTTCCAGAACGCCACCGGCGACAAGCCACTGCACTACCTGCAGCGGCTACGCATCGAAACGGCGAAAGGCTTGCTGTCGGGCTCGCGCAAGAGCATCAAGACCATCAGCTATGAGGTGGGCTACGACGACGCGAGCTTCTTCGCGCGCCTGTTCCGCCAGCACACGGCGTTGTCGCCGAACCAGTACCGGCAGCAGTTCCTGCAAGAAGCCTGATGTATGTGGGAGCTGGCTTGCCAGCGAGCTGTTGAGGGCCCTCAAAGCTCGCTGGCAAGCCCGCTCCCCCACGGGTCGGGGCTTGTGCGCGCGCGACAGGAATTCGTGCGACTGCATTTCCAGCAGGCGGCTCAGCGTCCGCTGGAATTCGAACATCAGGCGGCCGCCGGTGTACAGATCCTTCAGCTCGACTTCGGCCGAGATGATCAGCTTCACGTTGCGGTCGTAGAATTCGTCAACCATGTTGATGAAGCGCCGGGCGATGTCATCGGTAGCCACGCCCATCTGCTCCACGCCGCTGAGCAGCACGGCATGGAAAATCTTGCCCAGTTCGATGTAGTCGTTCTGGCTGCGCGGGCCGTCGCACAGTTCGCGGAAGTCGAACCAGGCCACGTCGTCGCAGGTCTTGAGCGCGCGAATCTCGCGGTTCTCGATCATCAGCACGTCGTTTTCCACCGCCGCCGTGCATTCCGGGGTCAGCGCCTTGAAGCTCTTGCGCAGGCTTTCCGCGGCCGCTTCGTTCAGCGGGTAGTGGAACAGTTCGGCCTGCTCCAGGTGGCGCAGGCGATAGTCCACGCCGCTGTCGACGTTGACGATCTCGGTGTTCTGCTTGATCAGGGCAATGGCCGGCAGGAAGCGCGCGCGCTGCAGGCCGTCCTTGTACAGGCCATCGGGCACGATGTTGGACGTGGCCACCAGGGTCACGCCGTTCTTGAACAGTTCTTCCATCAGCGTGCCGAGGATCATGGCGTCGGTGATGTCGGAAACGAAGAATTCGTCGAAGCAGATGACCCGTGCTTCGTCGGAGAAACGCTTGGCGATCACCGTCAGCGGGTTTTTCTCACCCTTGAGGGTGCGCATCTCTTCGTGCACGCGCTTCATGAAGCGGTGGAAGTGGGTGCGCACCTTCTCCTTGAACGGCAATGCCTCGAAGAAGGTGTCCACCAGGTAGGTCTTGCCCCGCCCTACGCCGCCCCAGAAGTACAGGCCCTTGACCAGCGTCGGCTCTTTCTTGCCGAACAGCTTGCCCAGCAGGCCTGGCTTGCTGTCATGCGCCGCGACCAGGTCGTCGTACAGACGCTGAAGGTGACGCACCGCGGTTTCCTGCGCAGCATCATGGAAGAACTCGGGGCGTTTGAGGTCAGCTTGATATCGTTCTAGAGGCGTCATATTCGTTAGCAGGGCAACAAAAACGGGTCGTCACTGTAACGACGACCCTGGGTTATGGCAATTAGACTTGCGACAGTTGGTCGCATTAGTCCTGTTGGGGCTGCAAGGCCAGGCGCAGAGCCTCTACCGCCGCATCGCGAGCCGCAGTGTCGGCGAATTCGGGGCTGTCGCCCACGCAAGCGTCATCCAGCCACAAGGTGAAGCCATTACCCTGGCTGCGCACGTCCAGTGCAGCGCCGCTCTGCAGCTGTTTGCTGACCTGGCCGGCGGCCTTGCCGTCGGCGAAGTTGCGCGACAGCAGCAATTGCTCGCCATCGGCAGCCAACAGGCGGAAGCGGAAGCTGCCGTCGTCTTCACGGAAGCTGACGAAACGCGCAGTCTTGGCGGCTTTCTTCTTGGTAGCAGCGGCGACCGGGCCCTGTTCGCGGAACGAGCGCAGGCCAACGGCTTCGCGCAGCTCGCCGAGGAACGGCGTGGCGACCTGGCGGGCCTTGGCGGCGCCAGCCAGCAGGATGTCTTCCAGGTCGGCCGGGCGGGCGATGAACTGGTGGTATTTCTCGCGCGCTTCGCCCAGCTCGCCGTCCAGCAGGGTGAACAGGCGGTTCTTGGCTTCGCCCCAGCCCAGGCCCTGCAGCAGCTCTTCGCGGAACTCGGCTTGCTGCGCCGGGGTGGCGAAGGCCTGGTACAGGGTGAACAGGTGGGAGTTGTCCGGGTCTTTCGCCTCGCCCGGGGCACGGGAGTCGGTGACGATGCGCGAAATGGCGTCCTTCATTTCCTTGGCGCTGCTGAACAACGGGATGGTGTTGTCGTAGCTCTTCGACATCTTGCGCCCGTCCAGGCCTGGCAAGGTGGCCACGCTTTCCTCGATCAGCGCCTCGGGCATCACGAAGAACTCGCGCCCCTGGCCGAACAGGTGGTTGAAGCGCTGGCCAATGTCACGGGCCATTTCCACGTGCTGGATCTGGTCGCGGCCGACCGGCACCTGGTGGGCGTTGAACATCAGGATGTCGGCCGCCATCAGCACCGGGTAGCTGAACAGGCCCATGGTGATGCCGGCGTCCGGGTCTTCGCCGGCTTCCACGTTCTTGTCCACCGACGCCTTGTAGGCGTGCGCGCGGTTGAGCAGGCCCTTGCCGGCCACGCAGGTCAGCAGCCAGGTCAGCTCGGGGATCTCCGGGATATCGGACTGGCGGTAGAACGTCACGCGGTCCACGTCCAGGCCACCGGCCAGCCAGGTGGCGGCGATTTCCAGGCGCGAGCGCTGGATGCGCTGCGGGTCATCGCACTTGATCAGCGCGTGGTAGTCGGCCAGGAAATAGAACGAGTCGAAGTCGGCCTGGCGGCTGGCGACGATGGCCGGGCGGATGGCACCGGCGTAGTTGCCCAGGTGGGGCGTGCCAGTGGTGGTGATACCGGTCAGGATACGAGTGGTCATGGGCTAATTCTTGTCTGTCTGCAATCAGTTCGAAAGGCGTGGCAGGACCAGATCTTTCAGGTCGGTCAGCTTGCCATGAAAAAAGTGTCCGCATTCTGCCACTTTCAGCAGCTCGTGGGGACGTTGCAGCGCTTCAGACCAGGCATACACCAGCGCCGGGTCCACCACTTCGTCGGTTTCAGGCTGTATCACGGTCAGCGTGCCGCCCAGCGGCAGGCTATGCTCAGGGCCCAGGCGCATCACCGCGGGCGCCACCATGAACAGGCGCTGCACGCTCTGCCCCGCCGCTTCCAGGCGGCCACCCAGGCTTGCGGCAACGAAACCGCCGAACGAGAAGCCCAACAGCGTCAGCGGCAGCTCGGGGTGCTGGCTGCGCAGCCAGGCGGCGGCGGCCTGGGCGTCATCGATTTCACCGTTGCCCATGTCGTGGCTGCCGGCGCTGGCGCCCACGCCACGGTAATTGAAACGCAACGTAACAAAGCCTGCGTCACGGGCGGTGCGCTGCAGGGTCGAGATGACCTTGTTGAGCATGGTGCCACCCTGCACCGGGTTGGGGTGGCAGATCAGCGCAATGCCGCGCGCGTCGGGGGTGTCCAGGTACAGCGCCTCGAGCTGGCCCTGCGGGCCATCGATGAAAACGGGGGTTTCGCGGATCAGCAAGGGTACACTCCGTGACCTCGAAAGGGGTCGACTCGTCTAGTCGAAGGATTCTGTCTGAAATATTTGCGATTGCTCGCGGTATACAGCGCAGGTTAGAGCCGTTAACGTAAAGCAAAGCCGTTTATAGAGGAAGGACTCGTGGAACACTCGCTCTTAGTTTGGTTGTTGCCGACAATCGCCCTCGTCGTGGGTGTCGTGATTGGCCTGGTTATCGCCCGCCTCGTGCCCAATGCCGCTCCCAGCAGCACTCAGCGCCAGCTGGACGAGATTCAGGAACGCTTCGACAGCTACCAGAATGACGTGGTCACCCACTTCAACACAACGGCTTCGCTGGTCAAGAAAATGACCCAGAGCTATCAGGAAGTGCAGGAGCATCTCGCCGAGGGCGCCAACCAGCTGGCCCTGGACGAACTGACCCGCCAACGCCTGCTGGCGGCCCTGCACGCTGAAAGTGCCGGCCCCCGCGAACGCCTCACCCCACCGCGCGACGCCGAGCCGCCCCGCGACTACGCGCCCAAGGCGCCTAACTCGCCAGGCATGCTGGACGAGCAGTACGGGCTCAAGCGCAAGTAAGCGCCCGTGTTATTGAAAAAAGGAGCCTGATGGCTCCTTTTTTTATGGCCAAAAAATGATTACTACATAAACAAGAGACAGCCCCGGCACACGGAATTGCCATGGCTAAAAGACTGGCTCTCGGAAGTCTCCCACACCAAATCTGGACGCAGCTGACAGAAATCTCGCCCCTGCAAACTCATGATGAGCCTGCAGCCCAGGAGACCTGTATGACTCGAAAGCCACCGCCCTTTGAGAAAATATTCAGAATCGAAACAACCGAAGACATCATAAAGCTTCTGGCAACACTCAAGAATGCGCCCGACCTCCCTCGAATGGATCGCTTGTTTTCCCGCCGCGGTTGGCCAAACACATCGAGCTATGAATTGATCCTGACCTATCAGCGCTTACTCGACACCGGCGTGATCCAACTGGTCACACCCCAAGGAAAGATAGGCAAAGGCCCACACTGGACAGAACCCGCATTCCTGGCTGACCGCCGTTACGAATAATAGCGCCTGGCTCCACTTAGCTGAGCAACGCCGCCTGTCAGCAGCGGCTAAGCGCGATGCCTAACGCAGGGGACACCCGCTTGCGAAGACTTGACCAACACCTTCTGAAAAACACTCTTTCAGACTACACCGAAGCAGAATTTCTAGAGTTGCTGAGATTCATCTTTCGGGAAAACCAGGCGCCTACGGATGCTCTTTTAGACACTCTCCTCATCCATTACCGACAGGTCGTAGAGCACCCGAGCGGAACGGATCTGATCTATTACCCTGAAACCGGAGACTGTACGCCTGAATCGTTGCTTGATGAGTTGAAAGCCTGGCTTGCCATTAACAAAAAACCCGGGTTCAGGATATAACCACAATGCTCAACATCGATGAACTATTCAAAAATGAACCGACAGAAGACATCATAAAGATGCTGGCAACCTTAAAAAATGCGCCAGGCTACCCTCAGATGGATCGGCTATTTTCCAGCCACGGATGGCCCAACACCTCCAGTTACGAACTGATGCTGACCTATCAGCACCTGCTCGACACTGGGGTAATCCAAACAGAAACTCCTCTAGGAAAGATGAGAAAAGGCCCACATTGGACAGAACCTGTATTCATGACTGACAAGCGCTACGGCTAGAAACGCTGTCAGCCTTAAATTTCCGGCTCTCAGCTTGCCTTAGGCGTTCCTGGGGTTTATCGCGATTTTCTCTTTGATGGTGGGCAAGGGCGCGTGATGTGGTTTACCTGCCGTACCGCGGCGTTTGGGACGCGGCCTGGGGCCGCTGCTACGGGTTAGCCGGCGGTAACGCGAACAGTATCCATGAAAAAGCCCGCGGCTCTTGCGAGGCGCGGGCTTTTTCTACAGTGCTGTTGCTTAGATGGCGCCGCGCGAACGCAGCAGCTCCAGCACCTGCTTCACGCCTTCTTCCAGCGAAACGCTCTGGGTGTCGACGATCAGGTCGGCGTTCAATGGCACATCGTACGGGAAGGACTCACCCGGGATGTTGTCGCCATCGGCAGCGTACAGGCCTTGCGGGTCACGCTCCCGGCACACCTGTGGCGATGCCTGCACGTAGACGGTCAGCAGGCGATCGGCGCCGATCAGCGCCTTGGCCTGTTCGCGGCCTTCGGCATCCGGGGCGACGAAGGCGGCCAGGGTCAGCAGGCCGGCTTCGTTGAACTGGCGCGCCACGTGGGCGGCACGACGCCAGTTCTCGGTACGCCCGGCGCGGTCCTGCGGCAGGCCCTTGTTCAGGTCGTGACGCAGGTTCTGGCCGTCCAGCACGTAGACCGCGCGGCCCATGTCGAACAGCTTGCGCTCCACGGCGTAGGCCAGGGTGCTCTTGCCAGCGCCCGACAGGCCGCTGAACAGCACGGTGGCCGGTTGCTGGCCGAAGCGCAGGGCGCGCTCTTCGGTGGCAACGTGAGCCAGCTTGCCGTGGTGGCCAGCCGCGCCGTGCGGTACCACTGGCGGGGCGATGATCATGCCGGCGCCAACGGTGCCGTTGGTCAGGCGGTCGATGACAATGAACGCACCGGTGGTGCGGTTGCTGTCATAGCCGTCCAGTGCGATGGAGCTGTCCAGCGCAACCTTCACGCGGCCGATCTCGTTCAGGGCCAGCGCGCTGCCCGGGCCTTCGGCCAGGGTGTTGACGTCGACCTTGTGGACGATGCTGGCAATGCTGCCCGGCACGTAGCTGGTGGCACGCTTGATGTCGTATTTCTTGCCCGGCAGCATCGGCTCTTCAGCCATCCACACCAGCATGGCGTCGAAGCTGTCGGTCACGGTTGGCACGTTGTCGGCGTGTACCAGCAGGTCGCCACGGGAGATGTCGATCTCGTCTTCCATGGTCAGGGTCACGGCCTGGCCTGGGCCGGCCTGCTCCAGTTCACCTTCGAAGGTGACGATCGACTTGACCCGGCTGCTCTTGCCCGACGGCAGCACCACGACTTCGTCGCCCTTGTGCACGATGCCGCTGGCCAGGGTGCCGGCGAAGCCACGGAAGTTCAGGTTCGGACGGTTGACGTACTGCACCGGGAAGCGCAGGTCGGTCAGGTTGCGGTCGCCCGAGACTTCCACGGTTTCGAGAATTTCCATCAGCGACTGGCCGGTGTACCACGGCGAACGCTCGCTGCGGTTCACCACGTTGTCGCCCTTGAGGGCCGACATCGGCACGAAGTGCAGGCTGCTCGGCTTCAGGGCGATACCTTCGGCGAACTTCAGGTAATCAGCCTTGATTTCCTCGAACACGCCTTCGTCGAAGCCCTTCAGGTCCATCTTGTTGATGGCAACCACGATGTGCTTGATGCCCAGCAGCGAAGCAATGTAGCTGTGGCGACGGGTCTGGGTCTGCACGCCGTAGCGGGCGTCGACCAGGATGATCGCCAGGTCACAGGTGGAGGCACCGGTGGCCATGTTGCGGGTGTACTGCTCGTGGCCCGGGGTATCGGCGATGATGAACTTGCGCTTGGCAGTCGAGAAGTAGCGGTAGGCCACGTCGATGGTGATGCCTTGCTCGCGCTCGGCCTGCAGGCCGTCCACCAGCAGCGCCAGGTCGATGTCGTCACCGGTGGTGCCGACTTTCTTCGAGTCACGGGTAATGGCTTCCAGGTGATCTTCGTAGATCATCTTGGAGTCGTGCAGCAGGCGCCCGATCAGGGTGCTCTTGCCGTCGTCGACGTTGCCACAGGTCAGGAAGCGCAGCAGTTCCTTGCGCTCGTGCTGGCCCAGGTAGGCGAGGATGTCCTCGCTGATCAAATCGGATTGATGCGACATGGTTCGACCCTAACTTAGAAATAGCCCTGACGTTTCTTGTCTTCCATCGAACCGGCGCCATCGTGGTCGATGACCCGGCCCTGGCGCTCGGAAGTTCGCGTCAGGAGCATTTCCTGAATGATGTCGGTCAGGCTCTCGGCCTCCGACTCCACCGCGCCCGTCAACGGGTAGCAGCCAAGGGTACGGAAACGCACTTTCTTCTTGACGATCTGCGCCTTCTCTTCCTCGCTGAGGTGCTCAAGGATGCGATCGTCGTCGATCATGATCAAGGTGCCGTTCTTCTCGATCACTTCGCGCTCGGCGGCGAAGTACAGCGGCACGATCGGGATACCTTCCAGGTAGATGTACTGCCAGATATCCAGCTCGGTCCAGTTCGACAGGGGGAACACGCGAATGGATTCGCCCTTGTTGACCTTGCCGTTGTACACGTTCCACAGCTCGGGGCGCTGGTTCTTCGGGTCCCAGCGGTGCTTGCTGTCACGGAACGAGTAGACACGCTCCTTGGCACGCGACTTCTCTTCGTCGCGACGCGCGCCACCGAAGGCGGCGTCGAAGCCGTACTTGTCCAGCGCCTGCTTGAGGCCCTGGGTCTTCATGATGTCGGTGTGCTTGGAGCTGCCGTGGGTGAAGGGGTTGATGCCCTGCGCCACGCCTTCGGGGTTCACGTGCACCAGCAGGTCCAGGCCCAGCTCTTCAACCATGCGGTCGCGGAACTTGTACATCTCCTGGAACTTCCACTGGGTGTCCACGTGCATCACGGGGAACGGCAGCTTGCCGGGGAAGAACGCCTTGCGTGCCAGGTGCAGCATCACGGCGGAGTCTTTGCCGATGGAATAGAGCATCACCGGGTTATCGAACTCGGCGGCCACCTCACGGATGATGTGGATGCTCTCCGCCTCCAACTGTTTCAAATGCGTCAGTTTGTCGACCATGGCTACTCACGGGGATTACATTCGTTATGGACGGCCTGCGGGCCGTGTTCGAGCCGCCCACTCTAGCACAGCGGCCTCTTCTATCTAATTGGGTGGTTAGAACGAAGCAGTATAAGAATATGCCTGGGAGTTTGGGCCCTTCCCCTCAAATAGGATTCGGGATGTCGATGAAAATGTGCTCCAGCGCAAAGCGCCTTGCCAGGTAGTCGCCCAGCGCCTGCACGCCGTAGCGCTCGGTGGCGTGGTGGCCGGCGGCGATGAAGCTCACGTCGTTTTCGCGCGCGCTGTGGAAGGTCTGCTCGCTGGCTTCACCGCTGATGAACAGGTCGACGCCGGCAGCGATGGCCTGGTCGATGTAGCCCTGGCCGCCCCCGGTGCACCAGCCGACGCGGCGGATCATGTCGCTGCCTTCGATGACCAGCGGCTCGCGGCCCATGACTTCCTGCACCCGACGGGCGAAGTCGCGGGCAGTCATGGGCTCGGCCAACGAGCCCACCAGCCCCACTACGCGGGCGTTGTCGGGGTCCAGCGGGCCTTCCACGGTAATGTCCAGCTGGCGAGCCAGCTGCACGTTGTTGCCCACCTCGGGGTGCAGGTCCAGCGGCAGGTGGTAGGCCAGCAGGCTGATGTCGTGCTTGAGCAGGGTTTTCAGCCGGCGCTGCTTCATGCCCACCACGCAAGGGTTCTCGCCCTTCCAGAAGTAGCCATGGTGCACCAGCACCAGGTCGGCCTGGGCTTCCACCGCCGCATCCAGCAGAGCCTGGCTGGCGGTGACGCCGCTGACGATGCGCATCACCTGCGGGCGCCCCTCAACCTGCAGGCCATTGGGGCAGTAATCCTGGATTTTCGCGCTGTTGAGGTAACGGTCGGCCTCTTCCACCAGGGTGCTCAGGGCAACAGCCATAAAAGACTCCTAAATAGCAGTTCAGAGCGGCTAAACCACTCGTATAATGGCGCCCATTATGAGCCACCCACACGGGTTTGGCTCACGCTCCGTGCAAACTCCCAGGATCCGTTAAATGTTCAAGGCACTGCGTTATTTTGGCTGGCCGCTGCTGACTGGTTTACTCATCGCATTGCTGATCATCCAGCGCTTCCCGCAACTGGTCGGGTTGCCGAGCCAGGACGTCAACCTGCAGCAAGTGGCCCAGACCTCCTCAAGCGTGGTCCAGGGCCCGGTCACCTACGCCGACGCCGTGGTGCTGGCGGCGCCGGCGGTGGTCAACCTGTACACCACCAAGGTGGTCAACAAGACCAACCACCCACTGTTCGAAGACCCGCAGTTCCGCCGTTTCTTTGGTGACAACCTGCCCAAGCAGAAGCGCATGGAGTCGAGCCTGGGTTCGGGCGTGATCATGAGCCCCGAAGGCTACCTGTTGACCAACAACCATGTGGTCACCGGCGCCGACCAGATCGTGGTAGCCCTTAAAGATGGCCGCGAGACTCTGGCCCACGTCATCGGCAGCGACCCGGAGACCGACCTGGCGGTGCTGAAGATCGACCTCAAGAACCTGCCGTCGATCACCATCGGCCGCTCCGACAACATCCGTATCGGCGACGTGGCCCTGGCCATCGGCAACCCGTTCGGCGTCGGCCAGACCGTGACCATGGGCATCATCAGCGCCACCGGCCGCAACCAGCTGGGCCTGAACACCTATGAAGACTTCATCCAGACCGACGCCGCCATCAACCCGGGCAACTCCGGCGGCGCGCTGGTGGACGCCAACGGCAACCTGACCGGTATCAACACCGCCATCTTCTCCAAGTCCGGCGGCTCGCAGGGCATCGGCTTCGCCATCCCGATCAAGTTGGCATTGGAGGTGATGAAGTCGATCATCGAGCATGGCCAGGTGATTCGCGGCTGGCTGGGCATTGAAGTACAGCCGTTGACCCAGGAACTGGCTGACTCCTTCGGCCTGAAAGACCGCCCGGGCATCGTCGTCGCCGGCATCTTCCGCGACGGCCCGGCGCAGAAAGCCGGCCTGCAGCTGGGTGATGTGATCCTGAGCATCGACGACCAACCTGCCGGTGACGGGCGCAAGTCGATGAACCAGGTGGCGCGCACCAAGCCGAACGACAAGATCGCCATCCAGATCATGCGCAACGGCAAGGAAATGAAGCTTACCGCCGAAGTAGGCCTGCGGCCGCCGCCAGCGCCGAGCGCCACTGAAGAAGTGCAGTAACGAAAAAGCCCGCGAAAGCGGGCCTTTTGTTTGATGGCATTTGGCCAACTGATAGTTCTAACAGTAGCCCCGTGTAGATACTCTGCCCATGCTCTCCAGACAAGACAAATCTGGAGCAATAAATATGTCCATTCAGCATCCAACGCAAGATCAGTCGACGACTTCCAGCGAACAGTTCGAAATCGACAACCTGATCAAAAATAGTGCTTTCGAAGGCACATTTACTCACTGGGTGGTCGACAACCGCGGCAACCCCGAGAATTGCAAAGCCTTGGCGAACGCTGCCGAATTGGCCAACGGCGGAAATATCACCCAAACGGTACAGGCCGAGCGAGCAACCCCGTACACCCTTCGCTTCACAGGAGCAGGCCCCGCCTGGGGAGCGGGCGTCGCGCATGTACTGGAAGACGGGGTGGTTACGCAAACTATCCACGTGGAGTCAAACGGAACAAAACGTAGCTTCGTCACGCGTGAAAACACTTCCGAAACCAAGGTCCGCTTTACAGGGAATGACACCAACCCGTTTTTTGTCCTGAACATTTCCCTTGTAAAAGATGTGCCGGACCCGGATGAAGTCATCAAGAATGGTGACTTTGATTTTGGCGCGGAAAACTGGGAAACCAGGGGCAACGTCGCCATTTATGATGGCCGTTGCGAACTACGAGGCGGCGGCGCTTTCGCTTATCAACCCATTACGGGGCTGACCCCTGGAGCCACCTACAGGATCACCTGCGCCGCCAACGACCTTCCATCGTTCGTGTATGGCTACGTGTTCCTTCAACTGGCGGCTGGCCGCGTTGAGGCAATCAAAGTGGTAGCCGGTACACAAGACTACACCTACGAGTTCCAGGTATCGGACGCGACCTTGACCCTTGAGTTGGAGGGTATCAATGTAGCGTACGACAAGATCTCCATGAAGCGGATCAGCGTGGCTCGCTAGAAGTGAGAAAGGCCCAGCAAAAAGCCCGCGAAAGCGGGCTTTTTCATGGTGTGGCCGCACGCGGCCTTCGGCAGCCGCTACGCAACCTCCGTAGCAGCGGCCAAAGGCCGCGTCAGGGCTGCCCCGTTACAGCGCGTCCAGCAGCGCCTGGTTCTGCGCAGGTGTGCCGATGCTGATGCGCAGGAACTGGGCAATGCGCTGCTGCTTGAAGTGGCGCACGATCACGCCCTTCTCGCGCACCTTGGCGGCGATGGCTGCGGCGTCCTGCTGTGGGTGGCGGGCGAAGATGAAGTTCGCCGCCGACGGCAGCACTTCGAAACCGCGCTGTTCCAGTTCAGCCACCAGCTTCTCGCGGCTGTCGATCACCAGCTTGCAGGTGTGCTCGAAGTACTCGCGGTCCTTGAACGACGCTGCGCCACCGACGATGGCCAGGCGGTCCAGCGGGTAGGAGTTGAAGCTGTTCTTGACCCGCTCCAGCGCCTCGATCAGGTCCGGGTGGCCGACTGCCAGGCCCACGCGCAGGCCGGCCAGGGAGCGCGACTTGGACAGGGTCTGGGTCACCAGCAGGTTCGGGTAGCGGTTGACCAGGCTGATGGCCGTCTCGCCACCGAAGTCGATGTAGGCCTCATCGACCACCACCACCGAATCCGGGCTGTTCTTCACCAGTTGCTCGACCGCGTCCAGCGCCAGCAGGCAGCCGGTAGGCGCGTTGGGGTTGGGGAAGATGATGCCGCCGTTGGGGCGTGCATAGTCTTCGACGCGGATCTGGAACTGCGCGTCCAGCGCCACCTGTTCGAAGGCGATGCCGTAGAGGCCGCAGTAAACCGGGTAGAAGCTGTAGCTGATGTCCGGGAACAGCAGCGGCTGCTCGTGCTGGAACAGGCCGTGGAAAATGTGCGCCAGCACCTCGTCCGAGCCGTTGCCCAGGAACACCTGGTTGGGCTGCACGCCGTAGAACTCGCACACCGCCTGCTTGAGCAGGTCGCTGTTTGGGTCTGGGTACAGGCGCAAGCTGTCGCCCAGTTCGGCGCGCATGGCTTCGACCGCCTTCGGCGACGGGCCGTAGGGGTTTTCGTTGGTGTTGAGTTTCACCAGGTTGGCGACCTTGGGCTGCTCGCCCGGCACGTAGGGCACCAATTCCTTGACGAAGGAACTCCAGAATTTGCTCATGTCTCAGTTCCCCTGCTTGTCGTCGGCGAGAATGCGGTATTCGGCGCTGCGGGCGTGGGCGCTCAGCGACTCGCCGCGGGCCAGGATCGAAGCGGTCTTGCCCAGCTCGGAGGCACCCTGCTGCGAGCAGAAGATGATCGACGAGCGTTTCTGGAAGTCATACACGCCCAGCGGCGAGGAGAACCGCGCGGTGCCCGAGGTAGGCAGCACGTGGTTGGGGCCGGCGCAGTAGTCGCCCAGCGCCTCGCTGGTGTGACGGCCCATGAAGATGGCACCGGCGTGGCGAATTTTCGGCAACCAGGCCTGCGGGTCGGCGACCGACAGCTCCAGGTGCTCCGGGGCAATGCGGTTGGCCACTTCGATGGCCTGCTCCATATCGGCCACCTTGATCAGCGCGCCACGGCCGTTGATCGAGGTCTTGATGATTTCCGCACGGTCCATGGTCGGCAGCAGCTTGTCGATGCTGGCGGCCACCTTGTCGAGGAATTCGGCGTCCGGGCTGACCAGAATCGACTGCGCATCTTCATCGTGCTCGGCCTGGGAGAACAGGTCCATGGCGATCCAGTCCGGGTCGGTCTGGCCGTCGCACACCACCAGGATTTCCGAAGGGCCGGCAATCATGTCGATGCCTACCTGGCCAAACACGTGACGCTTGGCGGTGGCCACGTAGATATTGCCCGGGCCTACCACCTTGTCCACCTGCGGCACGCTTTCGGTGCCATAGGCCAGCGCGGCCACGGCCTGGGCGCCACCGATGGTGAACACACGGTCGACGCCGGCGATGCAGGCGGCGGCCAGCACCAGTTCGTTCACTTCACCACGCGGGGTGGGCACCACCATGACCACTTCGGTCACGCCGGCCACCTTGGCGGGAATGGCATTCATCAGCACCGAAGATGGGTAAGACGCCTTGCCGCCAGGCACGTACAGGCCGGCGCGGTCCAGCGGGGTGACCTTCTGGCCCAGCACGGTGCCGTCGGCCTCGGTGTAGCTCCAGGAATCCTGTTTCTGCTTTTCGTGGTAACTGCGCACGCGGGCGGCCGCGGTTTCCAGCGCCTGGCGCTGCTCGGGGGTGATGCGCGTCAGGGCCAGCTCCAGGCGCTCGCGCCCCAGGATCAAGTCGGCCATGGAGGCCACTTGCAGGCCGTCAAAGCGCTGGGTGAATTCCACCAGCGCCGCATCGCCACGCTCGCGCACGGCCTTGATGATATCGAGCACGCGCTGGTTGACCGAGTCGTCGGACACGCTTTCCCAGCTCAGCAGATGATCCAGATGGCGCGCGAAGTCCGGATCAGTGGCGTCGAGTCGGCGGATTGCAGTGGACGTGGTCATAGCGGGCCTCAATAGTTGGCGAATGCTGAAAATAGCAAATCTCAGGCGCCGCTAGACTACCAAGCCATCCGCGTGGGCACCTGAGAATTCTGGCTATGACACGGATAGATGGGCGCGGCTCAAGGCCGCGCATGTGGGTCAGTCGTGGTGTCGCGATTCCACCGCTTTGCGCAGGGTGTCGATCAGCGCCTGGATGCGGGCGTGCTGCATCTTCATGGAAGCCTTGTTGACCACCAGGCGCGAGCTGATCGTGGCGATCAGTTCCTGGGGTTCCAGGCCGTTGGCGCGCAGGGTGTTACCGGTGTCGACGACGTCGATGATCTTGTCGGCCAAGCCGATCAGCGGGGCCAGCTCCATGGAGCCGTACAGCTTGATGATGTCGACCTGGCGGCCCTGTTCGGCGTAGTAGCGCTTGGCTACGTTGACGAACTTGGTGGCCACGCGCAGGCGGCCCTTGGGCTCCACCGCACCAATGGCGCCGGCGGTCATCAGCTTGCACTTGGCAATCTGCAGGTCCAGTGGCTCGTACAGGCCCTGGCCGGTGTATTCCATCAGCACGTCCTTGCCCGCCACGCCGAGGTCGGCGGCGCCATGTTCGACATAGGTCGGCACGTCGGTGGCACGCACGATCAGCAGGCGCACGTCGTCCTGGGTCGTGGGGATGATCAGCTTGCGGCTCTTATCCGGATTCTCGGTCGGCACGATGCCGGCCTCTGCCAGCAATGGCAGGGTATCGTCGAGAATGCGGCCCTTGGACAGCGCGATGGTCAACATGGAAAACGTCTTTCCTTAATCAGGATTGTGCCCGGTCGCAAACGGCGCCGGGCCACTGCCAGGCCCACAAGGCCTGGCTGGACAGATTCATGGGGCGCGTCCCTGCGCCCGAAAGCAGGTTAGCCCGGCACGCGACGGATCTTCGCGCCCAGCATCTGCAGTTTTTCCTCGATGCACTCGTAACCACGGTCGATGTGGTAGATGCGGTCGATCAGGGTGTCGCCCTCGGCAACCAGTGCCGAGATTACCAGGCTGGCCGAAGCGCGCAGGTCGGTAGCCATGACTGGCGCGCCCTTGAGCTTCTCGGTGCCGGTGACGATGGCAGTGTTGCCTTCCACCTGGATGTGCGCGCCCATGCGGTGCATTTCATACACGTGCATGAAGCGGTTTTCGAAGATGGTCTCGATGACCGCGCCAGTGCCTTCGGCAATGGCGTTCAGGGAGATGAACTGCGCCTGCATGTCGGTCGGGAAGGCCGGGTACGGCGCGGTGCGCACGTTGACGGCCTTCGGACGCTTGCCATGCATGTTCAGCTCGATCCAGTCCTCGCCCACGGTGATCTCGGCGCCCGATTCCTTCAGTTTCTCGAGTACGGCTTCGAGAATGGTAGGGTCGGTGTCCTTGACCTTCACGCGGCCACCGGTGGCGGCTGCGGCCACCAGGTAGGTGCCGGTCTCGATGCGGTCAGGCATTACCTTGTAGGTAGCCGAATCCAGGCGCTTCACGCCATCAATGGTGATGGTGTCGGTGCCGGCGCCGTGAATCTTGGCACCCATGGCGATCAGGAAGTTGGCCAGGTCGACCACTTCCGGCTCGCGCGCGGCGTTCTGCAGCACGCTGCGGCCGTTGGCCAGGGCTGCGGCCATCATGATGTTCTCGGTACCGGTCACGCTGACGGTATCGAAGAAGAAGTTGGCACCACGCAGGCCGCCTTCAGGCGCCTTGGCCTTGATGTAGCCGCCTTCCACGTCGATGACCGCGCCCATCGCTTCCAGGCCACGGATGTGCAGGTCCACCGGACGCGAGCCGATGGCGCAACCGCCAGGCAGGGCCACTTCGGCTTCACCGAAACGGGCAACCATTGGGCCCAGCACCAGGATCGACGCACGCATGGTTTTCACCAGCTCGTACGGTGCGACCAGAGTCTTGATGGTGCGCGGGTCGATCTCGACCGACAGTTTTTCGTCGATCACAGGCTCGATGCCCATGCGGCCGAACAGCTCGATCATCGTGGTGATGTCGTGCAGGTGCGGCAGGTTGGCCACGGTCACCGGGCCATCGGCCAGCAGTGTTGCGGCCAGGATCGGCAGGGCGGAGTTCTTCGCCCCGGAAATGCGGATTTCGCCATCAAGACGAACGCCGCCAGTAATAATCAGTTTGTCCATAAGAATCTCGACGCCCTCAGGCTCAGGTGCGCTCAGCCCAGGCTGCGCTGCTGAAAAATTTCATTGTGACCGCATGGATGCTGCCATCGACGATCCAGGGATTGAGATGAGCATAGATCTGCTGCTGACGCTTGACCGGGCTCAATGCGGCCAGCTCGTCACTGATCACGTTCAATTGGAAGTTGCAGCCTTCGCCTTCAACTTCGACCTGGACATTTGCCAGCTGTGCTTCAAGGAAGCTCTTAACTTCTACGGCCTGCATGCTCAACCTCGATCGGCGCCCTGTGCGCGCGGGTCGGCCATCATACAAAAAAAGCCCCTCGCCTGCGAACCCTGCTTGCAAGGACTCGGACGGAGGGGCTTGTTCATTGTGCCTGAATGCTCATGCGGCGGACAAAATACCGCTCACCTGGCACACCTCGGCAATTTGCTGCATGTCACGCGGCAGGCCCCGAATGCTCAGGGTCTTGCCGCTGGCAATGGCGTCCCGCTGCAGGCACAGCAGCAGGGACAGGCCCACGCTGCTGGACTTGACCACGCCGGTGCAATCAAGCACCAGCGCGCTGGCTGGGCTTGCCTGCACCAGCTTCTGGCCCTGGTTGCGCAGGGCCTTGCCGGTGCTGTAGTCCAGCACGCCGGTCAACAGCAGCTCGCCGCCAGCACCCTGGCTGATGGCTGCCTGGGTCATTGGGCAGCCTTGTCGGTGTTGGCCTTCTGCTTGGCCTGGGCCACTTCGCCGGCCCAGCCGTCGATGGTCTTGTCCAGGTTGTTGCCGTTGCGCTGCATGGCGTCGGCGAACTGGTCGCGGAACAGCTTGCCAATGTTGATGCCGTTGACGATGACGTTACGCACTTTCCATTCGCCGTTCAGCTTGACCAGGGTGTATTGCACAGGGTAGACGGCGCCATTGTTGCCCTTGACGGTCATGTCGACGCTGGTGCGGTCGCCGCTCTCGTCCTTGGCCGGGCTGACGGTGATGCCCTGGTTGTTGTATTCCAGCAGGGCGTTGCCGTAGAACTGCATCAGGCTGCGCTTGAAGTTTTCTTCAAAGCGCTGGATCTGCGCAGGGCTGGCGCCGCGCGAGTACTTGACGGTCATGATGCTCTTGGAGATGCCGTCGGCATCCACCACCGGGCCGATGATGTTGTTCAGCGCATCGTAGAACTTGTCCGGGCTGGCCTTGTACTGTTCCTTGTTCGCCGCCAGGTCTGCCAGCAGCTCCTTGGTGGTGCGATCCACAAGGTCATGGGCCGATTGGTCGGCAGCGTTGGCCAGCAGCGGCACACAGGCCAGCAGAACCAGCAGGCCACGTCGCAGGATGGACATCATGGAGTAACTCCTCATTTGGCGTCTTTGCTAACGGTATTGAGCAGGAATTTGCCGATCAGGTCTTCCAGTACAAGGGACGACTGGGTGTCGTGAATGGTTCCGCCATCCTTGAGCAGCGTGTCTTCGCCGCCCACGCTCAGGCCGACGTATTTCTCGCCCAGCAGGCCAGCGGTCAGGATAGATGCCGTGGAGTCGGTCGGCAGGTTATTCACTTTCTTGTCGATCTGCATGGTGACGCGGCCGGTGAAGTTGTCCCGGTCCAGGTCAATGGCAGTGACCTTGCCCACGGTGACGCCGGCCATGGTGACCTTGGCGCGCACGGTCAGGCCGGCGATGTTGTCGAAGTTGGCGTACAGCTTGTAGGTGTCGTTGGCGGCGCTGGTGGACAGGCCGCTGACGCGAAGGGCCAGCAGAATCAGTGCCAGAATCCCGGCCAGCAGAAACATGCCGACACCGATTTCCAGGGTGCGGTTTTGCATCAGAAATCTCCAAACATCAAAGCGGTCAGAATAAAGTCCAGGCCCAGGATGGCCAGCGAGGCATACACCACGGTCTTGGTGGTGGCACGGCTGATGCCTTCGGAAGTAGGGTCGCAGTCATAGCCCTGGAACACGGCGATCCACGTCACCACGAACGCGAACACCAGGCTCTTGACCACGCCGTTGAGGACGTCGTCGGTGAAGTTGACACTGTTCTGCATGTTGGCCCAGAACGAACCGTCATACACGCCCAGCCAGTCGATGGCCACCCACGAACCGCCCCAGATACCCACGACGCTGAAGATCATGGCCAGGATAGGCAGGGAAATGAAACCTGCCCACAGGCGCGGCGCGGCGATGTACTTGAGCGGGTCGACGCCGATCATTTCCAGGCTCGACAGCTGCTCGGTGGACTTCATGTTGCCGATTTCAGCAGTCAGCGCGGAACCTGCGCGGCCCGCGAACAGCAAGGCGGTAACCACCGGGCCAAGTTCGCGCAGCAGGGTCAGGGCGACCATCTGCCCCACGGCCTGCTCGGAACCGTACTTGGTGAGGATACTGAAGCCCTGCAGGGCCAGCACCATGCCGATGAACATGCCGGACACGACGATGATCAGCAGCGACATCACGCCAACCGAATACAGTTGCTTGACCAGCAGTTGAAAGCCACCGCCGACGCCGCGGCGGCCGACCAGTGCGTGCATCAGGAACAGCCCGGAGCGCCCCAGCACCGCCACCATGTCGATGGCCGCGCGGCCGAACAGGCGAATGCGTTCCAGTAGTGATTTCTTGCGCATCAGCGCGTCCCCAGAAGATCGGCGCGGTAGTCAGGCGCCGGGAAATGGAAAGGAACCGGCCCGTCGGGGTCGCCTTTCATGAATTGACGGATTCGAGGGTTGTCGGCCGCCATCAGTTCCTGCGGCGTGCCCTGCCCCAGCACCTGGCCGTCACCCACCACATAGATGTAGTCGGCGATGCTGGCGGTTTCGGCCAGGTCATGGGACACCACGATGCTGGTAATGCCCAGGGCATCGTTGAGCAGGCGGATCAGGCGCACCAGCACGCCCATGGCAATGGGGTCCTGGCCGACGAAGGGTTCGTCGTACATGAGGATCTGCGGGTCCATGGCGATGGCGCGGGCCAGGGCCACGCGACGCTTCATGCCGCCGGACAGTTCGTCGGGCATCAGCTCCACGGCGCCGCGCAGGCCAACGGCCTGCAGCTTGAGCAGGACGATGTCGCGGATCATTTCCTCGGGCAGGTCGGTGTGCACCCGCAGCGGGAACGCCACGTTCTCGAACACGTCGAGGTCGGTGAACAGCGCGCCGCTCTGGAACAGCACGCCCATGTGCTTGCGGGCGTCGAACAGGTCGCTGCGCGACAGGGCCGGCAGGTTCTGGCCATTGACCCACACCTCGCCACCGCTTGGGCGCAGCTGTGCACCCATCAGGCGCAGCAGGGTGGTCTTGCCGCAGCCGGAAGGTCCCATGATACCGGTGACCTTGCCTCGTGGAATGCGGATATCGACATTGTTGAAGATACTCCGCGAGCCGCGCTTGAAGGAGACGCCCTTCAGCTCGACCGCGTAGTCATTATCGGCACTCATCTAAACTCCTTGCGATGCAGCCTGTCCTCGGACGCTTTCCCCCGTCGCGAAGACACGCGCGCTTCTGGCGGGCCAACTGGCGGCGAACTATATCACCCCAGACACACGCGCCCCAAGGCTGTTCCAAGGACGATTCAGCAACAAGACATTTAAAGGATGACGATCGAACGTGAGGGTTTCGATCAATACGGCTATAATCGCCGCCTTTTCATCAGGCAATACGTTTCCGACATGAGCCAATCCAGCGACCTGATCCAATCGGCACAGCGCACCATTCGCCTAGAACTCGAGGCGGTCGAGGGCTTGCTGGCCCATATCGACGCCGACTTCGTCCGTGCCTGCGAAATCATTCTCGCCAGCAAGGGCCGTGTCGTGGTGGTGGGCATGGGCAAGTCGGGGCACATCGGCAACAAGATCGCCGCCACCCTGGCCAGCACCGGCACCACGGCGTTCTTCGTGCACCCGGCCGAAGCCAGCCATGGCGACATGGGCATGATCACCCGTGACGACGTGATCCTGGCCCTGTCCAACTCTGGCTCCACCGCCGAGATCGTCACCCTGTTGCCGCTGATCAAGCGCCTGGGCATCCAGCTCATCAGCATGACCGGCAACCCCGACTCGCCGCTGGCCAAGGCTGCCGAGGTCAACCTGGACGCCCGCGTGGCGCACGAGGCCTGCCCGCTGAACCTGGCGCCCACCTCCTCCACCACCGCAGCCCTGGTACTGGGCGACGCCCTGGCCATCGCCCTGCTGGAGGCGCGCGGCTTCACGGCCGAGGACTTCGCCTTCTCGCACCCCGGTGGCGCCCTGGGCCGCCGCCTGCTGCTCAAGGTCGAGAACGTGATGCACGCCGGCACCGAGCTGCCGCAAGTGGTGCGCGGCACGCTGCTGCGCGACGCCCTGATGGAAATGACCCGCAAGGGCCTGGGCATGACTGTCGTGCTTGAAGAAGATGGCCGCCTGGCCGGGATATTCACCGACGGTGACCTGCGCCGCACGCTGGACCGCACCATCGACGTGCACAGCACGCGCATCGAGGAAGTGATGACCCCGCACGGCAAGACCGCCCGCGCCGAGATGCTCGCCGCCGAGGCCCTGAAGATCATGGAGGACCACAAGATCAGCGCGCTGGTGGTCGTCGACAAGCAGGACCGCCCGGTGGGCGCCCTGAACATGCACGACCTGCTGCGCGCCGGAGTAATGTAATGACCCAGGATTTGCTTGAACGCGGCCAGGCCGTGAAATTGGCGGTATTCGACGTCGACGGCGTGCTGACCGACGGCCGCCTGTACTTCTGTGAAGACGGCAGCGAGATCAAGACGTTCAGCACCCTGGACGGCCAGGGCATCAAGATGCTGATCAATTCGGGCGTGACCACGGCGATCATCACCGGGCGCAAGAACCCGATCGTCGAGCGCCGGGCGAAAAGCCTGGGCATTGCGCACCTGTACCAGGGCCGCGAAGACAAATTGGTGGCGCTGGATGACCTTCTGGCACAACTGGGCCTAAGCTATGAGCAGGTAGCCTACCTGGGCGACGACCTGCCCGACCTGGCGCCCATTCGTCGTGTCGGCCTGGGCATGGCCGTGGCCAATGCCGTGCCGTTCGTGCGCGAGCACGCCGCCGGCGTGACCCAGGCCCGTGGCGGCGAAGGCGCCGCCCGCGAGTTCTGCGAGCTGATCCTGCGCGCCCAAGGCAACCTGGAAGCGGCCCTGGCCGCCTATTTATAGAGTTTCCCATGCCGAGCAAAAAACTGCGCAATCTCCTGATGTTCTGTGTCGTCGCGGCGATCTTCGTCTCGGTCGGCTACTGGAACATCAACCCGGACACCTTCCTCGACAAGCCCGCAGCGGCTGTCGACGAAGGCGCCATCGACTATTACGCCATCAACGCCCACGCTGTGCAGTTCCTGCCCGACGGCGGCGTGCAGTACCGCATGACCGGTGACAAGGTCGAGCACCTGCAGGCCAGCCAGGTCACCAAGGTGACCAACCCGGACATGAACCTGTACCGCGGCACCGTGTACCCATGGCACGTGACCAGCGACCACGGCGAAGTGAACCCCGACGGCACCCAGGTGGAGCTGATCGACAACGTACGCGTGGCCCGTACCGACCAGAAAAACCGTCCTACCCTGATTACCACCACACGCATGACGGTATTCCCACAACAACAATATGCGCAGACAGACCGAGACGTTAGAATCGACGGCGCCGGTGGCGTCTCTACGGGCACGGGCATGAAGGCATATTTGAAAGACAGCAAGATCAACTTGCTGTCCAACGTAAGAGGACTGTATGAGGCTCGCTAAAACCCTCCCTTTATTGCTCTCCCTGGGCTCTGCACTGGGGAGCGCTGGCGCCTGGGCACTGCCTACGGATCGCGACCAGCCGATCCACATCCAGTCCGACGACGCACAACTGGACGACAAGCAGGGCGTGGCCGTCTACAAGGGTAATGTGATCATTACCCAGGGCACCATGAAGATCACCGGCAACACCGTGACCATCACCCGCAACGCGCAGGGCGACGTCGACACCTTCACCTCGGTGGGCAACCTGGCCTACTACGAGCAGAAGCCGGCCATCGACAAGCCGATCGTGCAGGGCTACGGCAAGACCATCCAGTACTTCTCGGCGCAGAACCGCATCATCCTGATCGACCAGGCCAAGGTGGTGAACGACGGCAACACGTCCGAAGGCGAAAAAATCGTCTATGACACCGTCAAGCAGGTCGTGAACGCCGGCCGCGCCACAGGCGCCAAGGTCACGCCTCGCCCACGGATCGACATGGTCATCCAGCCGAAAAGCAAAACCGACCAGCAGCAGGGCAAGTAATGGCTATCCTCAAAGCCCAGCACCTGGCCAAGGCCTACAAAGGCCGGCAAGTGGTGCGTGACGTCAGCATGTCCATCGAAAGTGGGCAGATCGTCGGCCTCCTGGGGCCTAACGGCGCCGGCAAGACCACCTGCTTCTACATGATTGTCGGCCTGGTGCAGGCTGACCAGGGCCGCGTGCTGATCGACGACCTGGACGTGAGCCACCAGCCCATGCACGGGCGCGCTCGCTCGGGCATCGGCTACCTGCCGCAGGAAGCTTCGATCTTCCGCAAGCTGTCGGTCTCCGACAACATCATGGCCATCCTGGAAACCCGCCCAGAGCTGGATAAAGCCGCGCGCGTGAAGGAACTGGAAAGCCTGCTGCAGGAATTCCACATCACGCACATCCGCGACAACCTGGGCATGAGCCTGTCGGGTGGTGAGCGTCGCCGGGTGGAAATCGCCCGCGCCCTGGCCACCGCGCCCAAGTTCATCCTGCTGGACGAACCGTTTGCCGGTGTCGACCCGATCTCGGTCGGTGACATCAAGCAGATCATCCACCACCTCAAGAACAAGGGCATCGGCGTGTTGATCACCGACCACAACGTTCGCGAGACGCTGGATATCTGTGAAACCGCTTACATCGTCAACGATGGCCAGCTGATCGCCGAAGGCGACGCCGAGACCATCCTGGCAAACCAACTGGTGAAAGAGGTCTACCTCGGTCACGAGTTCCGCCTGTAATCGGCGAGGTGTTTGGCTTGTTGCCCGGGGCGTGTCGTGAATTAATTGCGGCGTCGCTCTAGGCAAACACTTCGGTTTCAGGCATATAATTTGCTTACGACAAAAGCCGAGAGCCTCGGCGCCCGTAGTGGATGGCGCTTTGCGCCGGCGAATAAGGTGTTAAGCCCCTGCCATGAAACCATCGCTCGTCCTAAGAATGGGCCAGCAACTGACGATGACACCGCAGTTGCAACAGGCCATCCGCCTCCTCCAGCTCTCCACCCTGGACCTCCAGCAGGAAATCCAGGAGGCCCTGGAATCCAACCCGATGCTCGAGCGCCAGGAAGAAGGCGACGACTTCGACAACAGTGACCCCATGGCCGACAAGGCCGAACAACAGGTCACGCCGGAAATCCAGGAACCGAGCTACCAGGAAACCTCGGCCCCCACCGTCGACAACCTCGAGGACGGTGAATGGAGCGAACGCATTCCCAATGAGCTTCCGGTGGACACCGCCTGGGAAGACATCTACCAGACCAGCGCCAGCAGCCTGCCCAGCAACGATGATGACGAATGGGACTTCACCACCCGCACGTCGGCCGGCGAGAGCCTGCAAAGCCACCTGCTGTGGCAATTGAACCTGGCGCCCATGTCCGACACCGATCGCCTGATCGCGGTCACCCTGATCGACTGCATCAACAACCAGGGTTACCTGGACGAGACGCTGCAGGAAGTCTGCGATTCCTTCGACCCGGAACTGGACATCGAGCTGGACGAAGTGGAAGCCGTGCTGCACCGCATCCAGCAGTTCGAGCCCGCCGGCATCGGCGCCCGCGACCTGAGCGAGTGCCTGCTGCTGCAACTGCGCCAACTGCCCGCCCGCACGCCGTGGCTCAGCGAAGCCCAGCGCCTGGTGGCCGACTACATCGACCTGTTGGGCAGCCGCGACTACAGCCAGCTGATGCGCCGCATGAAGCTCAAGGAAGACGAGCTGCGCCAGGTCATCGAGCTGGTGCAAAGCCTCAACCCGCGCCCCGGCTCGCAGATCGAATCCAGCGAAGCCGAGTACGTGGTGCCCGACGTGATCGTGCGCAAGGACAACGAGCGCTGGCTGGTGGAGCTGAACCAGGAAGCCGTGCCGCGCCTGCGCGTCAACCCGCAGTACGCAGGCTTCGTGCGCCGCGCCGACACCAGTGCCGACAACACCTTCATGCGCAACCAGCTGCAGGAAGCGCGCTGGTTCATCAAGAGCCTGCAAAGCCGCAACGAGACGCTGATGAAGGTCGCCAGCCAGATCGTCGAGCACCAGCGCGGTTTCCTCGATTACGGCGACGAGGCCATGAAGCCGCTGGTGCTGCACGATATTGCCGAGGCGGTGGGTATGCACGAGTCGACCATCTCGCGGGTGACCACGCAGAAATACATGCACACCCCGCGTGGCATATACGAGCTGAAATACTTTTTCTCCAGCCACGTCAGCACCTCCGAGGGCGGTGAATGCTCGTCCACGGCGATCCGCGCGATCATCAAGAAACTGGTTGCCGCCGAAAATCAGAAAAAGCCATTGAGTGACAGCAAGATCGCTGGTTTACTGGAGGCACAAGGCATCCAGGTAGCCCGCCGCACTGTCGCAAAATACCGCGAATCCCTAGGAATCGCGCCGTCCAGCGAACGCAAGCGGCTGATGTGAATCCTGGCAGCGCCAACGCGCTGCCAGTGGGCTTGCCGGATGTGCCACAGCGTTCCAGTGGCAGGTTAACCAACCTGTCTCTTTATGCACTGGCAATAAGGAGAAAGCGGTATGCAAGTCAACATCAGTGGACATCAACTGGTTGTGACCGACGCCATGCGCACTTACATCGGCGAGAAACTCGACCGATTGGAGCGCCATTTCGACAAGATCACCAACGTGCAGGTCATCATGGAGGTCGAGAAGCTGAAACAGAAAATCGAGGCCACCCTGCGCGTACCCGGTGGCGAGGTTGTGGCAAACGCGGAACATGACGACATGTACGCGGCCATCGACCTGCTGACCGACAAGCTCGACCGCCAACTCAAAAAGCATAAGGAAAAACAGCAAAGTCTGCTGCAAGGCCAGACCGCCCGCTGACACTCCCCCCTCATGATCCGACTTGAAAATATCCTGCCCCCCGGCCGTTCCCTCGTGAACGTGCCGGGCGGCAGTAAAAAGAAAGTAATCGAGACAATCGCCGCACTGATCGCCCGGGACGTCCCCGGCCTTGGTGAGGAAGTTGTGCGCGACAGCCTGTTTGCCCGTGAAAAACTCGGTTCGACCGGTTTCGGCAACGGCATTGCCATCCCCCATTGCCGCCTGGCCGGCTGCACCACGCCGATCAGTGCCCTGCTGCACCTGGAGAACAAGATCGACTACGACGCCATCGACGGCGCGCCGGTCGACCTGGTCTTCGTGCTTCTGGTCCCTCAGGAAGCCACCAACGAACACCTGGCGTTGCTGAGCCAGATCGCCGGCATGCTCGACCGCGCCGATGTGCGCGAACGCCTGCGCTCGGCTAAAAACAGCGAAAGCCTCTACCAAGTCGTGCTGGACGAACAGAAAGGTCATTGACCATGCGCCTGATCATCGTCAGCGGCCGTTCCGGCTCGGGTAAAAGCACCGCGCTGGACGTGCTGGAAGACAACGGTTTCTATTGCATCGACAACCTGCCCGCCGGCCTGCTGCCGGAACTGGCCGAGCGTGCGTTGATCCGCACCGAGCTGGCCCAGCCGCTGGTGGCCGTGTCGATCGACGCCCGCAACCTGCCCAGCGACCTGTCGCGCTTCCCGCAGCTGTTGCAGGAAGCCCGTGACAAGCACATCCAGTGCGACGTGCTGTACCTGGACGCCGACGAAGAAACCCTGCTCAAGCGCTTCTCCGAAACCCGCCGCCGCCACCCGCTGAGCAACGCCAGCCGCTCGCTGGCCGAAGCTATCCGGGTGGAAACCAGCCTGCTCAGCCCTATCGCTGACCTGGCTGACCTGAAGATCAACACCACCCACCTGAACCTGTACCAGCTGCGCGACTCGCTCAAGCTGCGGCTGCTGAACAAGCCGGAGCCGGGCACGGCATTCCTGGTCGAGTCCTTCGGGTTCAAGCGCGGCATGCCGGTGGACGCCGACCTGGTGTTCGACGTGCGCTGCCTGCCCAACCCCTACTGGAAGCCGGAACTTCGCGACCATTCGGGGCTCGAACAGCCGGTCATCGACTACCTGGCCGCACAGCCGGACGTCGAGGAAATGTACCAGGACATCGCCACCTATCTGCAAAAGTGGTTGCCGCGCTTCGCTGCCAGCAACCGCGCCTACGTCACCATTGCCATCGGCTGCACCGGCGGGCACCATCGCTCGGTCTACCTGACCGAACGCCTTGGCCAGGCCCTGCAGCAGACGCTCAAGAATGTCCAGGTTCGCCACCGCGACCTCAGCTGAAAGGATCCCCACCGCGATGCCTGCTCGTGAAATCGAAATCATCAACAAGCTTGGCCTGCACGCCCGCGCGGCTGCCAAGTTCGTCGGCGTCGCCGGTCGCTTTGGCAATTGCCAGGTTCGCATCGGCCGCAACGCCGACAGCCTGATCGACGGCAAGAGCATCATGGCCGTCATGATGCTGGCCGCCGGCAAGGGCACCCAGGTGTACCTGTCCACCGAGGGCGAAGAGCAGGAAGAAGCCATGGCGGCGATTGTCGAACTGATCAACAACAAGTTCGACGAAGGCGAATGACCGCCCTGCCCCACCCAACAAAAAGCCCGGCCAAGTGCCGGGCTTTTTGTTGGCTGCCGCAAGGGCCGCCGCTACAGGTGATACGTGTTCAAATCGGCGCGAAACGCGCCAGGGCTTCGGCGATGATGATGGCAGCGCCCGCCAACAGCAGGGCACTGCCCAGGAGCAGCCGCAGCCGGGTCAGCAGCAGGCGCCGATTCAAGCCAGCGCTGCCTTGTAGCGCCGCTCTACTTCGGCCCAGTTGACCACGTTGTAGAAAGCGTTGATGTATTCAGGGCGACGGTTCTGGTACTTCAGATAGTAGGCGTGCTCCCACACGTCCAGGCCCAGAATCGGCGTATTGCCGTTCATCAGTGGGCTGTCCTGGTTGCCGCTGCTTTCCACTACCAACTGCTTCTGCGGGGTCACGCTCAGCCATGCCCAGCCACTGCCGAAGCGGGTCAGCGCCGCCTTGGTGAAGGCATCCTTGAAGGCGTCGAAACCGCCCAGTTGCTTGTCGATGGCTTCAGCCACGCTGCCTTGGGGCAAGCCGCCGCCCTTGGGCGCCATCACTTCCCAGAACAGCGAGTGGTTGGCGTGGCCGCCGCCCTGGTTGACCACCGCCGGCTGCAGTTTCTCGGGCAACTGCTTGACGCTGCCTACCAGCTTTTCAATAGGCCATTCGGCGTACTCGGTGCCTTCCACGGCGGCATTGAGGTTATTGATGTAGGTCTGGTGGTGCTTGGTGTAGTGGATTTCCATGGTGGCCGCATCAATGTGCGGCTCCAGGGCATCGTAGGCGTAAGGCAGCGCAGGCAAGGTATAGGGCATTTCAATGGACTCCGTGTTGGGGGGCCGCGCGGCCCCGGGGTTCCTGGCCGAACAACAGCCGGCTGGTGCGCGGGTATTCGCCGTATTCGCTGATGAAGGCCAGCAACTCGGCGTAGGTCTTGCTGCTGTGGCGCAGCGCTGCCTCACGCAGCGCCGGGGTAAGACGTGGGTCCTGGGCGGCCTGCAGCAGGCGCTGGTGAATGGCGCAGAGGTACTCGGCGCTCTCCTCCGGCTGCATCAGCCGCAGGTGCAGGTCGGCCAGGTTGTGATGGGAAATCACGCACGCCGCCACCGCTTCGTCGACATCCGCCCAGCGTTCGAACAGCACCTGGGCCAGTGCGAGCGCCTGCAGGTACAACTCCCGCGCGTCTACCAGTTCACCGCGGGCAAAACAGGCGTTGGCCATTTCGATGGTGCGTTTCCAATGCTGCATGGTGTGCCTCCGAAGCGATAGAACAGCGGCTCAGATGCCGCCGGCGGTGAGCTTTTCCGGGTCCAGCAGGGTTTCCAGCTGGCTGCGTGACAGGTCCGTGTGCTCCAGCGCCACATCAATGATCGGGCGGCCTTCCTTGTAGGCGGTCTTGGCGATTTCGGCGGCCTTCTGGTAGCCGATGATCGGGTTCAGCGCGGTGACCAGGATAGGGTTGCGCGACAGCGCCTCCTTGAGCTTGGCCTCGTTGACCTTGAAGCTGGCAATAGCCTTGTCGGCCAGCAGGCGGCTGGCGTTGGCCATCAGCTCGATGCTCGACAACAGGTTCTGCGCGACGATGGGCAGCATCACGTTGAGCTCGAAATTGCCCGATTGGCCGGCGATGGCGATGGTGGTGTCATTGCCGATGACCTGTGCCGCAACCATGGCGGTGGCCTCAGGGATTACCGGGTTGACCTTGCCCGGCATGATCGAGGAGCCCGGCTGCAGGCCTTCCAGCTCGATCTCGCCCAGGCCTGCCAGCGGGCCGGAGTTCATCCAGCGCAGGTCGTTGGCGATTTTCATCAGCGACACAGCGGCGCCTTTCAGCTGGCCGGACACGGCCACGGCGGTGTCCTGGGAGCCGATCAGGGCGAACAGGTTCTGCCCTTGAGTGAACTCCACGCCGGTCAGCAGGCTCAGCTGGTGGCTGAAACGCTTGGCGAACTGCGGGTGGGCGTTGATCCCTGTGCCCACCGCAGTGCCGCCCTGCGCCAGCGACTGCAGGCTTGGCAGCAGGCCGCGCAAGTGGCCGATGTTGGCGCGGATCTGCGCCGCCCAGCCATTGAGCACCTGGCTCATGCGCACGGGCATGGCGTCCATCAAGTGAGTGCGGCCGGTCTTGACATAGGCGTGCACCTGCTCGGCTTTTTGCTCGATCACCTGCACCAAGTGCTCCAGCGCCGGCAGCAGTTGCTCATGCAGGGCCAGGGCGGCGCTGACGTGGATGGTGGTGGGGATGATGTCGTTGCTGCTCTGGCCACAGTTGACGTGGTCGTTGGCGTTGACGGCGTCGCCCAGGCGGCGGGTGGCCAGGGTGGCGATCACCTCGTTGGCGTTCATGTTCGAACTGGTGCCCGAGCCGGTCTGGAAAATGTCCACCGGGAAGTGCTGCATGAAATCTTCAGCCAGCAGTTGCTGGCAGGCCTGGACGATGGCCTCGCCCTGGGCGGCGCTGATCTGCTCGAGCTCGACGTTGGCCTTGGCTGCGGCGGCCTTGGCCAGCACCAGCGCACGAATGAACTGCGTGGGCATGGGCTGCCCGCTGATCGGGAAATTGTTTACCGCGCGCTGGGTCTGGGCACCGTACAGGGCCGCCTCCGGCACCTGCAGTTCGCCCATGCTGTCACGCTCGATTCGGGTATTACTCATCGGGATGTCCTTGCAGCAGATCGGAAAAGGAAATCGATGGCAGCAGCGTGCACACGGCCAGTTGCCGGCCATGCTGATGCCACAGTTGCAGGTGTTCGGGGCTGCGCGCCGCCAGGCGCATATCGCGCAGCGGGCGGTAGGCCTGGTCCAGGCACAGACAGCGCCAGTGCCACGGCAGGGCCGGGTCGGCGGCGGTGTCGAGCAGCAGGCGGAAGCAGGTACGGGCCACGGTCCAGGCGGAGGCTGCGCCACAGCTGATGAGGAAACGGCCCTCTGCCATGTAGTCCTCGATGATGCGCGGGTCATTCGGCGTCAATGCGCAGCGGATCTGCCGGCTTAACCAGCGCCAGTTTTCCAGGTAGGACTGCTCTTGAACGGCGGACTTCATCGACGCGGCCTCATAGCGATAATGATATTTATTATTAATTGATATTGAGAATCAAAACAAGCACAAACAAAAAAGGCGTGACGCCCGAAAGCGTCACGCCTTTTCTCGAATCCCCGTAGCAGCTGCCGAAGGCTGCGTCCTGGCATTACACCGCGCTGCCTGTGGACGCGGCCTGGCGGCCGCTGCTACACGGGACTAGCTGCCGGCCACGGTCATGCGCTCGATCAGCACGGAACCGGTGCGCACGTTGCTGCGCAGCTCCAGGTCGCTGCCAACGGCGACGATCTGGCGGAACATGTCCTTCATGTTGCCGGCAATGGTCACTTCCTGCACCGGGAACTGGATCTCGCCGTTTTCCACCCAGAAGCCTGCGGCACCACGGGAGTAGTCACCCGTCACCATGTTCAAGCCCTGGCCCATCAACTCGGTCACCAGCAGGCCACGGCCCATCTGCTTGATCAGCGCGGCCTGGTCCTGGTCGCCATGGGTGACGAACAGGTTGTGCACGCCGCCGGCGTTGGCCGTGCTTGGCATACCCAGCTTGCGGCCCGAGTAGGTGCTGAGTACGTAGGACACCAGGCGGCCGTTTTCGACGAACGGTTTGGCGTAGGTCGCCAGGCCGTCACCGTCGAACGCCGCGCTACCCAAGGCGCGCTGCAGGTGCGGGCGCTCGTCCAGGGTTAACCACTCGGGGAACAGGGTCTGGCCCATGGCGCCTTCCAGGAACGACGACTTGCGGTACAGGTTGCCGCCACTCACCGCCGACAGGAAGCTGCCGAACAGCCCGCCCGCCAGCTCGGCGCTGAACAGCACCGGCACTTCGCAGGTAGGCACCGGGCGCGCACCCAGGCGACCAGCGGCACGTTGCGCCGCGCGTTGGCCGATCAGCGCAGGATCTTGCAGCAACTCGCCCTGGCGGTTGACGTCGTACCAGTAGTCGCGCTGCATCTGGCCGTCGGCCTCGGCAATCATCACGCAGCTGAGGCTGTGGCGGGTCGAGGCGTAGCCACCGATGAAGCCGTGGCTGTTGCCGTACACGCGGCAGCCCTGGTGGCTGCTCAGGGTGGTGCCATCGGCATTGAGAATGCGGGGATCAGCGTCGAACGCCGCGGCTTCGCACGCCAAGGCGCGCTCGATGGCCTGCTCGGGGCTGATGTCCCAGGCGTGGAACAGGTCGAAGTCCGGCTGCTCGCGCGCCATCAGGGCTGCGTCGGCAAGGCCCGAGGCTTCATCCTCGGAGGTGTGCTTGGCAATGGCCAGGGCCGCCGCCACGGTTTCGCGAATGGCGTCCGGGCCGCTGGCCGAGGTGCTGGCCGAGCCTTTGCGCTGGCCCACGTACAGGGTGATGCCAAAGCCCTGGTCGCGGTTGAACTCCACGGTTTCCACTTCACGCTGGCGCACCGAGGTCGACAGCCCCTGCTCCAGCGACACCGCCACTTCACAGGCGCTGGCGCCCTGGCGCTTGGCTTCGGCGACGATCTGCTCGACCTGTTCCTGCAGGGCCGGCAGTGCCGCGGGACCGACGCTTTGAATTGCGTTCATGGTGTTCTCCACTCAAAATCTGCTGTCATCAGGGGGTCAAGCTACGACCGGGCCGGACAAGCGGCCCCTGACTGGTTATCATGGCGGCGTTTATTAGCGGACTGCCCCCATGGTTGATTCTTACGACGACTCCCTCGACGAGGGAAAAAGCAAAACTCAGGTCAAACGCGAGCTGCACGCGCTGGTTGACCTCGGTGAGCGCCTGACCACACTCAAGGCCGATGTATTGGCCAAGTTGCCCCTGACCGACGGTTTGCGCCGTGCCCTGGCCGAAGCGCCAAAGCACACGGCCAACATCGCGCGCAAGCGGCACATCCTGTTCATTGGCCGGCTGATGCGCGACCAGGACACTGATGCGATCCTGCAACTGCTCGATCAACTCGATGCCTCCACGCGCCAGTACAACGAACGTTTCCACAACCTGGAGCGCTGGCGCGACCGTCTGGTCTCGGGCACTGACGAGGTACTGGAGAAGTTCGTCGGCGAATACCCCGACGCTGACCGCCAGCACCTGCGCCAGCTGATCCGCCAGGCCCAGCACGAGACCGCGCAGAACAAACCGCCAGCGGCCACGCGTAAAATCTTCAAGTACATCCGCGAGCTGGACGAAGTGCAGCGCGGCTTGCGCTGACTGCTTGTGGGAGCTGGCATGCCAGCTCCCAGCTTCTTCAAGCCCCGGTACCGCCCACGGTAATCGCGTCAATCTTCAGCGTCGGCTGGCCAACGCCCACCGGCACCGACTGCCCGTCCTTCCCGCACGTCCCCACGCCACTGTCCAGCGACAGGTCGTTGCCCACCATCGACACCTTGCTCATGGCCTCCGGCCCGTTGCCGATCAGCGTCGCGCCTTTCACCGGGGCGGTGATCTTGCCGTCCTCGATCAAATACGCCTCGCTGGTGGAGAACACGAACTTGCCGCTGGTGATGTCCACCTGGCCACCGCCCAGGTTGGCGCAGTAGATGCCGCGTTTCACCGAGGCAATGATTTCCGCCGGGTCACTCTGGCCGCCCAGCATGTAGGTGTTGGTCATGCGCGGCATGGGCAGGTGCGCGTAGGATTCGCGACGGCCGTTGCCGGTGGCAGCCATGCCCATCAGGCGCGCGTTGAGCTTGTCCTGCATGTAGCCGGTGAGCACGCCATTCTCGATCAGCGTGGTGCACTGGGTAGGCGTGCCTTCGTCGTCGACGCTCAGCGAGCCACGGCGGCCAGCCAGGGTGCCGTCATCGACGATGGTGCACAGCTTGGAGGCGACCATTTCGCCCAGGCGGCCGCTGTAGTTGGAGCTGCCCTTGCGGTTGAAGTCGCCTTCCAGGCCATGGCCCACGGCTTCGTGCAGCAGCACACCGGACCAACCCGAGCCCAGTACCACCGGCAAGGTGCCAGCAGGTGCGGGAATCGCTTCCAGGTTCACCAGCGCCTGGCGCAGGGCCTCGCGGGCGTAGCCCATGGCGCGGTCGTCCTGCAGGAAGTAGCGGTAGTCGGTGCGCCCACCGCCACCATGGCCGCCACGCTCGCGACGGCCGTTCTGCTCGACGATGACGCTGACGTTGAAACGCACCAGCGGCCGTATGTCGGCGGCCAGGCTGCCGTCGGCGGCGGCCACCAGGATGCGCTCCCACACGCCGGCCATGCTCACGCTGACCTGCTGGATGCGCGGGTCAAGGGCACGGGTGGCGACGTCGATGCGCTTCAGCAGCTCTACTTTTTCAGCGCGGCTCAGCACGTCCAGGGGGTTGTCCGGCGCGTACAGCTGGGCCACGTCCTGGCTGGTGAACGCCTGCACGCGGCCGTTCTGGCCGGCGCGGGAGATCGAGCGGGCGGCGCGGGCCGCCTGCAACAAGGCGTCCTGGTTGATGGTGTTGCTGTAGGCAAAGCCGGTCTTCTCGCCGGACTGGGCACGCACGCCCACGCCCTGGTCGAGGTTGAAGCTGCCTTCCTTGACGATGCCGTCTTCCAGCGACCACGACTCGGAAATCTGCCCCTGGAAATACAGGTCGGCAGCGTCGATGCCCGGCCCCGCGAGTTCGCCCAGCACCGACTGCAGGCTGTCCAGGGTCAAGCCGCCGGGGGCCAGCAGGTGTTCGCTGACGGTGGATAACATCTCGCTCATAATCACTCCGCGATAGACGCAGGCCGCGTGGCGCCCTGCGAGAAAAAGCGCCGGTGACTGGCCACCGGCATCCGCGCCCGTATGGACGCCTGTTCGCTGCTGTCCCGTTCGGCCAGCAGCACGGCTTCGCCTTGATCACGCTGGGCGACGATGCGCCCCCAGGGATCGACGATGGCCGCGTGCCCGTAGGTCTCGCGCGGCCCTGGATGTGTTCCGCCCTGGGCCGCCGCCAGCACGTAGCATTGGGTTTCAATGGCGCGCGCCCGGATCAATACGTCCCAGTGCGCTGCGCCGGTCACTGCGGTAAACGCCGACGGTGCGGTAATCAGTTCGGCGCCGGCCTTGCGCAGTTCGCTGTACAGCTCGGGGAAGCGCAGGTCGTAGCACACACTCAAGCCGAGGCGCCCCACCGGCGTGTCGGCTACCACCACCTCCTGCCCATGAGCATAGTCGTCCGACTCACGGTAGCGGCCGCGGCTGTCAGCCACGTCCACATCGAACAGGTGCAGTTTGTCGTAGCGCGCCACTTCCTGCCCCTGGTCGTCGATCAGCAACGAACAGGCGCGCACCTTGGCGTCCGGCTGCCCCTGCGGGGGCAACGGCAGCGTGCCGGCCACTATCCATAAGTTGAGGTCGCGGGCCGCCTGTTTCAACCATGGCAGCACCGGCCCCCGACCAAGGGCTTCGTTGCGGCCCAGTTCTGCGCTGTCGCGACGGCCAAGGGCGGAGAAGTTTTCCGGCAGCACCGCAAGCTTCGCCCCACCGGCTGCCGCCTGTTCCAACAGGCGACGGGCGCTGGCCAGGTTGGCCAGCACGTCGCTCTGGCTGACCATCTGAATCACTGCCAAAGACATGGGGAGCTCCTGCTGCTGTCAGTTTGCTTTCTGGAACGGCTTGTCGAAAGTAATCTTAGGCTCTTTCCACGGCCCTTCGACCTTGTATTGCACACTGGCGAAGCGCGCCACACGGTCACCCAGCAGCTTGTCCACCAGGAACAGCGCCCCGCCCACCGCCGGCGCGCCTACCAGCAGCGCAGCAATCGGCAGGTTGGTGGTCACGGGCAGGGTCACCAGCAGCTTGGCGTCGACGCGGTCCTGGTTCATGTCCAGGGTGCCATTGAGCTCAAGGTTGGTTGAGGGGCCGGTCATGGTGATCGGCTCGCGGGTCACGTACACGCCGTTGCTGGCCACCAGCAGGCCCTTGACCCGGTCGTAACCCAGGCCCTTGCCCACCAGGTCAGAGAAGTCCAGGCGCAGCCGGCGCCCGATGGAGTTGAAGTTCAGCAGGCCGAACACCCGCAGCGCCTGGGCGCCGCCCTCCACTTCGACGAACTGGCCGCGGTTGAGCGTGGCATCCAGGCTGCCGGAGAAGCGCTTGAGCGCCGCCCAGGCCGGCGAGCCCGGCCAGCTGCCGTCCACGTTCAGCTCGAAGTCCTGGCTGGTGGTGCTGGGCGCATAGCCCCAGGCCTTGAGCACATCGGCGAGGTTCTTGCCCTTGAGGTTGCCCTTCAGCCAACTGGCCGAATTGCCGGGTGAACCTTCCCAACTGCCCTGCCCCACCAGGCTGATGCCCTTCAGGCCCAGGTCCAGGTCCTTGAGGGCGATACCCTTGCCGTTCGGGCGAATTTTCAGTGCCCAGGCGCCCATCAGGTCATTGCCCTGCCACAGCTTGAGAATTTTCACGTCCACCGCGGGAATCTTGCGCGGGTCCACCGAAGCCAGCGGGTCGGGGGCGTTTTCGTCGGTCACGGCCTTGGGGTCGGGGGCCGGCAGGCGCACGGTCTGCATGTCCACCAGGATCGGTACGCCCTTGGCGTCCGGCAGGCTGGCGGTGCCGTTCAGTTGCTTGGCGTCGACCGACAGGTTCCAGGCGCTGGAGCTGCGGTTGAGCATCACCCGCGCCTGGTCCAGGTCGAAGCCGAAACCGGTGACCTTGCCGATTTTCAGGTCGACGCTGTTCAGCGTCTGCCGCGCGCTGCCACCCGGGTCATCCCCAGCGTAGCGGTCCACCTGGGCTTTCCACGGGGTCACGTCCAGGGTGTCGAGGCTACCGCGCACGCGCAGGCCCTTGTCGGCCGGGATTTGCGGCATGCCGGCGCCCAGCAGCAGTTCCCCGCGGCCGTCGGCCAATTTGCCGCCCGGCGCCACGTAGCCAAGTGTGGCCAGGTCAGCGTAGCTGACATCGATGCGCCGGTCGGCGCCCTGCAGGTTCATCTGGAACTGGGTGTCGCGGGTATCGGTGGCAGCCTTGCCGAACGGCGCCGGAAGGTCGATGGCCAGGCCCTTGAGGTCGCTCTTGATGCTCAGCTGGCTGTTGCCGCCCAGGTTCACCTGCAACTGGTACGGCAGGTCGCCGGAGGCCGGCAGGTTGGGGTTCACCTGCAGCCAGTCGGTGAGTTTGCGCAGGGCGATGCTGCCCTTGGCGGTAATGCGCGTCAGCGGATTGCCCGGCTTGCCCTCGGCGAATATCTGCGCCGTGACAGGCCGGTCGAACGCCTGGGCGGCGATGTTCTGGCCGCTGAGGCCCTTGTCGAAATCAAAACGGAAGTCGCCCTTCAGCTGGCTGAGGTCGAGGGCCGGCTCCTTGATTTTCAGGTTGGCACCCTGGGTGCTGAAGTCGACCACCACCTTGGGCTGCTCACCCTTCACCAGGGGAATATCGAGGTTCAGCTTGCCATCCAACGGCCCCGTGCCCTGCCAGCCGGCGAAGATCGGCCCGGTGCCGATGGGCGCGTCCTGCAGGATCTTCACCCCGTCGCCCAGGCTGCCGTCGAAGTCGCCCTTCACGTACAAGTGCGAGTGCTGGTCAGCCGGCACGTGCGGCACGGTGACCTCGACGTTGCTGACCTGGGTGTCGAGCAGCTGGCCCTTGCTGGCCAGGATGCGCACGTCACCGTCCTGGATGAACACGTCGCCCGCCACCTTCGACACTTCCGGCCAGCCAGGCTGGAAGGCCAGGCGCGCGTCATGCACCTTGAAGTACAGGGTGATGCTGCGCGAATGGTCCGGCGCCGCATGGCTGAGGGAGCCCTGGTACTGGAAGTAGCCCTGGTCCACCGCGCCTTCGAGGATGGCGGTGCGCAGCCAGTGGTCCACCGCCGGGCTCAGCACTTGTGGCAGGTACTTGGAGGTAAAGCGGCCGTCGCCCTGGGTCAGGCCCACGCGCAGGTCCATGTAGGGTTCGACGTCGTCGTGGAACGGCAGGCGGATGAGGAAGTCGCCGGCGATGTTGCCTTCATCACCCTTCACCTTCAGGTACGGGGCGACCAAAGTGAAGCCATCCTGGTTGATTTTCCAGGTCAGGCGGGCGTTGGATTGGTGGTAGTACCAGGGGTTGGCGAAGATCGGGTACAGGTGCAGCATGAACTGGTCGGTGGCCAGGCGCAGCTCGCCCTGGCCCAGGTTGCCACTGATGGCGCCACTGACGCCGCCAGCCGCCGGGGCGCCATGGGTGGCCTGGAAGCCGACGTTGTCGAGGTTGGCGGCAAAGCTCAGGCGCTCATCACCCGTGGCCTGGGGGCGGTAGTCCAGCAGCACATTGCGCAAACCACCGGTCACCTTCAACGCATCGATGACTGCGGCGACCTTGTCGGGCACCGGCACCAACGCGTCCAGCACCGGGGTGACCGGCGTCAGGTCAAGGCGGTCGGCCTGCAGGTGAAAATTCTGCTGGGTGCTGTCGGTGGCATCTGCCTGGCGCAGTTGCAGGTGCGATTCCCAACGGGTCTTGCCCAGGCTCATGGCCAGGGAGTCGACCGTCACGTCATAGCCACCGGCGTTGCGCTGGAACCAGGCGTTGAGCGCCAGGTTGTCGATGCTGATGGCCTTGCGGTCGGCGTAGGCGCCCTTGAACGCCGGCGCATTGAGGCGCACGGCGGCGCTTTGCAGCGCACCCTTGCCCCACTGCGCCCACAGCTCGCCGCCCGCCTTCAACTGGTCAAGGTGCCAGCCCTGGGTGAGCCGCGTTGGCAACCAGTGTGCCCAGTTGCTCTGGGGCAGGCTGAGGTAGGCCTGGGCCTCGCCGTCCTGCCAGTGGGCGGCGTCGATGCGGGTGCGCAGGCTCAGCGCCAGGGGCTGGCCGTCGGGCAGGGTCAGGCGCAGGTCCAGGCGCTGGCGGCTGAAACCGCTGGTCAGGCTGGCGCCTACATAGGTGAGGGTCATGGCCGGGTGGTCGTAAGGCTCCAGCGTCAGCTGGCTGTCCAGCACCGACACCTTGCTGACCTGCTGCATGCGCGCAAGTATCTGGCCCGGGTCCAGTGGGCCGCTGTCCTGCGCTGGCAGGCCCTTGAGCGACCACTTGCCGTCCTCGGCTTCCTCGGCCGTCAGTTGCAGGCCGCTGACTTCCAGGTGGGCGATGCGCACCGAGCGGCTGCGCAGGGTGGCCCACAGGTCTGGCACCACGCGCACCTGGTCGAGGCGCAGGGCGCTGTCGCCCTCGCCCACCATCACGTCGTGGGCCATCAGCACCGGCGCCATGCCGCTCCAGCGCCCCTCCAGGCCGCCGATGCTCACCGGCAGGCCCAGGGCCTCGCTGGCCTTGTCCTGTGCCTCGTAGCGGTATTGATCGACCAGTGGCACCAGTTGCCGGCCCAGGCTGACGTACACCGCCACCAGCACCAGCACCAGCGCGCACAGGCCCAGGCCCCAGCGGGTCAGCGCGCCCAGCAGGCGAGTCACACGCTCCATGCGCGAAGGGTCCCGGAACAGGCGGCGGGGTCAGTGGCGCAAGGCCACGCGGGGGTGAACGAAATCAGAGCAGCACCACGTCGTATTGTTCCTGGGAGTACATGGACTCTACCTGAAAGCGGATAGTTCGCCCGATAAAAGCCTCGAGCTCGGCGACATTGCCCGATTCTTCATCCAGCAGGCGGTCCACCACCTTCTGGTTGGCCAGTACTCTATAGCCTTCAGCCTGGTAAGCACGCGCCTCGCGAAGTATTTCCCGGAAAATCTCGTAACAGATCGTCTCAGGAGTTTTCAGCTTGCCGCGGCCCTGGCAGCTGTTGCATGGCTCGCAGAGCACCTGTTCCAGGCTTTCGCGGGTGCGCTTGCGGGTCATCTGCACCAGGCCCAGCTCGGTGATGCCGATGATGTTGGTCTTGGCGTGGTCGCGCTCCAGCTGTTTTTCCAGGGTACGCAGCACCTGGCGCTGGTGCTCTTCGTCTTCCATGTCGATGAAGTCGATGATGATGATGCCGCCGATGTTGCGCAGGCGCAGCTGGCGGGCGATGGCGGTGGCCGCTTCCAGGTTGGTCTTGAAGATGGTTTCTTCCAGGTTGCGGTGGCCCACGAACGCGCCGGTGTTGACGTCGATGGTGGTCATGGCCTCGGCCGGGTCCACCACCAGGTAGCCGCCGGACTTGAGCGGCACCTTGCGGTCCAGGGCGCGCTGGATCTCGTCTTCGACGCCATACAGGTCGAAGATCGGCCGTTCGCCCGGGTAGTGTTCCAGGCGGTCGGCGATCTCGGGCATCAGCTCGGCCACGAACTGCGTGGTTTTCTGGAAGGTTTCCCGCGAATCGATGCGAATTTTCTCGATCTTGGGGCTGACCAGGTCGCGCAGGGTGCGCAGGGCCAGGCCCAGGTCTTCGTAGATTTCGGTGGGCGCGCCCACGGTCTTGATCTGCAGGCCGATCTGGTCCCACAGGCGGCGCAGGTAGCGGATGTCCATGAGGATTTCATCGGCGCCAGCGCCCTCGGCTGCGGTACGCAGGATGAAACCGCCGGCTTCCTTGATACCTTCCTGGGCCACGCAGTCGCTGACCACCTTCTTCAGGCGGTCGCGCTCGGCTTCGTCCTCGATTTTCAAGGAAATGCCCACATGGCTGGTGCGCGGCATGTACACCAGGTAACGCGACGGAATCGACAGCTGCGTGGTCAACCGCGCGCCCTTGGAGCCGATGGGGTCCTTGGTGACCTGCACCACCAGGCTCTGCCCTTCGTGCACCAGCGCGCTGATGGTTTCCACCGCCGAGCCTTCGCGCAGGGAGATTTCCGAGGCGTGGATGAACGCCGCGCGTTCCAGGCCGATGTCGACGAAGGCCGCCTGCATGCCCGGCAGCACGCGTACCACCTTGCCCTTGTAGATATTGCCGACGATGCCGCGGCGCTGCGTGCGCTCGACATGGACTTCCTGCAGAACACCGTTCTCTACCACCGCCACGCGCGATTCCATCGGCGTGATGTTGATCAGAATCTCTTCACTCATGGCAGGGTCTCGTCAAAGGTAGTCACCGAAAATGATGGATTACGCCGCGCTTGTCGACGTTTCCATTCTCGCAGGCTGGCGGCGGGCGCTCAGCGTGCCTGTTGGCCTTGCCAACAGGGTATGCCGAAATGGCCCAGCAGGTCTGCGGTTTCGCACAATGGCAGGCCCACTACCGCAGAATAACTGCCCGCAAGGCTTTCGACGAATATCGCCGCCAGGCCCTGGATGGCGTAGCCGCCGGCCTTGTCCTGCGGTTCACCGCTGGCCCAGTAGTCGCGCGCCTGCTGCGCGCTGATGGTGCGAAAACGCACGCGGCTGCGGACACTGCGCACCTCGAAGCGCTGGCCGGACACCAGGGCGATGGCGGTCAGCACTTCGTGTTCACGGCCCGACAGCGCCGCCAGCATGGCCAGGGCGTCGGCTTCATCCAGCGGTTTGCCGAGAATGCGCCCGTCGAGCACCACCGCCGTGTCGGCGCCCAGTACCACCGGCGCAGGGTCGGCAGGGGCCAGCAACGCCAGGCCGGCCTGGGCCTTGCCCAGCGCCAGGCGCTCCACATAGGCCAGCGGGCTTTCGCCAGGCAGCGGGGTTTCGTCGATGGAAGCGCTCAAGGGCGTGAAGGCGACGCCGATCTGGGTCAGCAGTTCGCGCCTGCGGGGGGAGCCGGAAGCCAGGTATAGCGGGTGCATGAAGACGTCTCCCTGTCGAAAATCGAATGCCGGGCGACGGCCCGCGTCACGCTCAGTTGATACCCAGGCGGCGACGCAGGCCCCGCAGGGCGAAGCTGACCCATGGCCACAGCAGCGCGCTCATCAGCGCCGGCAGCAGCAACGCCAGCGTAGGCTGGCGGTTGCCGGTCAGGGCGCTGAGCCACAGCTGCGCCAGTTGCCCCAGGCCGAAGATCACCAGTATCACCAGGCATTGCTGCCACACGTGGAAGGTGCGCATGCGTTGCGCCAGGGACAGAATCAGGAAGCTGATCAGCGTCAGGATCAGGGCGTTCTGCCCAAGGTAGGTGCCGTACAGCACGTCTTCGGCCAGCCCCAGCAGGAACGCCGTGGTCATGCCGACCTTGTGCGGCAATGCCAGGGTCCAGAAGGTCAGCAGCAGGGCCAGCCACAAGGGACGCAGGATTTCCATGAACTGCGGCAGCGGCGATACGCTCAGCAGCAGGCCGAGGGCGAATGTGAACCAGACGAACCAGCCGTTACGCGGGCGGGTGCTGTTGACCATCAGTGTCTCTCCCGGGAGGTGCCATGGGCACTGGCGGCCGGTTTCGCCGGGGCAGCAGCGGGGGCGGCAGCGGGCGTGGTGGCCGGCTTGGCCACGGCGGCCGGGTGCTCGGCACCAGGCGCAGGGGTTGCCACGGCAGCGGCCGGAGCAGCAGCGGCAGCAGCCGGGGCTGCGGTTCCCGCAGGAGCTGCCTGGCCCTGGTGATCAGCGGCCTCCTGGGCCTGGGCGGCATCAGTGGCACGCTGCTCGGGCGAGCGGCTGTCGGAGAACACCAGCAACAGGTAACGGCTGCGGTTGAGCGCCGCCGTGGGCACCGCGCGGACGATTGCGAACGGCTGGCCAGAGTCGTGGATCACTTCCTTCACCGTGGCCACCGGGTAGCCGGCCGGGAAGCGCTGCCCCAGGCCGGAGCTGACCAGCAGGTCGCCTTCCTTGATGTCGGCAGTGTCCGCCACATGGCGCAGTTCCAGGCGTTCCGGGTTGCCGGTGCCGCTGGCAATGGCACGCAGGCCGTTGCGGTTCACCTGCACCGGAATGCTGTGGGTGGAGTCGGTGAGCAGCAGCACGCGGGCGGTGTACGGCATCAGCTCAACCACCTGGCCCATCAGGCCACGGGCATCGAGCACCGGCTGGCCAAGGAACACGCCATCGCGCTCACCCTTGTTGATCAGGATGCGCTGGGTGAAGGGGTTGGGGTCCATGCCGATCAGCTCGGCCACCTCGACCTTCTCGTTGACCAGCGCCGAGGAATTCAACAACTCGCGCAGGCGCACGTTCTGCTCGGTCAGGGCCGCCAGCTTCTGCAGGCGCCCTTGCAGCAGCAAGGCTTCGGTCTTGAGTTTTTCGTTCTCGGCGACAAGCTCGGTGCGGCTGCCGAACTGGCTGGACACACCCTGGTACAGACGCTGGGGCAGGTCCGTGATCCAGTAGGCCCGCATCAGCACCAGCGACGCCTGGCTGCGCACCGGCTGCAACAGCGTGAAGCGCGCATCCACCACCATCAGGGTGATGGCCAGCACGACCAGCACCAACAGGCGCACGCCCAGCGAGGGGCCCTTGGAGAAAAGCGGTTTAATAAGCCGCTCCTCCCAGGCTGATGTTCATTGGCTCATTCATACGGCTTCAAACCGGCCCGGATGCAGATTGACAGAAATGCGCCAACGACAGGCGCAGGCCCGAGGTCGACAGCGCAAACTGTAGACCGGGCCCCGTGGTTGCCGCCAGCGAAGTCATTCGCTGGAGAGCAGGTCCATGGTGTGCTTGTCCATCATTTCCAGGGCACGGCCGCCACCGCGAGCCACGCAGGTCAGCGGGTCTTCGGCAACGATCACCGGCAGGCCGGTTTCCTGGGCCAGCAGTTTGTCCAGGTCACGCAGCAGGGCGCCACCACCGGTCAGCACCAGGCCACGCTCGGCGATGTCGGAAGCCAGTTCCGGCGGCGACTGCTCCAGGGCGCTTTTCACGGCCTGGACGATGGTCGCCAGCGACTCCTGCAGGGCCTCCAGCACTTCGTTGGAGTTCAGGGTGAAGGCACGTGGCACGCCTTCGGCCAGGTTACGGCCGCGCACGTCTACTTCACGCACTTCGCCGCCCGGGTAGGCAGTACCGATTTCCTGCTTGATGCGCTCGGCAGTGGATTCGCCGATCAGGCTGCCGTAGTTGCGGCGTACGTAGGTCACGATCGCTTCGTCGAAACGGTCGCCGCCCACACGTACGGACTCGGCATACACCACGCCGTTCAGCGAGATCAGGGCGATTTCAGTGGTACCACCACCGATGTCGACCACCATCGAACCGCGTGCTTCCTCGACCGGCAGGCCGGCACCGATGGCGGCGGCCATTGGCTCTTCGATCAGGAACACTTCGCGGGCACCGGCGCCCAGCGCCGATTCACGAATGGCACGACGCTCCACCTGGGTGGATTTGCAAGGCACACAGATCAGCACGCGCGGGCTTGGCTGCAGGAAGCTGTTCTCGTGAACCTTGTTGATGAAGTACTGGAGCATCTTTTCACAGACGCTGAAGTCGGCGATAACGCCGTCCTTCATCGGACGAATGGCTGCAATATTGCCCGGTGTACGGCCCAGCATGCGCTTTGCCTCGGTACCGACCGCAACAACACTTTTCTGATTTCCGTGGGTCCGGATGGCCACTACCGAGGGCTCATTCAGGACGATACCGCGCTCACGCACGTAAATAAGGGTGTTGGCAGTGCCCAGGTCGATGGAAAGATCGCTGGAAAACATGCCACGCAGTTTCTTGAACATGGGAAAGTGACCCTAGGCAACGCGTGGGTAAAAAAGTGCGGCAAACTCTAACAACGGCGGGGATTTTGGGCAAGGCGCCAATATGTTAAATTGGCTGTTTTTCCGAGCAGGCCCTCACTCAATCGCGGCCATATGACCGTAGAATTGGCGTTCTGTTCCGACAATCTAACACACGGACTGACACTTCATTCGATTCCGTGCTGTTTTCCACTGGAGATACCCATGGCGCTTGATCGCTCCGACGTGGAAAAAATCGCTCATCTGGCCCGTCTGGGCCTGAATGAAGCCGATCTGCCACGCACCACCGACGCACTCAACAGTATCCTGGGTCTGGTCGACCAGATGCAGGCGGTCGACACCAGCGGCATCGAGCCCCTGGCCCACCCCCTGGAAGCCAGTCAGCGCCTGCGCGCCGACCAGGTCACCGAAAGCAATCATCGCGAGGCCTACCAGGCTATCGCGCCTGCGGTCGAGAACGGCCTGTACCTGGTTCCGAAAGTCATCGACTAAAAGGGAAAAGAGCCTGCCATGCATCAAATGACTCTGGCCGAGATCGCCCGCGGTCTCGCCGACAAGAAGTTTTCCGCCGAAGAGCTGACCCGCACCCTGCTGGCGCGCATCGCGCAGCTGGACCCGCAGCTCAACAGCTTCATCACCGTGACCCCGGACCTGGCCATCGCCCAGGCCCAGGCCGCCGACGCCCGTCGCGCCGCCGGTGAGACCGGTGCCCTGCTGGGCGCCCCGCTGGCGCACAAGGACCTGTTCTGCACCCAGGGCGTGCGCACCAGCTGCGCCTCGAAGATGCTCGACAACTTCACCGCCCCCTACGACGCCACCGTGGTGTCGCGCCTGGCCAAGGCCGGTGCGGTCAGCCTGGGCAAGACCAACATGGACGAATTCGCCATGGGTTCGGGCAACGAGAACAGCTTCTACGGCGCGGTGAAGAACCCGTGGAACCTGGCCCACGTACCGGGTGGCTCGTCGGGTGGTTCGGCCGCCGCAGTGGCAGCTCGCCTGCTGCCAGTTGCGACAGGTACCGACACCGGTGGCTCCATCCGACAACCGGCAGCTTTTACCAACCTGACCGGCCTGAAACCGACATACGGTCGTGTGTCGCGCTGGGGCATGATCGCCTACGCGTCCAGCCTGGACCAGGCTGGTACCTTCGCCCGCACCGCCGAAGACTGCGCCCTGCTGCTGCAAGGCATGGCCGGTTTCGACCCGCAGGACTCCACCAGCATCGATGAGCCGGTGCCCGACTACAGCGCCAGCCTGAACGGCTCGCTGCAGGGCCTGCGCATCGGCGTGCCGAAGGAATACTTCGGCGCCGGCCTGGACCCACGCATCGCCGACCTGATCCAGCAAAGCATCAAGGAACTGGAGAAGCTGGGCGCCACGGTCAAGGAAATCAGCCTGCCGAACATGCAGCACGCCATCCCGGCGTACTACGTGATCGCCCCGGCCGAAGCCTCGTCGAACCTGTCGCGTTTCGACGGCGTGCGCTTCGGCTACCGCTGCGAGAACCCGGCCGACCTCACCGACCTGTACAAGCGTTCGCGCGGCGAAGGCTTCGGCATTGAAGTGCAGCGCCGCATCATGGTCGGCGCCTACGCCCTGTCGGCCGGCTACTACGACGCCTACTACCTGCAGGCGCAGAAGATCCGCCGCCTGATCAAGAACGACTTCATGGCAGCGTTCCACGACGTCGACGTGATCCTGGGCCCGACCACGCCGAACCCGGCCTGGAAGATCGGCGCCAAGAACGCCGACCCGGTGGCCGAGTACCTGGAAGACGTGTACACCATCACCGCCAACCTCGCTGGCCTGCCGGGGCTGTCCATGCCCGCCGGCTTCGTCGATGGCCTGCCGGTAGGCGTGCAACTGGTGGCACCGTACTTCCAGGAAGGTCGCCTGCTCAACGTCGCGCACCAGTACCAGCAGGCAACTGACTGGCACACCCGCACGCCCGAAGGCTTCTAAGGAGAAACTTGTATGCAATGGGAAGTCGTCATCGGGCTGGAGATTCACACCCAGCTCACCACCCAGTCGAAGATTTTCTCCGGCAGTTCCACCACGTTCGGCTCCGAGCCCAACACCCAGGCCAGCCTGGTAGACCTGGGCATGCCCGGCGTGCTGCCGGTGCTGAACCAGGAAGCGGTGCGCATGGCGGTCAAGTTCGGCCTGGCCATCGACGCCGAGATCGGCCAGCACAACGTGTTCGCCCGCAAGAACTACTTCTACCCTGACCTGCCCAAGGGCTACCAGATCAGCCAGATGGAACTGCCGATCGTCGGCAAGGGCCACCTGGACATCACCCTGGAAGACGGCACCGTCAAGCGCATCGGCGTAACCCGCGCGCACCTGGAAGAAGACGCCGGCAAGAGCCTGCACGAAGACTTCAACGGCCTGACCGGCGTTGACCTGAACCGTGCCGGCACGCCGCTGCTGGAAATCGTTTCCGAGCCGGACATGCGCAGCGCCAAGGAAGCCGTGGCCTACGTCAAGGCCATGCACGCGCTGGTGCGCTACCTGGGCATCTGCGACGGCAACATGGCCGAAGGCTCGTTGCGTTGTGACTGCAACGTCTCGGTACGCCCGAAAGGCCAGGCCGAGTTCGGCACCCGCTGCGAGATCAAGAACGTCAACTCGTTCCGCTTCATCGAGAAGGCCATCAACAGCGAGATCGCCCGTCAGATCGAACTGATCGAGGACGGCGGCAAGGTCATCCAGCAGACCCGCCTGTACGACCCGAACAAGGACGAGACCCGTCCGATGCGCAGCAAGGAAGAAGCCAACGACTACCGTTACTTCCCCGACCCGGACCTGCTGCCGGTGGTCATCGAACAAGCGTTCCTGGACACCGTGCGCGACACCCTGCCCGAGCTGCCGCCGGCCAAGCGCGAGCGCTTCCAGAGCCAATACGGCCTGTCGGCCTACGATGCCAGCGTGCTGGCTTCCAGCCGCGAGCAGGCAGACTACTTCGAGCAGGTGGTAGGCCTGAGCGGTGACGCCAAGCTTGCCGCCAACTGGACCATGGTCGAGCTGGGCAGCCTGCTGAACAAGCTGGGCGTGGAAATCGAGCAGTCGCCGGTCAGCGCCGAGCAACTGGGCGGCATGCTGGTGCGCATCAAGGACAACACCATCAGCGGCAAGATCGCCAAGATGGTCTTCGAGGCCATGGCCAATGGCGAAGGCAGCGCCGATGAAGTCATCGAGGCGCGCGGCCTGAAGCAGGTCACCGACAGCGGCGCCATCGAGAAGGTGCTGGACGAAGTGCTGGCCGCCAACGCCGAGCAGGTCGAACAGTACCGCGCCGCCGACGAAGCCAAGCGCGGCAAGATGTTCGGCTTCTTCGTGGGCCAGGCCATGAAAGCCTCCAAAGGCAAGGCCAACCCGCAACAGGTGAACGAATTGCTGAAAAGCAAACTCGAAGGCTGATGCGCCAAGGGGGCACGACTGCTCCTGAATGGCGCCCCCGTAGCAGCTGCCGCAGGCTGCGTCCGGCATCACCTCGGTGAAACGCCAGACGCAGCCTGCGGCAGCTGCTACAGGGCTCAACCTATTCCTGGAGATCGCTGCATGCTGCGCCTGGTCGCCCCCCTCTTGCTACTCACCCTCCTCGCCGGCTGCGCCAGCCATGACATCGACCCCCGCGGCTACGATCAAACGGGCACCGCCAGCTTCTACGGCGCCAGGCACCAGGGCAAACGCACCGCCAGCGGCGAGCGTTTCGACCAGCACGCCATGACCGCCGCCCACCGCCAGTTGCCCTTCGGCACCCATGTGCTGGTGACCAACCTCGCCAACAACCGCAAGGTGGAAGTACGCATCAACGACCGCGGCCCCCACACCCGCGGCCGCCTGATCGACCTGTCACATGCAGCCGCAGAACAATTGGGCATGATCGGTAGCGGTTCCGCGCGAGTGCGGGTACAAAGTCTGAGCGACTGAGCCATTACCCCCGGAGCTTGACCATTTTCGACCTGGACTCCTTTACCGTCTTCAGCCTGCTGCAATTGGCCGGCGGCCTGCTGCTGCTGCTCCTCGGCGCCGAACTGATGGTGCGCGCCGCCGTGCGCCTGGCCGCCAGTTTCAAGGTGCGCCCGCTGATCATCGGCCTCAGCGTGGTGGCCCTGGGCAGCAGCGCGCCGCAAATGGCCGTCAGCCTGCAGGCGGCCTTCAGCCATGCGCCGGACATTGCCGTGGGCAGTGTGTTTGGCAGCAACATCTTCAACATTCTGGTCACCCTGGGCCTGTGCGCGCTGATCATCCCCTTGCGGGTGTCGCGCCAATTGGTGCGCCTGGACATCCCGCTGATGATCAGCGCCAGCGCCCTGGTGTTCGCCTTGTCACTGAACCAGACCCTGGGCCGCCTGGAAGGCGTGGTGCTATTGGTGGCCCTGGGCGGCTATTTCGCCCTGCTGCTGCGCCAGTCGCGCCGCCACCAGCGCCCCCGGGTGCACACCCATGCGGTGGAGCGGCACGGCCCGCCGCCCTGGCTGAGCAGTGTCTTCATGACGCTGGCAGGCCTGGGCCTGCTGGTGTGGGGCGGGCACCTGATTCTGGGCGCGGCGGTTGAACTGGCCACCGACTACGGCTTCTCCGACCGCATTATCGGCCTGACTATCGTCGCCGTGTGCACCTCGCTGCCGGAACTGGCCACCTCGCTGATCGCCGCCATCCGCGGCGAGCGCGAGATTGCCGTGGGCAACGTCATCGGCAGCAACCTGTTCAACCTGCTGGGGGTGTTGGGCCTGACCGCCGTCATTGCCCCTACGCCGCTGTCGGTCTCGCCCAACGCGCTGGATTTCGACCTGCCGGTGATGCTCGGCGTCGCCGTGCTGTGCCTGCCGCTGTTCTATTCGGGCTACCGCATCACCCGCGCCGAGGGCCTGGTGCTGCTGGGGCTGTTCGCCGCCTACGGCCTGCACGTGGTCACCTTCACCACCGGCATGCCCTTGGCGGGGCGGCTGGAACACCTGATGCTGTTCTACGTACTGCCGGTGCTGGGCCTGTTCGTGCTGGTCAGCACGCTGGTTGCCTGGCGCCGGCAACATTGAGAGAGGAGAAGCTGATGACCGCCAACAACCAGAACAAGCCGGGCGTCGAGATGCGTCGCCAGGTAATGGGCGACGCCTTCGTCGACCGCGCCCTGGGCAACGCCACCGAGTTCACCCAGCCGCTGCAGGACTTCGTCAACGAACACGCCTGGGGCAGCGTGTGGAACCGCCCGGGCCTGGAGCTGAAAACCCGCAGCCTGATCACCCTGGCGGCGCTGACCGCGCTCAAGTGCCCGCAAGAGCTCAAGGGCCACGTGCGCGGCGCCTTGAACAATGGTTGCACGGTAGAGGAAATTCGCGAGGCGTTGCTGCATTGCGCGGTGTATGCCGGCGTACCGGCGGCCATCGATGCCTTCCGTGCGGCGCAGGAAGTCATCGACAGCTATCAGCCAGCTTAAGCCCTGGCGCGGCGCTTGAGCACGTAGGCAAGCGCCAGCGCGATTACCCAGGCGGGCATCAACATCACCGAGATGCGAATGCCCGGGGTCAGCCACATCACCAGCACAATGCCGGCCACGAAGGCCAGGCACAGGTAGTTGGTGACCGGGTAGCCCCAGCTTTTGAACGAGGTGGCCTCGCCGGCCTGGCGCTTGGCCTTGCGGAACATCAGGTGGGTGATGCTGATGATCACCCAGTTGATCACCAGCGCCGCCACGGCCAGCGCCATCAGCAAGCCGAACGCCTGGCCAGGCATCAGGTAGTTGATCAGCACGCACAGGCCGGTGGCGGTGGCCGACACGCCCAATGCCGTCAGCGGCACGCCACGCTTGTTGACCTTGAGCAGCGCCTTCGGGGCATCGCCTTGGGTGGCCAGGCCGAACAGCATGCGGCTGTTGCTGTACACGCAGCTGTTGTACACGGACAGCGCGGCGGTCAGCACCACGGCGTTGAGCAGCGTGGCGACGATGTTGCTGTCCAGCGCATGGAAGATCAGCACGAAGGGGCTACCGCCCGTCACCACCTTCTGCCACGGGTACAGCGACAGCAGAATGGCCAGCGCGCCTACATAGAACAGCAGGATGCGGTAGATCACCTGGTTGGTGGCGCGCGGGATGCTGCGCTTGGGGTCATCGGCCTCGGCGGCAGTGATGCCCACCAGTTCCAGGCCGCCAAACGAGAACATGATCACCGCCATGGCCATGGCCAGGCCGGCGATGCCATTGGGGAAGAAGCCGCCGTGCTGCCACAGGTTGGCCACGGCAGCGTCAGGGCCACCGTTGCCACTGGCCAGCAGCCAGGCGCCGAAGCCGATCATGGCGATGATCGCGGCCACCTTGACCAGCGAGAACCAGAACTCCATCTCGCCGAACACTTTCACCTGGGTGAGGTTGATCAGGTTGATCAGCACGAAGAATATCGCCGCCGACACCCACGTCGGCACGCCCGGCCACCAGTACTGCACGTAGATGCCCACGGCCGTCAGCTCGGCCATGCCCACCAGCACGTACACCACCCAGTAATTCCAGCCCGAGACAAACCCGGCCATACCGCCCCAGTAGCGGCTGGCGAAGTGGCTGAAACTGCCCGCCACCGGCTCGTCCACGACCATCTCGCCCAGCTGGCGCATGATGAAGAAGGCCATCAGCCCGGCGATGGCGTAGCCGAGGATAACCGACGGCCCGGCCATGTTGATGGTCTGGGCAATGCCCAGGAACAGCCCGGTGCCAATGGCACCACCCAGCGCGATCAGCTGGATGTGACGGTTCTTGAGCCCCCGGTGCAAACCCGTGGGCGTCGATTGTTGGTCCATTGAAGCTTCCTTGAGCTCGGATGACTGCATGACGGCATGCGCAAAGGCGCACAGGATCTAGATCCAGCCGCCCCACTGCAATAGGAAAATGCCGATATTGGTGGTAATTGCGGCACCAACGGTCGTAATAACGATGATGGCTGCGGCCAATTGATGATTGCCATTGGCCGCGCGGGCCATGACATAGCTGGCCGCCGCGGTGGGGCTGCCGATGTACAGGAACAGAATGCCCAGTTCCGCGCCACGGAAACCGCACAGCCAGGCACCCAGGGTGCCGAACAGCGGCAGCCACACCATCTTCACCAGGCTGGCGCTCAGGGCCAGTTGGCCGCTTTCACGCAGCGCTGCCAGCGACAAGGTGCCGCCGATGCAGATCAGTGCCAGTGGCAAGGTCATCTGCGCCAGGTAGTCGCTGCTGGCCAGCAGCCAGTTGGGCAGGCCGATCTGCAGGTAATTCATGGGCGTGGCCGCCAGCACGCTGATGATCAGCGGGTTGGCCAGCACGCTCTTGAAAATGCTCCAGGGGTCGGACTTGATGTTGGGGCTGTAGATGGCCAGCACCACGGTGGACAGGCTGTTGTAGAGCAGAATCACCAGGCCCGCGAGGATGGCCCCCAGGGAAATGCCGTAGTCGCCGTACATGCTGGCGGCCAGCGCCAGGCCCACCACGCCGTTGTTGCCGCGAAATGCGCCCTGGGTGTAGATGCCCCGGTCTGCCGGCGGGCTGCGCCAGATGGCCATGCCCCAGGCGGCGGCGAAGCTGGCGAAGGTCACCGCGACGAAATAGATCAGCAACCCCGGCTTCATGGCCGCGTGCAGGTCGGCGTGGTAGATGCCCAGGAACAGCAACGCCGGCATGCAGACGTTGAACACCAGTGCCGAGGCTATATGAATGAAATTGTCGTTGATCCAGTCGATGCGCTTGAGGAACACACCGAGAAACAGCATCGCGAACACCGGTGCGGTGATGTTCAGCGTCTGTATGAAAATGGCCAGCATGCCAAGGGAACCTGATTGCCCGTCGTTAGGGGGCCAATGATAAGGCCTGCGGGGCAGTTGATGTGAAAATCAATCGTCCGCGTCCCAACCTCAGGTAATCGGCGCCGGGTTGAACAGCACGATGTCGTTGTGCAACTTGTGCTTCTCGGCCCAGGTCTGCTGCTTGCCGCTGGCCACGTCCAGGTAGTAGTGGAACAGCTCCCAGCCCAGGTCCTCGATGCTGGCCCGGCCGGTGGCGATGCGCCCCGCGTCGACGTCGATCAGGTCCGGCCAGCGCTGGGCCAGTTCGGTGCGGGTGGATACCTTCACCACCGGGGCCATGGCCAGGCCGTACGGCGTGCCGCGGCCAGTAGTGAACACGTGCAGGTTCATGCCCGCCGCCAGCTGCAGGGTGCCGCAGACAAAATCGCTGGCCGGCGTGGCGCAGAAGATCAGGCCCTTGCGTTGCACCCGCTCGCCCGGCCCGACCACCGCGTTGATGGCGCTGTTGCCGGATTTCACGATCGAACCCAAGGACTTCTCGACAATGTTCGACAACCCGCCCTTCTTGTTGCCGGGCGTGGTGTTGGCGCTGCGGTCAGCCTCGCCCTTGGCAAGGTAGCGGTCGTACCAGTCCATCTCGCGCACCAGCGCATCAGCCACAGCCGGCGTTTCCGCCCGTGAGGTCAGCAGATAGATGGCGTCGCGCACCTCGGTCACTTCCGAGAACATCACCGTGGCACCGGCGCGCAACAGCAGGTCGCTGGCATAACCCAGCGCGGGGTTGGCGGTAATGCCGGAGAAGGCATCGCTGCCACCGCACTGCATGCCCAGGATCAACTCACTGGCCGGCACCGTCTCACGGCGGCGCTCGTTGAGTTTTTTCAGGCGCGTCTCGGCCAGTTCCATGATCTGCTCGATCATTTCCGTGAAACCGTGGCTGGCGTCCTGCAGGCGGTACAGCCAGGGCTCGCTGAGATCCACGGAGCTATCGTTTTCGTGCATCACCTGGCCGGCCTGCAGCTTCTCGCAGCCCAGGCTGATCACCAGCGCCTCGCCACCCAGGTTGGGGTTGCGCGCCAGGTTGCGCACGGTGCGAATCGGGATGTAGGCGTCAGTGGCGGTAATGGCCACACCACAGCCGTAGCTGTGGGTAATGGCCACTACGTCATCCACATGGGGGTATTTGGGCAGCAGCTCGTCGCGGATGCGCTTCACCGCGTGGTCCAGCACCCCGGTCACGCACTGCACCGTGGTGGTAATGCCGAGGATATTACGCGTACCCACGGTGCCGTCGGCGTTGCGGTAGCCTTCGAAGGTAAAGCCTTCCAGCGGCGGTAGCGCCTGGGGCACCTTGTCGGACATGGGCAGGCTGTCCAGCGCCGGCGCGGTTGGCATGCGCAGCAGGTCTTCGCGCACCCAGGTGCCGCGCGGGATGGGCTTGAGCGCATAGCCGATCACCTGGCCGTAGCGAATGACCTCGCCACCTTCGGCGATGTCCACCAGGTTCACCTTGTGGCTTTGCGGTACGTGTTCCAGGGTGATCAGGCCGCCCGGCAGTTCGGTGCCTTCAGGCACGCCCTGGTCGTTGACGATCACCACAACGTTGTCGCGCTCGTGCAGGCGAATCACCCGCGGCGAGTCAGCGTGCTCAATTAACTGCATGAAACGCGCTCCTCAAATTTTGGCTGGGGACAGCTGTTCTACCGGCTTGCGCGAGCCTTTGCTCGGCGGCTCGGTCAGCTCGACCCGTTTGATCTGGCCGACAATCACCAGGTAGCTGATCACCGCCACCAGCGCGTTGGCGCCGACGAACACCAGGGCCCATTTGAACGAGCCGGTGGTGCTGATGATGTAGCCGATGACGATCGGCGTGGTGATCGAGGCAATGTTGCCGAACATGTTGAACAGGCCACCGCTCAGGCCGGCGATCTGCTTGGGCGAGGTGTCGGACACCACGGCCCAGCCTAGCGCGCCTACGCCCTTGCCGAAGAACGCCAGGGCCATGAAGCCCACCACCATCCACTCGATGTCCACATAGTTGCACGCCACGATGGTGGTCGACAGCAACAGGCCGCCAATGATCGGCGCCTTGCGGGCGAAGGTCAGGGAGTGGCCACGGCGCAGCAGCCAGTCGGAAATGATGCCGCCCAGCACGCCGCCGATAAAGCCGCAGATGGCCGGCAGCGAAGCGATGAAACCGGCCTTGAGGATGGTCATGCCGCGCTCCTGTACCAGGTACACCGGGAACCAGGTCAGGAAGAAATAGGTGATGCCGTTGATGCAGTACTGGCCCAGGTACACGCCCAGCATCATGCGGTTGGTGAGCAGCTGGCGCACATAGTCCCACTTGGGGCCTTCGCGCTTGCCCTGGGGCTTGTCGTCCATGTCGACCATGCCGCCGTTGCTGGCGATGTGTTCGAGTTCGGCCTTGTTGATCATCGGGTGCTGGCGCGGGCTGTGGATAACTTTCAGCCACACCAGCGAGAAGGCGATGCCGATGCCGCCCATGATCATGAACACGTGCTGCCAGCCGAAGGTGAAGACAATCCAGCCCATCAGCGGCGCGAACAGCACGGTGGCGAAATATTGCGCGGAGTTGAAGATCGCCGACGCAGTGCCACGTTCGGCGGTGGGGAACCAGGCGGCGACGATGCGCGCGTTGCCGGGGAACGACGGCGCTTCGGCCAGGCCCACCAGGAAACGCAGCATGAACAGCGCGACCACTGCCGTGGACACGCCAAAATCACCGACGAAGCCTTGCAGCACGGTGAACGCCGACCAGGTGAAAATGCTCAGGGCGTAGACCTTCTTCGAGCCGAAGCGGTCCAGCAGCCAGCCACCGGGAATTTGCCCGGCCACGTAGGCCCAACCGAACGCGGAGAAGATGAAACCCAGGGTGACGGCGTCGATGCCGAGGCTTTTTTGCAGGCTGGAACCGGCAATAGCGATGGTCGCACGGTCGGCGTAGTTGATCGTGGTCACCACAAAGAGCATGAGCAGGATCAAATAGCGGACGTGCGTCTGCTTGGCGGCTTGCATGAAGGTGTACTCCCACTGATTATTTTTTTTAACGCGGGTTTTTCATTCACGGTGTAACAGTGTGGGAGCTGGCTTGCCAGCGAGCTCTTAGGGCCTCAAAAGCTCGCTGGCAAGCCAGCTCCCACTGGCCAGGTAGGAGCAGTAAAGCTTACTGCGGGCCCATCTTGTCCATCAGGGCTGCCAGCATTTCGTACTCTTCGCCGGTCAGGTCGGTCAGCGGGGTACGCACCGGGCCTGCGTCGTAGCCGGCGATCTTGGCGCCTGCCTTGACGATGCTCACGGCGTAGCCGGCCTTGCGGTTACGGATGTCCAGGTACGGCAGGAAGAAGTCATCGATGATCTTGCCGACGGTGGCGTGATCTTCCTTGGCGATGGCGTGGTAGAAGTCCATCGCGGTTTTCGGGATGAAGTTGAACACCGCCGACGAATACACCGGCACGCCCAGCGCTTTGTAGGCCGCGGCGTAGACTTCGGCGGTCGGCAGGCCGCCCAGGTAGCTGAAGCGGTCGCCCAGGCGGCGGCGGATCGACACCATCAGTTCGATGTCACCCAGGCCATCCTTGTAACCGATCAGGTTGGGGCAGCGCTCGGCCAGGCGTTCCAGCTGCACGGCATTCAGGCGGCAGACGTTGCGGTTGTAGACGATGACGCCGATGTTCACCGATTTGCACACCGCTTCCACGTGGGCGGCAACGCCGTCCTGGCTGGCTTCGGTCAGGTAGTGCGGCAGCAACAGCAGGCCCTTGGCGCCCAGGCGCTCGGCTTCCTGTGCGTACTCGATGGCCTGGCGGGTGGCACCACCGACGCCGGCGAGGATTGGCACGCTACGGGCGCAGGTGTCGACGGCAGTCTTGATGACTTGCGAGTACTCGCTGGCAGCCAGGGAGAAGAATTCACCGGTACCGCCGGCGGCGAACAGCGCGCTGGCGCCGTACGGGGCCAGCCACTCCAGGCGCTTGATGTAGCCAGCGCGATCGAAGTCGCCCTGGGCATTGAAATCGGTCACCGGGAAAGACAGCAGGCCGGCGGAGAGGATGGACTTCAGTTCTTGTGGATTCATTATTCGAACACCCTGGTTTGCGTGGAATGTGCGCTCAGCCTTCGCTGATGTCGTACGTCATCGTACAACTGAAATTATGAATGCTCAATAGGCTGGGCGACGAAATGTCATGGGAAGCGGAAAGGGGTCGAAGACGTCTGTGGGAGCTGGCTTGCCAGCGAGCTTTTGAAGGCCCCAAAACTCGCTGGCAAGCCAGCTCCCACACTGCGGATCAGGCGGTTGCCTGCGCCTCTTCATGCGCCTGGCGCAGCCGCTCGCGGCTGTTGGTGAGGTGCAGGCGCATGGCCGCGCGGGCGGCATCGGAATCCTGGCGGGCGATGGCCTCGTAGATTTCCTCGTGCTCGCGGCTCAGGCGGTTCATGTAGTGCTGCTGGTCATCATGGGCCAGGCGCGCCGAGTTCAACCGCGTGCGCGGGATGATGCTGGTGCCCAGGTGGGTCATGATGTCGGTGAAGTAACGGTTGCCCGTGGACAGGGCAATCTGCAGGTGGAACTGGAAGTCCGAGGCCACGGCGTCCGAGGCGTGCGCGGCGCTTTCGGCCAGCGCATCCAGGGCCGCGCGCATGGCGGCCAGTTGCTCGGGCGAGCGACGCTGGGCGGCCAGGCCAGCCGATTCCACTTCCAGGCTGATGCGCAATTCAAGCACGGCGAGCACGTCACGCAGGGTGACGATGGTCGCCGGATCGATACGGAAGCCGCTGGGGCTGGGCGTGTCGAGCACGAAGGTGCCGATGCCATGGCGGGTCTCCACCTGCCCCGCCGCCTGCAAGCGCGAGATGGCCTCGCGCACCACGGTGCGGCTGACGCCCTGCTCTTGCATGATCGCCGACTCGGTGGGCAACTTGTCGCCACGCTTGAGCTCACCCTTGAGGATGCGCTCGGTCAGCACGGTGACCAGTTCCTGGGCAAGGCTGCGAGGTTTGCGACGGCCGCGAGGCGGGGCGATTGGCGTTTCCATGGCGAACTTCTTATCTCGAGATCACGTTTATAGGCGCATCATAGCGCATTCCAGTCGTACGACCACATTACACCGCCGTCGGTGCCCCGGTGATTTGATTCACCAGATGTCCGCCCTCGATACGCACGTGGCGCGAATGGAAGCGCTTGAGCGTGCTGCGGTGGCCAACGCTGATGATGCTCAAGCCTGGCAGCTGCTCGATCAGGCCCTGGTACAGCGCCGCTTCGTCTTCCTCGTCCATGGCCGACGTCGCCTCATCCATGTACAGCCACTTGGGCGCGTAGAGCATGGCGCGGGCAAAGGCCACGCGCTGCTGCTCGCCCGGCGAGAGCAGGCGCTGCCAGTGGTTACCTTCGTCCAGGCGCTCCACCAGGTGCGGCAGGCGGCAGGCTTGCAGCACCTGCACGTAGCGTTCCTGGGTGTAGGTGTCGCCTGGCTGGGGATAACTCAACGCCTCGCGCAGCGGGCCGATCGGCAGGTACGGTTTCTGCGGCAGGAACAGCGAGCGGCCCTGGGGCATGCGGATATGCCCGTGGCCGTTGGGCCACAGCCGCCCCATGGCGCGCAGCAAGGTGCTCTTGCCGCTGCCCGAGCGGCCGCTGACCAGCAGGCGTTCGCCCGAGGCCACGGCCAGGCTGGCGCCCGCCAGCAGGTGGCGGCCATCGGCCAGGTCGAGGTTGAGGTTGTCGACGCACACAGCCTCGCCCTGCTCTTCCACGGCAATGGCCGGCGCGCGGCTTTCATTGTCGCTCATGGCCTGGCGGAAGCTGATAAGACGGTCGCAGGTGGCTTTCCAGCCGGCGATGGTGGAAAAACTGTCGATGAACCAGCTCATGTCGCCCTGCACGTTGCCGAACGCCGAGTTGATCTGCATCAGCTCGCCCAGTTCGATCTTGCCGGCGAAATAGCGCGGCGCCGCCACCACGAACGGGAAAATCACCGCCGCCTGGCTGTAACCGGCGGTGAAGAAGGTCAGGCGCTTGGTGACTTTCATCAGCGCCCAGTAGTTGCTCCACACCTTGCCGAAGCGGGTGGTCAGGCGCTCTTTCTCGTTGGGTTCGCCGCTGTACAGGGCGATGCTCTCGGCGTTTTCACGCACCCGGATCAGCGAGAAACGCATGTCGGCTTCGAACCGCTGTTGCTGGTTGTTCAGCGGGATCAGGCTGCTACCGATCCAGCGGGTCAGGAAGCTGCCGACAATGGCATACACCAGCGCACACCAGAACATGTACCCGGGGATCGTCACGCCAAACACTTCGATGCTGCCCGACACGCCCCACAGGATCACCGAGAACGACACCAGGCTGACCACCGTGCGGATCAGGCCCAGCACCAGGCTCAGGGTGTCGGAGGTGAAGTTGTTGAGGTCTTCACTGATCCGTTGGTCAGGGTTGTCGGTGTGGCCGCTCTGCTCCATCTGGTAGTAGCTCTTGTTCTCGAGCCAGCGGTTGAAGTGGCGTTGGGTGAGCCAGCGGCGCCAGCGAATGGTGAGCATCTGCGTCAGGTACAGGCGGTACACCGCGCCAAGGATGGCCACCGCGGCAATGCCGCAGAAATACAGGATCAGGTGGGTGAAAGCGGCGAAGTCCTTCTTCTGCAGGGCGTTGTAGAAGTCGCGGTACCAGCTGTTCATCCACACCGAGATCCACACGCTGAACAGCGACAGGCCGATCACCGAGGCCAGCAACAGCCAGGCCTTGCCCTTCTCTTCACTGCGCCAGTAGGGCCAGATCAGCTGCCATACCCTTCGAAAAAAATGACCACGCACGGCATCGTTGACCGCGGAATATTCAGCGTTCTGATTCATTGGACAGGCTCGACGGTAGGAGGCCACGCAGGGCAGATCGATCCCGATCTACCCGCGCGGAAAAAAGACTCATGGGTTCGGCGACTCAGCGACGAACCGGGCGCTTCTGAAGTTTGCGCTGCAGGGTGCGCCGGTGCATGCCCAGGGCGCGGGCAGTGGCGGAGATGTTGCCTTCGTGCTCGGTGAGCACGCGCTGGATGTGTTCCCACTGCAGGCGGTCCACCGACATCGGGTTTTCCGGCACCAGGGTATCCAGGTCAGCGTGTTCGGACAGCAGGGCTGCCAGCACGTCGTCGGCGTCGGCCGGCTTGCACAGGTAGTTGCAGGCGCCGCGCTTGATGGCCTCGACCGCAGTGGCGATGCTCGAGTAACCGGTGAGGATCACCACGCGCATCTCCGGGTCCAGCTCCAGCAGCTTGGGCAGCAGCACCAGGCCCGAGTCACCTTCCATCTTCAGGTCCAGGGCCGCGTAGTCCGGCAGGTCTTCCTGGGCCAGCTTCAGGCCTTCGTCGGCGCTGGCGGCGGTGGTCACGCGGAAGCCGCGGCGCGCCATGGCGCGGGCCATCACGCGGGTAAAGGTCGAATCGTCGTCGACCAGCAACAGATGCGGCAGCTCTTCGCTTTCGACCTGGTTTTCATCACTCATGTCTGTCTCCTCGGGCGTCACGGGGCAGGCGCAACTCTGTGAGTGTACCGCCCTGCTCATGACTATAGAGTTTTACCGAGCCGCCTGCGCGTGTCACGCTGGCCTTGCTCAAAAACAGGCCAAGGCCGAAGCCCTTGCCCTTGGTAGTAAAGAAAGGTTTGCCGATTTGCTCGGCGATAGCCAGAGGCACGCCCGGGCCGTGGTCGCGAATCACGATGAAGATATCTTCAGCGTTCCAGTCCAGGTGCACTTCCAGGCCCTCGGCGCAGGCATCGGCGGCGTTGTTCAGCAGGTTCAGCAGCGCCTGGGTCAGGTCTGGCGGCGGCGCCAGCTCCGGCACCTCGCCCTGGCCCAGGCGCTGGAAGCGGTAGGTGGCTTCGGGGCGCATCAGGTGCCAGCGGTTCAGCGCCTCGTCCAGCCAGGCCGTCACCGGCTGTTCCATCACCGCCATGCGGCGGTTGGCCTCGGCGGCGCGCACCAGTTGTTGCAGGGTTTCCTTGCACAGCTTGACCTGGTCCTGCAGCACCGACAGGTCCTCCTGCAGCGCCGGGTCGTGGTGGTCCTGGCGCATTTCCTTGAGCAGCACGCTCATGGTCGCCAGCGGCGTGCCCAGTTCATGGGCGGCACCGGCGGCTTCCGTGGCCACGGCCAGCAGTTGCTGGTCGCGCAGGCCTTCCTCACGGCGCTGGGCACGCATCTGCTCTTGCCGGCGCAACTCCTCGGCCATTTTCGCGGCGAAGAAGGTAATGACCCCGGCGGCCAGGGCGAAACTCAGCCACATGCCGTAGTTCTGCAGGTTTTCCCTGGCGATCGGCAACGTTGGCAGCGGGTAGAAACGCACCAGCAGCACCGAGTAGCAGGCCAGGGCGATGCCCGACAGAATCACCGAGTACAACCACGGCAGCGTCACCGCGGCAATGGTCAGCGGCACCAGGTAGTACGACACGAACGGGTTGGTGGACCCGCCCGAGTAATACAGCAGCGCACTGTGCAGCAGCAGGTCGCAGGTCAGCTGCAGGGCATATTCCTGCTCGGTCACCGGCAACGAGGCGCGCACGCGCAGCGCCGTCACGGTGCACAGCAGCAACGACACCGCCAGGGTGGCGCTGAGCTGCAGCCACGGCAGCGGCAACAGGTGCGTCAGGTAGGCAAAGCCCACCGAGCCGGCTTGGGCGGCCAGCACCAGGAAACGAATAAAGGTCAGGCGCCAGAGGTTCTGGCGTGTAGCGGACAACGGCATAGATGGGGCGAGCATGAGCTCTCCTGATGAGCGCTCCAGGCAGATCGTTGCAAGTATAACCAACTCACGGCGCGCACAGACAAATGTGCGGCAAAGCGCCACAGCCCGGGGGCCTGTAGCAGCGGCCGCCAGGCCGCGTCACAGGCGCTGCGCAGAACCAGGCAAACGCGGTGCGCCCGGACGCAGCCTGCGGCAGCTGCTACGGGGTGGGAAGCGTGATGGCAATTGTGTCATATAAGAAAAAATTCACAGGGTGAGAGCAGAAATCATTTGATAAAGATTATCAATCACATTAGTTTTACCGCTTCCCCATGTGCACTGCCGCATAGGTCAACACGTCAAATGCCTAAAACAATCAGCATCGAGCCAAGGCCGGCTCTTCAGCAACTGTTCGTGACCCATCGCCAGCGTTTCATCAGCGCCGCCACCCGCATCCTGGGCTGCCGGGCATCCGCTGAAGACGTGGTGCAGGATGCCTTCGTGAAAATGAACGGCAGCGGCGAAAGCCCGGGCATCCAGTCCCAGAGCAGCTACCTGATGCGCGTGGTGCGCAACCTGGCCATCGACCACTACCGCCGCCAGGCGCTGGAAAAACGTTATAAATGCAGCGAGGAGGAAGGCCTGAGCGTAGCGGTGCCCGGCGCCAGCCCCGAGATGCTGCACGAAGACCGCCAGACGCTCGACAAGCTGGCCCTGGCCCTGCAGGACCTGCCGCCGCGCACCCGCTATGCCTTCGAGCAGTACCGCCTCAACGGCCAGTCGCAGAAGGACATCGCCCTGGAACTGGGCGTGTCGCCGACGCTGGTCAATTTCATGATTCGCGACGCCCTGGTGCACTGCCGCAAGACCCTCAAGACCCTGGGCTGAGGCCTACACGCCGGCGGCGTCGAAGGCGCCGGCGAACTCCTCGCGCAGTGCGTCGCCCAGCCACTGCTGGAACCACTGCACGTCCGCCGACAACTGCCCGCTGGGCGTCAGCAACTGGTAGCTTTCCAGCGGCACCTCCACGTCAATCGCCCGCACCAGCGTGCCGGCCGCCAACTCATCGCGCACCAGCACCTCGTTCGCCAGGGCAATGCCCTGCCCGCTCTCGGCCACGGCCAGGGCGTGGTCGTTGCTGACATACAGCACGTCCGACGTCAGCTGGGCATCTATGCCCAACGCCTTGAACCACATGTTCCACCACTCGCCGTCGTCGAAGTGGATGAGGTCCAGCGTCATCAAGTCCTGCACCCGGCGGATCGGCTTGATGCTGGCCAGGTAGCGGGGCGTGCAGATGGGGAACACTCGCGGGCAGATCAGCGTGGCGCGGCTGTTGGCGTACTGGCCGGGCATGCCATAGACGATGCCCAGGTCGGCAGTACGTGCGTCCACCTCGGTAAAGGTGGAGTTTGGCTCGATCGCCACCTTCAACCCCGGGCGCAAGTGCCGCAGGGTCTCGATGCGCGGCGTCAACCAGCGCTTGGCCAGGCCCGGCACCACCATGATGCGCAACCAGCGCTCGCTGGCGTGGGGCTGCACGGCCTCGCCCGCTTCGATTATCTGCTGCAAGGCGCGGGAAATCTTCTGGTGGTACTTGCGCCCAGCCGGCGTCAGCACCACGCCCCGCGAGGTGCGCTCGAACAATTGCACGCCCAGCCAGTCCTCCAGCAACTTGACGTGCCGGCCCACCGCCGGCTGGGTCACGTGCAGGGCCTTGGCGGCCTCCACATAGCTGCCCAGGCGCGCGGCGGCATCGAAGGCGCGGATGGCGTTGAGGGGTGGCAAATGCAGGTTGGACATGACGTTTCCGGCCTCGCGAGCTGTTAAATTATTTAACACCACCTATGTTAAAATTGATCTTTCGCCCCGGCAATCCCTCGCTGATAATCAGGCCAACGCAGAACAACAACGGCCCTGCCAAGCGGCCGGTTTCACTACTCTCTACTCCTGCCAAAACAACAATATTCCATCGTCCCGGGCTGCATGCGGTGCACTTGGCCGCCTGTACTAAAGGGTTCGATGGGGGAATCGGAGGTACTGCATGAGCGCCCTGCATTCGCTACAGATGCTGGCTGTTTCCATCCGTTCGGTACGCAAGGTCTACGGCGACCCGGACACCGGGCCCGTGGCCCTGAAGCACGTTGACCTGGATATCCGCGACAACGAATTCTTCACCCTGCTCGGCCCCTCGGGCTGCGGCAAGACCACCCTGCTGCGGATGATCGCCGGCTTCGAGTTTCCCACCCGCGGCGAGATCCAGCTGTACGGCGAAAACATCGCCGACCGCCCACCCCACCAGCGCCCCGTGAACACCGTGTTCCAGCACTACGCGCTGTTTCCGCACATGAGCATCGCCCAGAACCTGGCGTTTGGCCTGGAGTCGCACCCCATGGGCAAACGCCTGGGCAAGCCGCAGGTGGCCGAACGGGTGCGTGAAATGCTGGCGCTGGTGCAGATGGAGCGTTTCGCCGAGCGCCGCCCCGCGCAGCTGTCGGGCGGCCAGCAGCAACGGGTAGCCTTGGCCCGGGCGCTGGCGCCGCACCCCAAGGTGCTGTTGCTGGACGAGCCGCTGTCGGCGCTGGACCTCAAGCTGCGCCAGGCCATGCGTGAAGAACTCAAGGCCATCCAGGCGCGCACCGGCATCACCTTCATCTTCGTCACCCATGACCAGGAAGAAGCCCTGACCATGTCCGACCGCATCGCCGTGCTCAGCGAGGGCGAGGTGCAGCAGGTGGGCCGCCCGGACGAGATCTACGAACGCCCGCGCAACCGCTTCGTCGCCGATTTCATTGGCGAGACCAACCTGATTCCGGCTGTAGTCAGCCGCATCGACGGCGCCAGTGCGCTGTACCAGACGCCGGGCGGCGCTGCTGTTACCGCGCCAGTGCATGAGGGCCTGCAGATAGGCGCCAGCGTCAACCTGTCGATCCGCCCCGAGCGCCTGCAACTGATCGAGTTGCCACGCCAGGGCGCCATGGACTGCACCGTGGAGCAGCAGATCTACCTGGGCACCGACCTGCAGTACCAGGTGCGCCTCACCGGCGGCCAGCGCCTGACCGTGCGCGTGCCCAACAGCGGCGGCCAGCGCTTTGCCCTGGGCGGCCGCGCCGGCCTGCTGCTGGAAAACAACAGCGCCAGCGTGCTGGTGGACTGAGGAGGCAACATGGACACAACCACTGTGCTGCCCCGCCCCAGTGCCCTGCTGCGCCGCAAGGCGCTGGGTAACGTGCTGGGCGTGAGCCCGGCGCTGACCGCCATCGGCCTGTTCCTGGTGGTGCCGATCCTGATCGTGATGGCCTACTCCCTTATGCAGGCCAACCCCTATGGCGGCGTCGATCACCATTTCAGCACCGAGGCCTATATCTCCCTGCTGTTCGAACGGCAGATGGACGACAGCCTGGCCTTCACCGACGCTTACCTGATGATCGCCCTGCGCTCCATCGGCATCGCCGGGCTGACCACGCTGATCACCCTGCTGATCGGCTTCCCCGTGGCCGTGTGGCTGGCCATGCAGCCGCCCCAGCGCCGCGGCCTGTTGATTTTCCTGATCACCGTGCCGTTCTGGGCCAACCTGCTGATCCGCACCTACGCCTGGATTCTGCTGCTGCGCGACAGCGGCGTGATCAACAACAGCCTGATGGGCCTGGGCCTGATCAAGCAGCCGCTGCCGCTGCTGTACACCGACGGCGCCGTGCTGCTGGGGCTGGTCTACACCTACGCGCCGTTCGTGGTGCTGCCCATCTACGCCACCCTGGAGAAGATGGACATCCGCCTGCTGGAAGCCGCGCAAGACCTGTACGCCGGCAAGTGGCGCACCCTGCGCAAGGTGGTCCTGCCCATCGCCAGGCCCGGCATCATGGCCGGTGCCATCCTGACGTTCGTACCGTGCCTGGGCGCCATGATTGCCCCGGAACTGCTGGGCGGCGGCACGAAGCTGATGCTCGGCAACCTGATCTTTCGCCAGTTCAGCGACGCCCGCAACTGGCCGTTCGGCGCCGCGCTGTCGCTGGTGCTGATGGCGGCCGTGATGCTGGTGTTAACCCTGTACGCCCTGCGCGCCGAGCGCCAGCGCATTGCCCAAGGAGGCCTGTGATGCTGCGTCTACTGACCCGTGGCCGGCTGGGGGTGCAGGACTTCCCCGGCTTTGGCGGCTTCAGCTTTTTGTTCTACCTGTACCTGTACGCGCCTATCGTGGTGCTGGTGGTGTTCTCGTTCAACGCCAACCAGTCCGCCACCGTGTGGACTGGCCTGAGCCTGGACTGGTACCGCGCCGCCTTCGCCAACCAGGCCCTGCGCAGCGCCGCCGGCAACAGCCTGCTGATTGCCGGCTGCGCCAGCGTGATTGCCACGGTGATCGCCACCCTGGCGGCACTGGGCACCTCGCGCGGGGCGAAATTCAAGGGCATGCAGCTGTCCATGGGCGCGATCATGCTGCCGCTGGTGCTGCCGGAAATCGTCGTCGGCGTCGCTACCCTGGCGCTGTTCTCGTCGCTGGGCGTGTCGCTGGGCTACGGCAACCTGATCATCGCCCACACGGTGTTCTGCATCCCGTTCGCCTACCTGCCCATCCGCGCGCGGCTCAACGACATGGACCTGTCGCTGGAGCATGCCGCCGCCGACCTGTACGCCGGCCCCTGGCGGATATTTACCAAGGTCACGCTGCCACTGTTGATGCCGGGCATCGTCAGCGGCCTGATGCTGGCGTTTATCGTCTCGCTGGACAACTTCGTGATCTCGATGATGGTCTCGCAGGCCGGCACAACGACCTTGCCGATCTTCATCTTCGGCCTGCTGCGCATGGGCGTGACGCCGGACGTGAACGCGGTTTCCACCCTGATTCTTGGCGTGTCGGTGCTGTTCGTCAGCCTTTCCTATCTGCTCGGCAAAAAGAAAGCCTGAGCCTTTTATCCAACCGTGGGGGTTTATGCATGAAGACGTTGATGACCACCGTAGGGATGTCGCTGGCGCTGGGCCTTGCCGGCACCGCGCAGGCGGCGGAGCAGTTGAACGTGGTGAGCTGGAGCGGCTACTTTTCGCCGGAAATTCTCAACAAGTTCGAGAAGGAAACCGGCATCAAGGTGACCGTGGATTCCTACGATTCCAACGAGACCCTGCTGGCCAAGTTGAAACAGGGTGGCAGCGGCTATGACGTGGCGATTCCGTCGCACCAGTTCGTGCCCATCCTGATCAAGGAACAGCTGCTGGAGCGCTTCGACCCGGCCAAGCAGCCGTACTACGCCAACGTGGTGGATAACCTGAAAAATCCCACCTGGGACCCGGACGGTGCCTACGCCATGCCGTTCATCTGGGGAACCACCAGCGTGGTCCTCGATACCGCGCGCTACAAAGGCCCGCTGGACAGCTACGACGTGCTCTACCACCCGCCGGCCGAGCTGCAGGGGCGCATCAACATGTTCGACTCCTCCAGCGAAGTGATCGATACCGCCAGCCTTTACCTGAACATTCCGCTGTGCAGCGAAGACCCCAAGCAGATGCAGCAGGTACTGGCGCTGCTCAAGGCGCAGAAGCCGTTCGTGAAGACCTACAGTTCCAAGGCCGGGTCGATTCGCGAGAACCTGGCCGCGGGTGAAGTCGACATGTCGATGTTCTGGGGCGGCTCGGCCATGCGCGCCCGCGAGATGAAACCGACCCTGGCCTACCTGTACCCCAAGCAAGGGGTGATGGCTTGGGTGGACAACATGGTCATCCCCAAGGGCAGCCAGCACCCGGGTAACGCGCGCAAGTTCATTGCTTTCCTCAGCCAGCCTGAAAATGCCGCCATCACCCAGAACTTCCTCAAGCATCAAAGCCCGATCAAGGGCGTGGAGCCCTTCCTCGACGCCAGCCTGAAGGATGCGCCGGAGCTGCACATTCCCGCCGGCACCAAGGTCGTGTTCAGCCAGACCTGCGGCGAGGGCGCCATCCGCCTGGCCGACCGGCTGTGGACCAACCTGATGCGCTGATGCACCACTGCCCCGCCAGGACGGCGGGGTCTGTTTCCCTGTTACCAAGGTTGCTGCCATGAACACCCCGACTGTCAACGAGCTGGTGCTGCTGCCGGCCCATGAGCTTGCCGAACGAATCCGCCTGCGCCAGGTGTCCTGCCGCGAGGTGATGCAGGCCTATTTGGGCCACATCGAGCGCTTCAACCCGCTGGTCAACGCACTGATCAGCCTGCAACCGGCCGAACAGTTGCTGGCCCAGGCCGACGAGCGCGACGCGCAACTGGCCCGGGGTAGCTACCTGGGCTGGATGCACGGGTTGCCCCACGCCATCAAGGATCTGTCGCTGACCCAGGGCATTGCCACTACCCTGGGCTCGCCGCTGTACCGCGACTTCATTCCCGAGCGCGACGGCATCATGGTGGCGCGCATCAAGGCCGCTGGCGCAATCATCATCGGCAAGACCAACACCCCGGAATTCGGCCTCGGTTCGCAAAGCTACAACCCACTGTTCGGCGCCACCGGTTGCGCCTTCGCCCCCGAAAAGACCGCCGGCGGCAGCAGCGGTGGCGCCGCCGCGGCCCTGGCCCTGCACCTGGTGCCGGTGGCCGACGGCAGCGACATGATGGGCTCGCTGCGCAACCCGGCGGCCTTCAACAACATCATCGGTTTGCGCCCCTCCCAGGGCCGCGTGCCCTTCGACGACGCCGCCGACCTGTTCTTCGACCAGCTGGGCTACGAAGGCCCCATGGGCCGCACCGTGCGCGACACTGCCCTGCTGCTGTCGGTGCAGGCCGGCCACGACCCGCGGGCACCGCTGTCGCTGGCCGGCGACGGCAGTGAATTCGCCGCGCCCCTGGCCCGTGACTTCACGGGCACCCGGCTGGGCTGGCTGGGCGATTTTAACGGCTACCTCGCCATGGAGCACGGTGTCACCGCCCTGTGCGAAAAAGCCCTGGGCGATTTCCAGGCGCTGGGCTGCAGCGTGGAACACGCCGACCTGGGCTTCAGCCCGGAACGCCTGTGGGACTGCTGGCGCACCCTGCGCCATTGGACCGTCGCAGGCTCCCTGGGCAACGCCTACCAGGACCCAGCCAAGCGCGCGCAGCTCAAGCCGGAAGCCCAATGGGAAGTGGAAAACGGCCTGGCCCTGAGCGCCAGCGCCGTACACCAGGCCGGCGTCACCCGCACCGACTGGTACCGCGCCATCAACGCGTTGTTCGAACGCTACGACTACCTGCTGCTGCCCAGCGCCCAGGTTTTCCCGTTCGACAAACGCCAGCACTGGCCTGCCGAAGTGGCCGGGCGCAGCATGGACACCTATCACCGCTGGATGGAAGTAGTCATCCCCGGCACCCTCAGCGGCTGCCCGGTGGCCAACGTGCAGGTGGGCTTCAACGCCCAGGGCCTGCCCATGGGCATGCAGATCATCGGCCGCCACCAGGCCGACTTCGCGGTGCTGCAGTTGGCCCATGCGTATGAGCAGGTGAGCCGGTGGTTTGCGCGGGTGCCGGCGCCGGTGTTGGCACTAGCGCCGTAACGGAAGGCGGCAGACATGAAAAGGCCCGCATCGCGCGGGCCTTTTCATGGGTCAGGCTTTGCGCGTATTAGGCAACAATATCGTCAGGATGCCGAACAGCGGCAGGAACGAGCACAGCGTGTACACATACTCGATGCCGTGAATGTCCGCCAAGTGCCCCAGCAGCGCCGCGCCGATGCCGCCGAAGCCGAACATCAGGCCGAAGAACACCCCGGCGATCATGCCGACGTTGCCGGGCACCAGTTCCTGGGCGAAGACGACGATGGCCGAAAACGCCGAGGCCAGGATAAAGCCGATGATCACGCTGAGCACGGTGGTCCAGAACAGGTCCACATAAGGCAGCGCCAGGGTGAACGGCGCCACGCCGAGGATGGAGAACCAGATCACCGCCTTGCGGCCGATCTTGTCGCCGATGGGGCCACCGAAGAAGGTGCCCGCCGCCACTGCGCCCAGGAACAGGAACAGGTGCAGTTGCGAGCTGGCCACCGACAGCTGGAATTTCTCGATCAGGTAGAAGGTGAAGTAGCTGGTGAAGCTGGCCATGTAGAAGTACTTGGAGAACACCAGCAGGCCCAGCACCACCAGCGCGGCGGTGACGCGGCGCTTGGACAGGCCGTGGGTGGCCTGGCCGCCCTTCTTGGCCTTGAACAGGTTCAGGTGTTCCTTGTACCAGCGGCTCAGCACCCAGGTAACGCCCAGGGCGAATAGCGCGAAGATGCCGAACAGCGCCACGTTGCCTTGGCCGAACGGGATGATCAGCGCCGCCGCCAGCAGCGGCCCGAATGCTGAACCGGCATTACCACCCACCTGGAAGGTCGACTGCGCCAGGCCATAGCGGCCACCGGAGGCCAGCCGCGCGATGCGCGAGGTTTCCGGGTGGAAGGTCGACGAGCCAATGCCCACCAGCGCCGACGCCACCAAAATCATCGGGAAGCTGCCGACGAAGGCCAGCATCACAATGCCCACCAGCGTACAGATAGTGCCCAGCGGCAGCAGGTTCGGCTTGGGGTTGCGGTCAGTATAGAAACCCACCCATGGCTGCAGCAGCGAGGCGGTGATCTGGAAAGTCAGGGTAATCAGGCCCACCTGGGTGAAGCTCAGGCCGTAGTTGGCCTTGAGCATCGGGTAGATCGAGGGCAGTACCGACTGGATAAGGTCGTTGATCAGGTGCGCCAGCGCACAGGCGCCGATGATTCGCATCACCAGGGGGCTGGTCTGCGCTGCCGCGGCAGCAGGGGCCGTGCTGGTTTGAACGTTGGTTATGGCCATCAGGCAAATCTTCCACACAACGGGTAGGAACGCTGCTCAGCGTGCCGCAAACGAGTGCACGTCCAGCGCAAGGGCTCCTAATGTGCCATTTTTCGGGGCGGGATTGCTAACAATGAAACAATTTATGTCCGAAACCTGGGGGTTTGCCTGCCCGTTTGTCCGCGTGAACCCTAACCTTTTGATCACACGTAAAAAATTTTCAAAAAGATGATTGACACATGTTCGTTCTGAGGGAATAATGCGCGCCATCTTGGCTACATAGCTCAGTTGGTTAGAGCATAGCATTCATAATGCTGGGGTCCGGGGTTCAAGTCCCTGTGTAGCCACCAAGTACGAAAAAGAGCTTACCGAAAGGTAGGCTCTTTTTTTTTGGCTTGGGAAAAGTCCTACGAAATTTTGGGGTTAGGCTGATATAGGATCTTTGCTGACAGACGTATGCTGGCGTTTGTCATATTTCAGCAGGAGCTGGTGTCGCGGTGTCTGCCGTCGGCACCTTGAAACTCATGGATAACCTTGCCACCTCCGATTCACGTTGCGCACATACCTGGGAGGGCTTCATGAATAACGCTCACCCAACTCCCCAATGCCGTTACCCGTTTCGACGGAGCAGGGTGATAGTCATCGACCCTGATCGGAATTTCGGCAGCGCCATATTGTCAGCCAGCGGCATCGATACAGCCTTGCTGTATCAAGCCTACCTGGCAGAAGGCGAAGATCGCGAGCGCATCGCCGCGCTGTACGAGATTTCAGCCAGCGATGTGGCAGCCGCAGTCGCCTTTGAAAGCGGGAGCGCGGCTTGAAGTTTCTGCTCGACCACAACCTGCCCCCGGCGCTGGCCAGAGCTCTGAATGAATTATCCAAAGCAGATGGCCATAACGTTTACCCATTAAGGGACCGCTTTGCGCCCAACACCAGTGACCAGTGCTGGATCGGCATACTGAAGGCTGAAGGTGACTGGATTGTCATTTCACAGGACAGGTTCAGCAAGGGTGACGCCGAGCGCCAGGCATTCAGAACGTCTGGCATTCCTATATTCTGCCTCGCCAGGCAATGGGCCACGGAAACCTACTGGAACAAAGCCCACAACCTCATTCGCTGGTGGCCTGCGATTATCCAGCAGTCATCGCTGATCAAAGGTGGCGCCGGGTTCAAGATCAGCTGGCGCTTCTCACCTCCCGGCAAGTTCGAGCAACTGAAAATTTAACCCAGCGGCTGCTACATGCTGGTGACACACCTTGTCTCGCTGTGGCATTTCCAGAGCTTGGGGAATGTCCTACCCAGCGGTCGGCCGTTTCGGATTGTTTCCCTAGGGAACCCGCTGAAACAAACCCGCCCCACAACCGTCACAAACCACTGCTACCCTCCCGGCCAGTATTTTTTTGTTACGCCTGACCAGGGATGCCGTGATGAGTGACAAGACTGACGATACCCAAGCCCCCTCCTCCCCCTCGCTGCCCGACACCAGCCGCCGCCGCTTCCTGGGTGGCGTGGCGGTGCTGGGCGTGGGGGCGGCGACGCTGAGTGCCTGTGGCAGCACCAATGACCAGCCGGGCAAGGCCGATGAGCACCCGCTGTCGCCTGCCGAGCTGGACAAGGCGCTGGCCGACAACGTCAAGACGGTGGTGGTGATCTACGCCGAGAACCGCAGCTTCAACAACCTGTTCGCCAACTTCCCCGGCCTGGAAAACCCCTTATCGGCGCTCAAGCCGGAGCAATACCAGCAGCGCGACCGCGACGGCAGCCTGCTCAAGACCCTGCCGCCAGCCTGGGGCGGCACGCTGCAGGTTGGCCCGCAAGCAGTGGACGGCGTGACCTACGCCGCCGGCGTGCAGTACCAGGAGAACCTGCCCAACGCGCCGTTCGCGCTAAAAGGCCCGAACCAGGAAGACCTGCCCCTGAGCGTGGTCACCCGTGACCTGTGGCACGTGTTCTACCAGAACCAGATGCAGATCAACGGCGGCAAGAATGACCAGTTCGTGGCCTGGGCCGACTCCGGCGGCCTGACCATGGGTTATTACGCCCAGACGCAATATTCCCTGCGCCTGTGGGACGTGGCCCGCGAGTTCGTGCTGTGCGACAACTTCTTCCAGGGCGCTTTCGGCGGTTCGTTCTTCAACCACCAGTACCTGATCAGCGCCACCGCGCCGTTCTACCCCAATGCCACCACCTCCGTGGCCAAGGAACAGATCGCCACGCTGCAGAGCGATGACCCGCTGGACACGCGCTTGAAGCCCCTGGACAAGTCCCCGGCCAGCGCCATGACCGGCGCGCCGGCGTTCGGCCCCAGCGCGCTGACCCCGGACGGTTTCGCCGTGAACACCATGGCGCCGCCGTACTGGCCCACCTGGATCCGTGACCCGGAACGCCCTGACTATTCCAAGCCGGACCTGGCCAGCGTGCTGGTGCCGCAGACCCACGAACACATCGGCGACAAACTGAGCAAGAAGAACGTCGACTGGGCCTGGTACGCCGGCGCCTGGCAGGCCACGCTGGACCAGTTCAAGGACTCGGGCGGTATCCCCAAGATCCCCAACTTCCAGTACCACCACCAGCCGTTCAACTACTTCACCAAGCAGGGCCCGGAGAACCCGGCCGAACGCCAGAAGCGCCTGCGCGACGGCGGCCTGGGGGACGAGGTGGGCACCAACAAATTCTTCGCCGATGCCGCCGCCGGCAAGCTGCCTGCCGTTACCTTCTACAAGCCCCAGGGCAACCTCAACATGCACGCCGGCTACGCTGACGTGGCCGCCGGCGACCGCCATATCGCCACCGCCCTGAAGGTGCTGCGCAACAGCCCGCAATGGAAAAACATGGTGGTGGTTGTCACCGTGGACGAGAACGGCGGTTGGTGGGACCACGTGGCGCCGCCCAAGGGCGACCGCTGGGGCCCGGGCACGCGTATTCCGGCGCTGGTGGTGTCGCCGTTCGCGCGCAAGGGCACCGTGGACCACACCGTGTATGACACGGCGTCTATCCTGCGGCTGATCACCCGGGTGTTCAAGCTGGAGACCCTGGACGGCCTCAAGCAGCGCGACGATGCGATGGTGGCACGTGGGCAGAAGCCCATGGGCGACCTGACCAATGCGCTGAAATTCTGAGACCGACGCTGCCTCGTAGCAGTGGCCGCCAGGCCGCGTCATGGCGGCCACGGTGCGTCAGGCAAACCGCACCCACCGCCTGACGCAGCCTGGCGGCAGCTGCTACGCGGCCGCTCACAGGCGGCGCGCCACCAGCCGCCGGTTCCAGGCCTGCCCCGCCACCAGCACCAGCGCCGCCCCCAGCACGCTGGCCAGGTAATGCTGCAGCGCCACACTACCCGGCAGGTACCCGGCCAGCGCCGGGTCGGCCACCAACATCCCCCCGGCAATCCAGCCAATCAGCGCCCCGCCCAATTGAATCACCACCGGGAAACGCTCCATCGCCGCCAGCACCAGGCGGCTGCCCAGCACGATCACCGGAATGCTCACCAGCACCCCGAAGCTCACCAGGTAAATGTTCCCAGCCCCCGCAGCCGCCACCGCCAGCACGTTGTCCAGCGACATCACCGCGTCGGCGACGATGATGGTCTTGATGGCATTGAACAGGTGCACATCGCCACGAATGTCCGCGTGCCCGTCATCCTCGCGCACCAACAGCTTGACGCCGATCCACAGCAGCAACAACGAGCCGGCCAGCTTCAGGTAAGGCAACGACAACAGCTGCATGGCAAAGAACAGCAGCACCACGCGCAACACGATGGCCCCCGCCACCCCACCCAGAATGGCCTTGCGGCGCTGCTCGCGCGGCAGGTTGCGGCACGCCAGGGCGATGACCACGGCGTTATCGCCGCCCAGCAACAAATCGATGGCGATAATCTGCAACAGCGCGGTCCAGACGGCGGGGTCGGTCAACCAGAACATGAAATAAGCTCGCGGCGGCGTGAATAGTCATTGACCATTTTCGCAGGGAATCGGTCAATGGACGCCTGACTTACTTTTTCTCGGAGGGAACCCATGAGCGCAACGGTCCTGGTGCTGGTCGAAGCCGTCAACGATTACCTGCACATTCTCGAAGACAGCGGCTTCACCCTGATTCTGGCGCCCACCCCCGCGCAGCGCGCCGCCGCCATCCGCGAGCACGGCCAGCGCATCACCGCCGTACTGACCCGTGGGCCGCTGGGGTTCTTCGCCGATGAAATGGCGGCGCTGCCGCACCTGAAAATCATCTGCGTGATTGGCGCCGGCTACGAGCAGGTGGACCTGGCTGCCGCCCATGCCGCCGGCATCACCGTGACCAATGGCGCCGGCGCCAATGCCTCGTCGGTGGCCGACCATGCCATGGCCCTGTTGCTGGCGCTGGTGCGCGACATTCCCCAGGCCGACGCCTCGGTGCGCCGCGGCGAGTGGCGCAAACTCAGCCGCCCTACCCTTGAAGGCACCCGGCTGGGCATCCTTGGCCTGGGCGCCGTGGGCCTGGCAATCGCCAAGCGCGCGGCGCGCGGTTTCGACATGACCATCACCTACCACAACCGCCGCCCGCGCACCGACGTTGACTATCACTACTGCGCCAGCCCGTTGGAGCTGGCGGCGTCGTGCGATTACTTGGTGATCGCCACCCCCGGCGGGCCAAGCAGCCAGCACGCCATCGACAAAACCGCGCTCCAGGCCTTGGGCCCGCACGGTTTCGTGGTCAACATCGCACGCGCCAGCGTGATCGCCACCGCCGACCTGATCGAGGCCCTGCAACAGCGCACCATCGCCGGCGCGGCGCTGGACGTATTCGACGACGAACCGTCGGTGCCCGATGCCCTCAAGGCCCTGGACAACGTGGTGCTCACGCCACACGTCGCCGGCCTGTCGCCGCAGGCCTCCGAGGCCACGGTGAGCCTGGTGAACCAGAACCTGCTGGCCTTCTTCGCCGGCCAGCCGGTGCTGACGCCCATTCCCTATCCGTAAGGCTCAGGCCTGGGGGTGCTGGTAGCGGTACTCCTGAGTAATGCCAGCGTAACTGTAGGCCGAGGCACGGCAATCAATCACATGCACATTGGAGTGCGAGTGCAGGTTGCCGATGCGCTCGGCCAACAGGGCGTAGGCCTCGCGCTGGAACCGCGCCTTCTGGTCCTTGGTGGTGGTCTCATCGGTGATGGTGACTTGCAGGCGGAAGGCGTCCTTGCCCAGCTCGGCCAGGCTGCGGTTGTGGATAAACCACTGCGCGCGGGGCAGGAAATCCACCATCACCGTGGTGCTCTGCTGCTGTTTGTCGAGGATGGCGCAGGTGAGCTCGGTGAGCTCTCGCGCCAGCACAGGCACCAGGGCGTCTTTTGGTTCACCGGAAATCAGTAGGCTCAGACCAGGCATGATGTCGCTCCTTTTGAGTGAATTACGGCCATGATGATCAGCCTTGCCATGACATCGGAAAAGCGGGATATTCCGAGCACAGCCATCGGCGAAAGGCGCGATTATCGTGAGCCGCTTTGACCTCGACCTGCTCAACACCCTGACCGTGGTCGCCGAGGCCGGCACCCTGGCAGCGGCCGCCGAACGCCTGCATCGCTCGCAGTCCGCCGTCAGTGAACAACTGCAGAAACTGGAAAGTTTCTGCGGCCAGCAACTGTTTACCCGCAGCAAGCGCGGCACCCGCCTCACGCCCGTGGGCGAGCGCCTGCTGGGCCATGCGCGGCAGTTACTGGACCTCAACGACCAAGTGCTGCACGACATGCGCGGCACCGCGCTGAACGGCGACCTGCGCCTGCTGATCACCGATTACTTCCGCCCCAACGCCATTGCTCCGCTGCTCAAGCGCCTGGCCGAGCGCTACCCCGGCCTGCGCCTGCACGTGACGGTGCGCAAAAGCGCGTTGATCGAGGCCGAGCCCGCAGATTTCGACATCGGCCTGTACATGCAGATTCTCCACGACAGCGCCCAGCCGCTGCTTGAAGGCGTGGAGCCGGTGCGCGATGAAAGCCTGCACTGGGTGGTTGCCGAGCACCTGGTGGGCGAACGCCCTGCCACCCTGCCATTGGTGGTGCTGCCCGCTACCTGCTCGCTGCAGGGGCTGGCGCTGAACATTCTCGACCGCGCCCGCCGCCCCTACCTGGTGGCCCATTCCGCTTCAGGGGTGGCCGGCCTGCAGTCAGCGCTGAGCGCCGGGCTGGGGGTGGCCTGCCTCAACGAGTCGTCGATACCACCCGGCACGGTGCCGGTGCCGGCCAGCTGGCAACTGCCCGTGCTGCCGCCGGTGCAGTTCCGCGCCAAGGTCAACGCACATAGCGGCGCGTTCGCCCGGGACGTACTGGCAGTGCTCAAGGCACATCTAACCTGACGTCGGCTGCAGGCAATAGGAGGTGCGTGCGCTGTAGTCATCACCCCAGGTGCGGTAGCCGGTGGTGTCCAGGTGCACGCGCCCGGACGGGTAACGGCTGAGGCCCAACTGCCATTCGCCGCCGTGCTGCTTCCAGAAGTCGCACAGGCGTTGCGCATCGACACTGCCTTGCGGGAATTCCAGGTCCACGGCAAACGCCTGCACATGGGCGCTGCGGGCCGCACCGCCGGCACAAGCATTCAAGCGCTTGCCGCGGTAGGCCGAGACCACCTCGAAGCGGCCCAGCACGCCTTCACGCTTGAGCGTGGCCAACAGCTGCAGGGTCGACTCCACCGCAGGCCAGTGGCTGGCAGGCGGCAGCGCGAACGGCGGCGCCTGGCACTGCTGCCAGTCGGTGGCGGTGCGCAGCAGCTGGTACAGCGGCACCACGGTGTCGACCTTGCGCTGCATCAGGAAGCGCTCGAAACCCGCAGTGTCGTGGTGGCGGAACCAGGCCACGAACATCGCTTCGTCACGCGGGTCATCGGCCTGGGCCACGCCGGCCAGCAGCCCCAGGGTCATCATCAGAATGGCTTTCATGGGATTGAATTGTAGCCATCGGCAACCGCCACAAGACCATACAATTTTTTTGCCGGAAAGCATTCCCCGGCAACGCACACTCGCGCACTATGCGGCCTCTCACTGACAAGGAGTTATGTATGCCCAAGGCTTCCCCGCTCGCCACCGCACTCGCCGCCCTGACCCTGGCCGGGGCCGCCCAGGCAGACATCCAGATCGACCTGGGCAGCACCCAGCGCGTCACCCAGTTGTTTGCCTACCCCAACAACTGCAACGTCATCTGCTACAAGAACTGGACCCTTGAGCAGACCGTCGAGCATTACCTGGAGCAGAGCCTGAAGCGCGACGGCTACAACCAGGCCACCGTACGCGTGACCACCGACAACCAGCAGGTGTTCGCCACCCTGAAGGGCGTGCCCGACAACTACGACCAGCCACTGGTGCAGTTGCTCAACGCCGGCGACCTGGCCTACAAGGGCGCCAGCCAGCTCAACGCCGACAACAAATGGGCCTACAACTGGTATCTGTTCCTGCCGCTGGGCATGGCCCTGGAGAACCGCCGCAGCATCGAACTGCTGCACTTCCCGCCAGACTACTCCCTGACCCAGGCCCAGGATTACCTGCGTTCCAACACCAGCGACCGCTGGGCACAGCTGCTGACCGACAACGGCGTGGCCGCCGAGCAGACCCCGGGTTACCAGACCATTATCGATATCGCCCCCATCGCCGCGCCAGCCACCGCCGGCAAGGACCTGGAAGGCGTGTACGGCTACTTCCAGGACTACCAGACCACCATGGTCAAGCAGGTCAGCCAGAACCTGGCTGGGCAGACACTGCCCATGGTTGCGTTCGGCGCACCGGTGCGGGCCTGGATCAAGGCACAGTACGGCCAGGACCTCAGCGTGCTGAGCCTGGCCAGCATCAGCCCCAACCCGGGGCAGAACGTACCCGTACTGGGCGCTAACCACCCCAGCTACATCTGGAACGCGGCAGACCCGGCCAACTATGACAACAACGTGCAGGAAGCCGATGCAGTGGGCTTGAAGGTAATGGGCCAGGACCTCAGCGCCGCCTGCTGGCAGGCCGGCATGGGTGGCAACCCGAAAGCTGACGCGCAGGCAACCCTGGGCGCCTGCACGCAAAAATGGCAGGTCACCGACAAGGAACAGACGTGTGAGCTGTTCTACACCTCGGTGCGCCGCAACACGGCCGAGCAGGCCAGGGAGAAATGCGCAACGGCGCCGGTGAGCAAGGTGCTGAAGACCCTGAAGGCGCCGCTGGTGGTGCCCGCAAGCCTCTGACGGCCTGGCGGATCAACCCTGCATAGCAGCAACTGTCTTGTGGGAGCTGGCTTGCCAGCTCCCACAGGATGTAGCAGCTGCCGAAGGCTGCGTCCGGGCCCGACACACTATGCATGCGGGCCTTTGACGCGGCCTGGCGGCCGCTGCTACGTGGGCCAACCGTGCGCCGTTACAGTGGGCGCAAGCGGTACTGCGGCGGCAATTGCTCGAAGCCGCTGATGTTGGCGCCCAGGCTTTTCCACAGGCCATCCTTGATGCCGTAGATGCAACCATGCACCGACAGCGGCTGGCCACGGTGCCAGGCGTTCTGGACGATGCTGGTGTGCGCCACGTTGGCCACCTGCTGAATCACGTTCAGCTCGCACATGCGGTCCACCCGCTCTTCCTCGGTGGGTAGCTCGGCCAGGGCCAGGCGGTTCTCGTAGTACAGGTCGCGAATCGAGCGCAGCCAGCCGTCGATCAGGCCGAACTGGCGGTCCTGCATGGACGCCCGCACGCCACCGCAGCCGTAGTGGCCGGTGACCAGGATGTGTTTGACCTTGAGCACGTCCACGGCGTACTGGATCACCGACAGGCAGTTGAGGTCGGTGTGCAGTACCACGTTGGCCACGTTGCGGTGCACGAACAGGTCGCCCGGCAGCATGCCGACGATCTCGTTGGCGGGCACCCGGGCGTCCGAGCAGCCAATCCAGAGAAACTCTGGTGTCTGCTGGCGCGCCAGCTTGGCGAAGAAGTCGGGATCCTTCTGCTTGATGCCTTCGGCCCAGCGGGCGTTGTTATCAATCAGTTCCTGTAGATCGTTCATGTTCTAGCCTCGAAATTGGTGCGCAACCTATGACTGGCGCCGGGCGCCCCAGGTCACGCGCATGCCGCGATGGCCGGCTCGATACAGGGGGAATCTTCATGAAGGCCACGGGTCCACCCTATTAAGGCCCCAAACATGAGGAATAGCCATGACCGAGTCACACCGCCCGATGCACGCGCCGCAACCGGCGCCCATCGACGACAACGAAGACCGCATGGGCTCCATGGAGGAGCTGCACCTGGACCAGGAAGAGCCCAGCGCGAAGATCGGCGACGAAATGACCAACCCCGAGCTTGAACAGCAACTGCCCCCGCGCCGCGCCCGCGAAGCCGGCATGACCGGCGCCTCGATGGATGACCACGAACCCACTGATGACGACATGAGCCCCGAGACGCTGATCGACGAAGACGGCGCGCGCTCCCCCGACGAACCGGGAAGTGGCCGGCCGGCCGACTGGGCACTGAGCGTGGTGGATGAAGATGACATCGGCGGCGGCGACGGCCTGGATGAAGCCGAGCTTGCGCAGTTGGACCCGCTGGACGGCAAGCCCGAGAAACGTTGAGCGGAGGACCGCGGCGCTGACCGAAGTTCAGCGCCGCGCGGCAACTAGAACAGCACGGTCCACAACGCGATCACGGCATACCACAGCACTGCGGAACGCAGCAGCAGGTCCCAGAGGTTATCCAGGCTGGCGACACCCGCCTCGCCTGCGGCGGAGTCTGGCAGCTCACCGGCCACGCGCCCAACATCGGCAATCAGCTTTTTCGCACCGATATGCCAGTGCAGCACTTCGTGCAACATTACCTTGCCCACCGCGACGAAATTGCCCACCAGGGCAAAGCTTGCAGCCAGCACCCGCACCGGCAGCCAGTCGAAAGCATGGCGAATGCTGCCTGCGCGCGCGACCACGCCTGGGTGCTTCGAATGCGCCACCGCCAGCGCCAGCAGGCGATACACCAGCGCCGCCACAGGCCCCAGTAGCACATACCAGAAAATGACCGCGAAGAAGCTTTGGTACGCCTGCCACAGGAACAGGTTCTGCACCTTGGCCAACAGGCTGGCCTCGTCGTCACCGGTTACGCCCAGGTCACGCTCGGCCACATGCACCGCCGCTTGCTCGTCACCCCGGCGCCAGGCATCGCGGAAGGGCCCCAGCGACGCCTTCACATCACCCCGGCCCAGGCTGTAGATCACCACCCACAAGTGAATGGGGAACGCCAGCAAGCCATAAGCAACCGGCTTCAGCGCCAGCAGCACGGCGCCCAGCACGATGGCCGGCAGCAGCACCCACAACGCCAGGATCAACGCGGGCTCCTTCGCCAGCCTGGGTTTCGCTTCCAACCGCGCCAGCTCCTTCAGCCAGGCGCCATCGCGTTGCAGACGATGACGCAACGCCGAGAACTTCTCGACCCACAGCACCAGCACCAATACCAGAAAACTCATTGTTCGCCCTCATTGGCCAGCAGGCTGGCGCGGTAACGCGCCCAGTCGAAATGCGGGCCTGGATCTGTCTTGCGCACCGGGGCAATGTCGCTGTGCCCGCAGATGCGCGTCGGGGTAATGCCCGGGTACTGCGCCAGCAACTGCCGGGTCAGCTGCTCCAGCGCCTGGTACTGGGCATCGGTGAAAGGCTCGAAATCCGTGCCTTCCAGTTCAATACCGATGGAAAAGTCATTGCACGTCTCGCGCCCTTCGAACGTGGAAACACCGGCATGCCAGGCGCGCTGCAGGCAGGAGACGAATTGGCACACGGCCCCGTCCCGCTCGATCAGGAAGTGCGCCGACACCCGCAGCTCGGCAATGGTCTCGAAGAAAGGGTGGGCAGTGGTGTCCAGCTGGTTCTGGAAGAACTGCTGCACGCGGCCGGTCTTGAACTGGCCCGGCGGCAAGCTGATGTTGTGGATCACCAGCAGGGAGATCTCGCCGTCGGGGCGTTCGTTGAAATTCGGCGAGGGGCAGTGCTCGGCGCCCTGGCACCAGCCAGTGGCAGGATCGATGTGCATCCGTGGCTCCAGGATGTGTATTGCAGCCAGTCTACTTGCTTTTCAGCTGCCGCAGGTTGCTGACCACCGAATCCAGCGCACGGTCGAACAGCAGCGCATCGTCGAGGATGCGTACCGCGCCGCTGCGGAACTCCATGGCCAGGCCCGTGCGAGTCTTCTCCAGCACCTTCATGCCCGTGCGGTTGACGAACACATACTTGCCGGTGGCCTCGATGATCGCCGTCAGCTTGCAGCGCAGCCGGTGATCGTGGTCTTCCTGGATTTCCACCCAGCAACCCGGCCGAAGCTTGGCCACCTGCAACATGCCCGGGTCGTCGGCCGGCAGGCGCACCTGGGGCTCGCGTTCCTCGGCATCGCCATGGCCGGCCAGCACTATTTCTTCCACCACCGCCACCAGCGCCGGGGGCTCCTGGCCTGCGGCAAGCGGCGCCGGGTGCAGCGCGTCACGCTTGAGCGCCTGCACATGCAGCAGCTCCAGCTGGCTGAAGAATTCGCTGGTGGCGAAGGGGTCGAAGGCTGAGCTGGTGAGGCCGTCGCGCAACGCCTTGAGCAGGCCTGGCACCACGTTAAGCAAGCGCTGGTGGGCGTCGGGCTCATCATGGGGCTCCACGCTCCAGATCAGCTCGTCCATGGTGGCCAGGCCTTCGTGCCACTGCGCGGAACCGTCGCCGTGCTTCAGGCACACCAGCAGCAGCACTTTGCTCCAGGCCTCTTCCAGCAGGCGCACCACCACAACCGGCAATACCTTGCCCAGCAAGCGGCCGTTCAGTTCTTGCTGCACGCGGTGGCGCGCCAGCTCGGCCTTGGCACGGCCCTCCTCGGCATCGCGGGTGCGCTGTTCCAGCAGCTCGCTGCGGCGGCGCTCATCGGCGGTAAAGGCCAGGAAGTCGGCCAGCAACTCGGAGAAGATAGCCGGGTCGTCGACGAAGTCATTGAGCAGCCGCTGCACGATCTGCTCGATGCGCAGGTACAGGCTGTCACGCTGGTAGTCATCACGGTTGCCCCAGCCCATGGCGGCCGAGGCAATCTCGTTCAGCAGCCGCCGCGCGGGGTGGCTACCACGGCTGAAGAAGCTCTTGTCGAGCACCGCCACCTTCAGCATCGGGATTTGCAGGCGGCCGATCAGCGCCTTCAGCGAATCGGGCAGGGTGCGGTCGTCGAGAATGAATTCGAACAGCATGGCGATCAGGTTGATGACGTCTTCGTCCACCACGCCGATCACCCGGAACTTGCCGCTCTTGACGCTGACCCGGGTCAGCAATTGCTCCAGCTGGTAGCGCAGGTCGTAGTCGTCCTGCGCGGCCTGGGACGAGGGCACGTACTGCTGCAGGTGCGACAGCAGGCGCATCAAGTCATTGGTGGTGATGGGCTGGGCGTCGTGGCTGGCCTCAAGCTTGGGGGCCACGCTGCCACGCAACTGGCGCAACAGCTCCTGCAGCGCGCCGAACACTTCCTGCACGCTTTCATCCAGGTGCGTGGCAGTGGGCGCGGCAGTACCGGCCGACTCATCGCGGCGCGTGTTTTCCCGGGCCGGCGCCCGGTCGGCGCTGCGCCGCGCCGGGGCGGCCTTGAGCTCGGGCAGCACGCCCGTGGCGATCAGCAGCTGGTTGGCCTCGGCGTACAACTGGTCGCAGTCGCTGAGCACGTACTTCTCGAACAGCTTGAGCACGATCAGCTTGACCTTGATTTCCACGCCAAGGTTGCGCCCGGCCTCCAGGAAGAAATCGCAAAGCATCGCCGGCCCCAAGGGGTTGCTGGCGTCCTCCAGGCGGCGCAGCACCAGCGCGTTCAAGCGCGCCGTCAGTTGCCCCAGGGCAAAGCCGTCGCGGGCCAACACCTTGCCCACCATGGCATCCAGGGCCACCGTGCGCTCCAGGTCGTCGTTGGCCACCAGCTCCAGCTTTTCATAGTTGACCGGCTGCGCCACCACCGGCTCGGCAATCTCGTATTGGGCAATGGCGACGAAAGCCTCGTAGAGGCGTTCGAGGAAGCCACGCTCGATGCTCTTGCGCTTGAGGCGCAGGTCGCGCATGGCTTCGAAGAAAAGGTTCTGCTCGACATTGTTCTGGGCCCGGTCGGCCATCTCGAACAGCGTGTCGTCGGCGTTGTCGAACAATGCCTGCAGGCCTTGGCGCAACTGCTGCGCGGCCTTGTCGCGCACTTGCAGGAGGACAACGGGCAGGCGTGCCAAGGGCGTCTGACTGGCTTGGTCAGCAGCGGCCTTGTTCAACGGCACGACTTTCCCATCGTTGTGCATCCCGTCCTCCTGAAAGAATGAGGTCCTGTTGCGTATCGCCCTAGTATGCAGGTTCCCGGCACCCGCCCACAGCTACCTGGCGCAAAAGCTTTTGTAAGCAGTGGCACGCGGAACGAAAACAATATGGACCGACGTCAAAGACATGACGCCAATAACAAGGCGCTCATTATCTGCAAATCCGGGCGGCAGCGCTAGAGCGCCTGAACGGGTTATTTGCAACCCGATGCGAAGTGGACAACAAAGATGGCAAAAAGCTCCCACGCGCCCGTCTATTTCGTAGCGTAGCGCCACCTGGCCGCAAGCCGCTCGCAAGGCTTCGCGCCAGGGCATCACTGCCCTATAATCCGGCCACTTTGCCTGTGGAGCCTGCTATGCCGAATCTACGCCTCGCCGACCTGACTGCCGAGATCGAAGCCAACGTGCGCCGTGCGCTGCTGGAAGACATTGGCAGCGGCGACATCACTGCCCAGCTGATCCCGGCCGAGCGCCTGGCCAAGGCCACCATCATCACCCGCCAGGATTGCGTGGTAGCCGGCACCGCCTGGGTGGACGCGGTATTCCGCCAGCTTGACCCGCGCGTGGCTGTGCACTGGCAGGTCAGCGACGGCCAGCGCGCCAGCGCCAACCAGGCCCTGTTCCACCTCGAAGGCCCGGCGCGCTCGCTGCTCAGCGGCGAACGCACCGCACTGAACTTCCTGCAGATGCTGTCTGCCGTGGCCACCCAGGCCCAGGCGCTGGCCGACAAGGTGGCCGGCACCCAGGTCAAGCTGCTGGACACCCGCAAGACCCTGCCCGGCCTGCGCCTGGCGCAGAAATACGCCGTCACCTGCGGTGGCTGCCACAACCACCGCATCGGCCTGTACGACGCCTTCCTGATCAAGGAAAACCACATTGCCGCCAGCGGCGGCATTGCCCAGGCCATCAGCGCCGCGCACCGCATCGCCCCCGGCAAGCCGGTGGAGATCGAAGTGGAAAGCCTGAGCGAACTGACGGAAGCCCTGGCCGCCGGCGCCGACATCATCATGCTCGACGAGTTGAGCCATGACGACATGCGCGAGGCCGTGCGCCTGAACGCCGGCAAGGCGAAGTTGGAAGCCAGCGGCGGCATCAATGAAAGCACGCTGTTGCCCATTGCCCAAACCGGTGTGGACTACATCTCCATCGGCGCCATGACCAAGGACGTCAAGGCCATCGACCTGTCGATGCGCCTGAGTCTGTGACACCACCACCCACGAGATGAACGAAGGTATTGGAGTACTCGCAGTGACGAACACGCTCAACCCCGGGGCCGACAAGGTCTACATCATCCGCATCGACGGCACCCGCCTGGGGCCTTTCCAGACCCGGGTAGAACCCAACAAGGCGCTGATCTACGAGATCACCCTCAACGCCGGCGCCGGCGACACCCTGGAACACCACCGTGAAGACGGCCAGGTGGACAAATACCTGATCACCAACACCCACTTCCAGCCGCAGATGACCAGCGTCGCGGCGCACTACACCGTGCGCTGGCGGCAGGAAGGCTAACGCCCCCCGTAGCCGCTGCCGCAGGCTGCGCTGCCCTGATATTCACTGGAGATTTCCAGCGAGGTTCAAGGCCAGCGCAGCCTGCGGCAGCGGCTACAGTGGCTTGAGCGGCAGCGCACCCACCTGCGGCCGTGCAAACAGATACCCCTGCATCAGCTCGATACCCAGCGCCAGCAGCGCATCACGCTCCCCTGCCGTTTCCACGCCCTCGGCCAGCAAGGTAATCCCCAGCCGCTGCGCCACCAGCACGATACCCGCCACAATGGCCTCGCGCACGCCGTCACTGTCGATATTGCGGGTCAGCGCCATGTCCAGCTTCAGCACCTGCGGCTGGAACGTCGCCAGCAGGTTCAAGCCCGAATAGCCCGAACCGAAATCATCGATGGCCGTGGTAAAACCCTGGCGCTCGTAAGCCTTGAAGATTGACTTCAAATGCTCCGGGTCTTCCACCTTCTCACCCTCGGTCACCTCGAACATCAGCCGCTCCAGCGGGAACGCCGATGCCCTGGCCGCTTCAAGCGTGGCGCGAATGCAGGTTTCGGCGCGGTACACCGCATTGGGCAGGAAGTTGATGCTCAACTTGCAGTCGGGGATCGCCACAATGCCCAGCCTGGCCGCCGTCTCGATGGCCTTGACCCGGCAAGCCTGGTCGAAGCGGTAGCGGTTCCCGTCGTTGACCTGGCCCAGCACGCTGGCCGCCGACTCGCCATTGGGCCCGCGCACCAGCGCCTCGAAGGCGTACAACTGGCCGGTGCGCACGTTGACGATCGGCTGGAAAGCCATGGTGAAGTCGAAATCCAGCGCTTCCAGGTTGCGGCATTGGGCGCAGCTGGCGGGTTCGAAGGGCGTGGGGAAGAAGGTATGGGTCATAGGCCCCTCTGGAAACGTGGAACGTTAGTAGTCTTGCAGTTGGAGCACATGGCCATCATCGCATTTGAATAACGAACGGCGGGCAATTTTCTTCAATCAGCTTGATAGCGTGAGCGCACTATTTTCCAAACCGCCGCCGCCCCGATTAGTTCAGAAAACATGCAGAACCGTTACTCATCAGCGCCGCGCGGCCTATTGCCAATCAACATAGGTGCGCGCCTTCGGCTGTCTACGCTGGAATAGGCAAATCTCCCCTCAGTGGGCCCTCCCGCCAATACAGGTACTTCACCATGAAAGGGATCTGCTTGACCGCCCTGGTCATATTCCTCGCCGGCTGCGCCATGCACGACGAACGCACCAACGACCCCCGCGAGCCATCGGCCAACGCCGTGGAACTCAAGGGCAATGCCATCAGCACCGCCCTGGTAGGCCGCCCGCACCGCGGCATCAACCGTGACGGCCAGGCCTACAGCGAAACCTTCCAACTCGACGGCACCGCCGTGCTCAGCCTGGCCGGCACCGGGCCGCAGAAAGGCAGCTGGCAGGTAAGCGAAAGCACCCTGTGCGTGAACTACGCGGCGTATGGCAACAAGTGCAACAACGTGAAGGCCGATGACCAATGGATCTGGTTGATCGATACCACAAACATGACCACGAACAATCGCATTTCGCGGCATTGAGGAAAGGGGTGGGTGACGCGGGGGAAGATGGTGCCGGGGATAGGAATCGAACCTACGACCTTCGCGTTACGAGTGCGCTGCTCTACCGACTGAGCTACACCGGCGGGGTGTGGTACATACGCTAGCATTGCCCGCGGGGGCGTTCAACTGCGCCCAATAAAAAGCCCCGCACTACGGCGGGGCTGGTATATCAGCTACCTGCAGCAGCCGCTGCAGCCGTACAGCCTTTTGGCAAGTAATCGCTATCAATGCTGGTGGCTGAGCAGCTCCAGCCAGTCGAGGCGTCGCGAGTCAGCTTGATAGAGCCCGAATTGATAACAGTAGGCGCATTGAGCAAGGCACAAGTGATGCTCGTTCCATCAACGGTAATCGTGCAGTTCTGAGTGGTTCCAGTACCACCAATACCAGTTGCCGCAGAGGGTACGGTGCCATTTCCAAGTGACTCTTCGAAACCGCTCTTGAGCGAAGAGATTTCCGCCAATCCGGCAGTTGCCTTAGCACGAGCTTGGTACTTGGAATAAGCAGGAATTGCAATGGCAGCCAGAATGCCAATGATGGCAACGACAATGAGCAATTCGATCAAGGTGAAGCCTTTTTGTGCCTTCATAGTTCCGTCTATCTCAACGTAAAAAAGCTTCGCCTCTCAATGGAGGCGAAGCAGGGGGGGAAGCATTATGGATAACTAGTTAAGCATCAGTAAAGCTACCCAACGCTTGATTCAGGATCAAGAACAGCCTTTGGGTTTGTAATCTGAAGTGATGTTAGCGTTGGTGGCGCAAGTCCAGCCGCTCGTAGCATCGCGCGTCAAAGTAATAGTGCCGCCCGAAATTACGGTCGGAGGGGCTACCAGCGCACATATAATGGTGGTGCCGGTAACAGTGAGGGTGCAGTTCTGCGTTGGCGAGGTACCGCCGATGCTGGCTGCAGTGCTAGGAACTACGGCGTTACTCAGAGCGTCCTCAAAACCAGTCTTCAACGCGGAAATTTCAGCCAGGCCTGCAGTCGCCTTCGCTCGCGCCTGATACTTGGAGTATGCAGGGATTGCGATAGCGGCCAGGATGCCGATGATCGCAACCACGATCAGCAGCTCGATCAGGGTGAAACCCTTTTGTCCCTTCATATGTTCGTCTCCAAATGTGAGAGAAGGCCAATTGCCTAGTGGAACATCAGCAACCGCCATGCCAGTTCTCAATCGGCGCGTTTATTGGGCCTGACGCAGGCTAACCGGGCTACCGGAGCAGACACAACGAGGGCAAAACTGACGTTTTTTGTCACACCCTTTTATCCGATTTGGCACCACCGCCCGACTACGCTATAAAACACCGATTAGTTGTGTCCGGTGCCTAAATGAACGATATCGCCCTTACTGGTCTGGCCAAGCATCTGGTCCAGGCTGAACTGCTCACTGACAAAAGCGCGCAACAGGCGTATCAGCAAGCTCAACGCAACCGAATTCCGCTCGTGCATTTTCTCGTGCAGGGCAAGCTGGTAAAGAGCCGCGAAATCGCCGAAGTGGCGTCCGAGCAGTTTGGCGTGGCCTTCATGGACCTCACCATGCTGGACAAGGAGAGCCAGCCCAAGGGCCTGGTAAGCGAAAAGCTGATCCGCCAACACCGCGCGCTGCCCCTGTGGCGGCGGGGCAACAAGCTGTTCGTGGGTATATCGGACCCCACCAACCATCAAGCCATCACCGATATTCAGTTCAGCACCGGCCTGACCACCGAAGCCATTCTGGTTGAAGACGACAAGCTCACCGACGCCATCGAGAAGTTCCTGGACAACGGCAGCACAGGCCTTGAGGAAATGGCCGATGTCGACCTTGATGGCCTCGACGTACAGGTTATCGACGATGACAAGGACGAGCCCGTAGGGCAGGAGTCTGATGACGCGCCAGTGGTGCGCTTCGTCAACAAGATGCTGCTGGATGCCATACGTGGCGGCTCATCCGACCTGCACTTCGAACCCTACGAGAAAGTGTACCGGGTGCGGGTGCGTACCGACGGCATCCTGCGTGAAGTAGCCAAGCCACCGATCAACCTGGCTGGCCGTATTGCCGCCCGCCTGAAGGTGATGGCCAGCCTGGACATATCCGAACGGCGCAAGCCGCAAGACGGCAGGATCAAGATGCGCATCTCGAAAAACAAGGCCATCGACTTCCGGGTCAATACCTTGCCGACCCTGTGGGGAGAGAAGATCGTGATGCGGATCCTCGACCCGTCCAGCGCCCAGATGGGCATTGATGCGCTGGGTTATGAGGCCGATCAGAAGGAGCTCTACCTTCAAGCCTTGCGCCAGCCGCAAGGCATGATTCTGGTCACCGGCCCTACGGGTTCCGGTAAAACAGTCTCGCTGTACACCGGCCTGAATATTCTCAACACTGTGGATATCAATATCTCCACCGCCGAAGACCCGGTGGAGATCAACATGGAAGGTATCAACCAGGTCAACGTCAACCCCAAACAGGGCCTCGACTTTGCACAGGCGCTTCGCTCATTCCTGCGCCAGGACCCGGACGTGATCATGGTCGGTGAGATTCGCGACCTGGAAACTGCGGAAATCGCCATCAAAGCCGCGCAAACCGGTCACCTTGTGTTGTCTACCCTGCACACCAACAGTGCTGCGGAAACATTGACGCGCCTGCAGAACATGGGCGTGGCGGGGTTCAACATCGCCACTTCGGTCAATCTCATCATTGCCCAGCGCCTGGCGCGCAAGCTGTGCGCCCATTGCAAGAAGGAAATCCAGATTCCGAAGGAAGCCTTGATCAAGGAAGGTTTCCCGGAAGAGCGGATTGGCACATTCAAGGTGTATGAAGCGGTAGGCTGCGAACATTGCAATGGCGGCTACAAGGGGCGGCAAGGCATCTATGAAGTGGTCAAGAACACCCAGGCACTGCAACGCCTGATCATGGAAGAAGGCAACTCCATCGACATCGCCCGCCAAATGCGTAAGGAAGGCTTCAACGACCTGCGTACCTCCGGGCTCGACAAGGTCATGCAAGGTGTAACCAGCCTTGAAGAAGTCAACCGGGTTACCAAGGACTAAACGATGGCGGTCAAAGCGGCAAAAGTCAGCGTCTACACGTGGGAAGGCCTGGATCGCAAGGGTACCAAGGTCACTGGGGAAATCAGTGGCCCTTCGCTGCCCCTGATCAAGGCCCAACTGCGCAAACAGGGTATAAACCCGACCAAGGTCCGCAAGAAAACCATCTCGATTTTCGGCAAAGGCAAGAAGATCAAGCCGCTGGACATTGCCCTGTTCACTCGCCAGATGGCAACCATGATGCGTGCCGGCGTTCCGCTGCTGCAGTCTTTCGACATCATCGGCGAAGGCTTCGAGAATCCCAACATGCGCAAGCTGGTGGACGATCTGAAGCAGGAAGTGGCTGCCGGCAACAGTTTTGCCAGCGCGCTCCGCAAGCACCCCAAGCATTTTGATGATTTGTACTGCAACCTGGTCGATGCAGGCGAGCAGGCAGGTGCGCTGGAAACGCTGCTGGACAGGGTCGCCACTTACAAGGAGAAGACAGAAGCCCTGAAGGCCAAGATCAAGAAAGCCATGACTTACCCTGCAGCCGTACTGGTAGTGGCGTTCATCGTTTCAGGCATCCTGTTGATAAAAGTGGTGCCGCAGTTCGAAGCGGTATTCAAAGGCTTTGGCGCGGAACTTCCTGCCTTCACCCAAATGGTGATCAACCTGTCGGTGGTCCTGCAGGAGTGGTGGTACCTGGTGCTGGCAGCCCTGATCGGCGCCGTGTATGCATTCAAGTATGCCCACAGCACCAACCAGCGGTTTCACGACGCTGTTGACAGGCTGCTGCTGAAGTTGCCGGTGATCGGCGGAATACTCTACAAATCAGCCGTGGCTCGCTACGCACGCACCCTGTCCACAACATTTGCAGCGGGCGTGCCGCTGGTCGAAGCACTTGATTCGGTATCAGGCGCGACTGGCAACATCGTTTTTAAAACAGCGGTCAATCGCATAAAACAAGATGTGTCCACCGGTATGCAGCTCAACTTCTCCATGCGTTCTACCGGCGTCTTCCCCAGCCTGGCTATCCAAATGACAGCGATTGGCGAAGAGTCGGGTGCACTTGATGACATGCTCGACAAAGTCGCCAGTTTTTATGAAGCCGAAGTCGACAATATGGTCGACAGCCTTACCAGCCTGATGGAACCCATGATCATGGTTGTCCTGGGCGTAGTGGTCGGCGGCCTTGTCGTTGCCATGTACCTTCCCATCTTCCAACTCGGCAACGTCGTTTAACATGCCCTTATCCGAATACCTGGCCACCACCCCCGTGGCCTTCACCCTCTGCGCGCTTATCCTGGGCCTCGTAGTGGGCAGCTTCCTCAACGTCGTCATCCACCGCCTGCCGAAAATGATGGAGCGCGACTGGAAAGCCCAGGCCCGTGACATCCTCGGCTTGCCGGCCGAACCCGAGGGCGCGCGCTACAACCTGATGCTGCCCGCCTCAGCCTGCCCGCATTGCCAGCACAAGATCCGCGCCTGGGAAAATATTCCCGTGGCCAGCTGGCTGGCGCTGAAGGGCCAATGCAGCCAGTGCAAGGCGCCCATCAGCAAGCGCTACCCGCTGGTGGAACTGGCCAGCGGCTTGTTGAGCGCGTTCGTTGCCTGGCATTTCGGCTTTGGCTGGGCGGCGGGCGCGATGATGTTGCTGACCTGGGGCCTGCTGGCCATGAGCATGATCGATGCGGACCATCAGTTGCTGCCGGATACGCTGGTGCTGCCGTTGCTATGGCTGGGGCTGATCGTCAACGTGTTTGGCCTGTTCGCCACGCTACCCGACGCACTGTGGGGCGCGGTGGCCGGTTACCTGGCGCTGTGGCTGGTGTTCTGGCTGTTCAAGCTGGTGACTGGCAAGGAAGGCATGGGCCATGGTGACTTCAAGCTGCTGGCGATGCTGGGCGCCTGGGGCGGCTGGCAGGTGTTGCCGCTGACTATCCTGCTGTCGTCGCTGGTGGGCGCCATTCTGGGGGTGATCATGCTGCGCCTGCGCAACGCCGCGCATAGCACGCCTATCCCTTTCGGGCCGTATCTTGCCATTGCGGGCTGGATCGCATTGCTGTGGGGTGGTCAAATAACCGCTTCCTACATGCAGTTTGCTGGTTTCTGATGACTACAGCTTCTTCGACGCCCTGGATCCTGGGCCTGACCGGCGGTATTGGCAGCGGCAAGAGTGCCGCCGCCGAACGCTTCGCCGAGCTGGGCGTGCACGTGGTGGACGCTGACCAGGCTGCGCGCTGGGTGGTTGAACCGGGGCGCCCTGCCCTCGCCGAAATCGCCCGGCACTTCGGGCCTGGGGTGTTGCAGGCTGATGGCACGCTGGACCGGGCGGCGCTGCGCCGGCTGATTTTCGAGGACGCCGAGCAGCGGCGCTGGCTGGAAGGCCTGCTGCACCCGCTGATTGCCACCGAAATTGCCGAGGCGCTGGCCAAGGGCACTTCGCCCTACGCCGTGTTCGTCTCGCCGTTGATGGTGGAGTCGGGGCAATATCGGCTCGCCCAGCGCCTGCTGGTGATCGATGTGCCGCAGGCGTTGCAGATCGAGCGCACCCTGCGCCGCGACAACACCAGCCTTGAGCAGGTGCAGGCGATTCTCAAGGCCCAGGCCACCCGCGAGGAACGCCTGCGCCATGCCGATGATGTGCTGGTCAACGACCGTGACCTGGGCGCCTTGCGCGCCGAAGTCGAGCGGCTGCATGATTTTTACCTGACGCTGACTGGAGGCCAATCATGAGCCAACCCCTGACCGTACAATGCCCCACTTGCGGGGCGCCGGTGGAATGGACCGCGGCCACGCCGACCCGGCCGTTCTGCTCCGACCGCTGCAAGCTGATCGACCTGGGCGCCTGGGCCGCCGAAGAGCACAAGATTCCGGTGGCGCCGGACGCCGAGGATGAATTGTTCTCGGGTGATCTGCCGTATAGCGAGCACTGACATCCCGAGGCATCACGCTTACTCATCCTTCCACGGCGCTGCCAGGTACCGCGTGCGGTTAAAGGTTTCAAGCCATTCAGGGCAGAACACCACCAGCGCCGTGACGATCACCCCGTTGATGAACGCTTCGGGGAAGATCACCAGCCACAGGTAGCCGACGAAGTCCCAGATCCACTCCGGCAGGGCAAAGCGCCCGTCCAGCCACAACAATCCCAACCCGGCGAACACGCACAACAACGCTGCCAGCGCAGCAGGAAAGAAACCCGAGCAAAAAATGTAAACAAAGGGATTCCTGGGCTGCGCGCGCTCCACCAGCACCGCACAGACTTCGGTGACCAGCACCGGCAGGCCGATCAACAGCAGGCCATTGATGCCGGCCGCCAGCAGGTCCTGGCGGCCCAGCAGCACCAGGCCCATTTGCGCCGCCAAGCCGCCCAGCAGCGCCAGCGGCCAGTCCAGCAGCAGGGTCACGGCGGTCATGCCGATGAAGTGGTAGGACACGCCGGTATCGAAATCGCGCCGCACTAGCCACAGCAGGAACAACGCCAGCACCGTGCCGAACAGCAGGTGCTGACGGCGGCTGTCACTGAACAATTCCACCCACGGCGCGCGCCAGGCGGCCCAGCCAAGCAGCGGTATATACAGGCACCAGCCGACGCCTAGCGTCACGCCGGACAGCACCTGCGCGCTGATCATTTTTGCGCCTGTTCCAACGCCGTCTTCAACGCGGCGGCGTCGGTGAACTCGTGCTGGGCCACGACCCGCTGGTGGTCCAGTTCCAGCCACAGTACCGAATCATCGGCCACCCCATAGTTGGGCGCAATGCGGCCCTCGCGGTCGAGCACCACGCGGTAGTCGTAGGAGCGCATGGACGGCAGTGCGAACATTTTCGCAATCAATGCCGGCATGCGCTGAATGTCGGCGAGGAAAACCGCCTTGCGCCCTTCCAGGTAGCCCTTGGGCTGGCCTTGCAGCGCGGCGTTGACCAATTTGGCCCCGCCCATGTCGCGGGCCACCAGCAGAATGCGCGCGTCTTCGTTGAGGCTGTAGGGCGCATCGAACTGGTCCAGCAACGTCCACGGCGGTAGCCGCTCGCCCACTTCCAGGGCCATGGCCCAGCAAGGCAGCAGGCTGAGCAGCAACAGGGTCCAGAACTTCATGTACAGGTTCCTCTGGCGAATGTGCTTGTTGGCAGTTTACACCCCGCACCGTGACACAGCGTGTGCAAGTCATTCACGGCAAAGCGCATTTGAACCGCTAAGCTTGTGAACATGGATGACTCAGATTACCTGCGCCTGCTCACCAACCAGGCCGAACAAGCCAATGCGTTCCTGTCCAATGCCCGCAAATGGGAGCGCGAGCGTTGGGTATGCCAGCGCCTGCTGCAAGGCCTGAACATTCCGTACCGCGCCGAGGAATTCAACCCGGCCGGCCAGGAGCCGCCCGACGTGCTGTTTCGCGACGCCAGTTTCGAGGTGTTTTTCGTGCTGGACGAAGGCCGGCGCCTGAACGACGAGTGGCGCGAGGAGCTGCAACGGCGCCGCAGCGCCTTTTCCCTGGCCCAGTTGGTGCGCCGCGAGGCCCGGCCCAAGCGCATCGGCGCACCGGAACTGCTGCAGCGCCTGGCCCCCACCCTGCGCAAGAAGTCGCACAACTACAAGGAGCGCGGCCTGGACCTGGGCGAGCTGGACATCATTGCGTTCGCCAGCCTGAAACGCGAGGTGCTGGACCTCAATAGCCATTTCCCGCCGCCTACGGAGTACCTGCGCCAGGGTTGGCGTTCACTGTCGCTGGTAGGCCCGACCTTCGCCCGGGTGCTGTTCGCCCACCCGGATGCGCCGGACTTTCTGCGCAGCAACCTGGGGCGCAGCATTGTGTTTGATGTGGGGATAAGCCTCTAGAAGGCGCGGGGGCCGGACGCAGCCTTCGGCAGCTGCTACGGGGGTGGAATGGCTGTATGATTTGCGTGGGGAACACTGTACTTTTCCTACAGTCAGAAGCGTCTACCTTACGAGGCCATGATGAGCAGCCGTCTGAATCCCGAAGATCAGCAACGCGTGGATCAATACCTGCAGCTGCCCCAGCACAAAGTCGAGCGCCGGCCTTTTCGGCCGTGGATGCTCCTGGTGCTGACGGTAGCCATCACCATCGGCCTTGGCTTGTTGAGCCGCCTGATCAGTTACCTGGTGCTATGAGCTGCCTTGCGCTCGCCCTTCCCACTGACCCACAGAATTCCGTAAACCTTATGAGTACTTTGAATGACACATCGTATCGTGATTGTCGGCGGTGGCGCCGGCGGCCTGGAGCTGGCGACCCGCCTGGGTAAAACCCTAGGCAAGCGTGGCACCGCCAGCGTGACCCTGGTCGACGCCAACCTGACGCACATCTGGAAACCGCTGCTGCACGAAGTGGCCGCCGGCTCCTTGAACTCCTCGGAAGACGAGCTGAACTACGTGGCCCAGGCCAAGTGGAACCACTTCGAGTTCCAACTGGGGCGCATGAGCGGCCTGGACCGTGCCGCCAAGCAGATCCAGCTGGCAGCAACCATCGACGAGAATGGCCTGGAGCTGCTGCCTGCGCGCACCCTGGGCTACGACAGCCTGGTGATTTCGGTGGGTAGCACCACCAACGACTTCGGCACCCTGGGCGCGGCGCAGAACTGCCTGTTCCTGGACACCCGCAAGCAGGCCGAGCGCTTCCACCAGCAGTTGCTCAACCACTACCTGCGCGCCCACGCCCACAGCGATCTGGATAGCCAGATCAGCGTCGCCATCGTCGGCGCCGGCGCCACCGGCGTGGAGCTGGCCGCCGAGCTGCACCACGCCGCGCACGAACTGGCTGCCTACGGCCTGGACAAGATCAAGCCGGAAAACATGCGCATCACCTTGATCGAAGCCGGCCCACGGGTACTGCCCGCGCTGCCGGAGCGTATCGGCGGGCCGGTGCACAAGACCCTGGAAAAGCTCGGCGTCACCGTGCTGACCAATGCTTCGGTGAGCGAAGTGGGCCCCGACAGCCTGAAGACCGCCGACGGCAAGGTCATCCCGGCCAGCCTCAAAGTGTGGGCCGCAGGCATCCGTGCGCCGGCGTTCCTCAAGGACATCGACGGCCTGGAAACCAACCGCATCAACCAGCTGCAAGTGCTGCCCACCCTGCAGACCACCCGCGACGAGAACATCTTCGCCTTCGGTGACTGCGCGGCCTGCCCGCAGAAAGGCACCGACCGCAACGTGCCACCGCGCGCCCAGGCCGCCCACCAGCAGGCATCCCTGCTGGCCAAGTCGCTGAAGCTGCGCATCGAGGGCAAGGAGCTACCCGAATACACCTACAAGGACTACGGCTCGCTGATCTCGCTGTCGAAGTTCTCTGCCGTGGGCAACCTGATGGGTAACCTGACTGGCAGCGTGATGCTCGAAGGCTGGCTGGCGCGCATGTTCTACGTGTCGCTGTACCGCATGCACCAGATGGCGTTGTACGGCACCTTCAAGACCATGATGCTGATGCTGGGCAGCCGCATCGGCCGCGGCACCGAGCCGCGCCTGAAACTGCACTAACCCCTCCCCACCTGGCGGCCCGTAGCAGCGGCCGCCAGGCCGCGTCATCCCCCCTCCGATTCACCTGGCACACCGTGGCGGTCCTGGACGCAGCCTGCGGCAGCTGCTACGTGGGTGCCTGGGGTTATCGATTTGCGACAAGGTGCGCTTTACCGCCGACAGAGCTCTTGCTATACCTGTATATACAGGCTTATATAGCTACCCTCTCAACCTGACATCAGGACCTCGCCATGCCCGCCACCCTGCACATCCTGCCCGGCCATTTCGACCTCGACCAACTGCGCGCCATCTATCAGCACCAGGCTCCCTTCGAGCTCGACGCCTCGGCCCGGGATGCAGTGGCGGCCAGCGCCAGCACCGTCAGCCAGATCATCGCCAACGAACGCACCGTGTACGGTATCAACACCGGTTTCGGCCTGCTGGCACGCACGTCCATCGCCACCGACAAGCTGGCCAAGCTGCAGCGCAACCTGCTGCTGTCGCACTGCACCGGCACCGGCCCGCTACTGGATGACGCCAGCGTGGGCCTGATCATGGCGCTCAAGGTGGCCTCCCTGGCCCGCGGCTTTTCCGGCGTGCGCTGGGAGCTGATCGAGGCGTTGCGCAAGCTGTACACGGCCAAGGTCTTCCCGTGCATTCCGTCCCAGGGTTCGGTGGGCGCCAGTGGCGACCTGGCGCCGCTGGCGCATATGTCGGCGGTGCTGATCGGCGTCGGTCGCGTACGCCATGAAGGCCGTGAGATGGACGCGGTAGAGGGCCTGGCCATCGCTGGCATGACGCCGCTGGAGCTGGGCCCGAAAGAAGGCCTGGCGCTGATCAACGGCACGCAGGTATCCACCGCATTGGCGCTGCGCGGGCTGTTCGCCGCAGAAAAACTGTTCAGCGCCGCCGTGGTCGCCGGCAGCCTGACCGTGGAAGCCCTGAAGGGCTCGGCCGTGCCGTTTGACCCGCGCATCCAGGCAGTGCGTGGCCAGCCTGGGCAAATCGCCGCCGCGGCCTATTATCGCGACCTGCTGGGCGCCACCAGCGAGATTCGCCAGTCCCACGCCGACTGCAAGCGCGTACAAGACCCCTACTCCCTGCGCTGCCAGCCACAGGTAATGGGCGCCTGCCTTGACCACATGCGTTTCGCCGCCGGGGTGTTCCTGCGCGAGGCCAACGCCGTGTCCGACAACCCGCTGGTGTTCAGCGCCGACGGTGACGTGCTGTCGGGCGGCAACTTCCACGCAGAACCGGTGGCCATGGCCGCCGACGTGCTGGCCCTGGCCATCTCGGAAATCGGCGCGCTGTCCGAACGCCGCACCGCGCAGCTGGTGGACCCGGCGCTGTCCGGCCTGCCCGCCTTCCTGGTGCGCGAAGGCGGCCTGAACTCCGGCTTCATGATCGCCCAGGTCACCGCCGCCGCCCTGGCCTCGGAAAACAAGACCCTGGCCCACCCCGCCTCCATCGACAGCCTGCCCACATCCGCCAACCAGGAAGACCACGTGTCCATGGCCACCTTCGCCGCCCGCCGCCTGCTGGACATGGCCGGCAACAGCAGCGCCGTGGTCGCCATTGAACTGCTGGGCGCCGCACAGGGCATTGACCTGCTGGCGCCGCTGCAGACCTCGCCGAAGCTGACCGAAGTGATGCGCTTCATTCGCGAAGGCGTGGCCCACTACGACGAGGACCGCTATTTCGCCCCGGACATCGCCGCTGCCCGCAGCTGGGTGGAAGACGGCGTGTTCAGCCGCTGGCTGGCATTCGCCGAGCTGTACCAGGGATGAGCACCCGCCCCGCCCAGGCGCTGTACCAACGCGCCAAGGACTTCGTGCTGGACAAGGTTCACGCCGGGCATTGGAAGCCCGGCGACCTGATTGCCTCGGAAAACCAGCTGGTGCAGGCCCTTGGCATGTCGCGCATGACGGTAAACCGCGCCCTGCGCGAGCTGGCCGAGGAAGGCCGGCTGGTGCGGGTCAACGGCGTGGGCACGTTCGTGGCCGAGCCCAAGCCGCAGTCCAACCTGATGCGCATCAGCAACATCGGCGACGAGATCATCGCCCGTGGCCACCGCTATGAATGCCGCATGCTGCACATGGGGCGCGAAGCGGCGTCGCTGCCAGTAGCGGCGGCCATGGGCCTGGCCACCGGGGCATCGGTATTTCACTTGTTGTGCGTGCACCTTGAAGAAGGAGTGCCGGTGCAGTTGGAAGACCGCTATGTGAACCCCGACCTGGTTCCGCAGTTGCTGGCGCAGGCGTTTGGCGCGCAGCTGCAGCCCGCCAGCTATTTGCTGCAGGTGATCAGGCCGGATGAAATGGAACACATCGTCGAAGCCGGGCACCCCAGCGACGAGGAAGCCAGGCTGCTGCAGATGGAGACGGATGAGGCCTGCCTGGTGCTGCTGCGGCGCACGTGGAATGCAGAGCGGGCGGTGACGTATGTGCGGCTGGTGCACCCGTCGTCGCGGTACCGGCTGGGAAGCCGCGTGAAGGTGTAGGTCGGAAAGCGACAGGCCCACATTTCAGGCATAAAAAAGGCGTCCACAAGGGACGCCTTTTTTCTGAAGATGGTCGGGGTAAGGGGATTCGAACTCCTGACATCCTGCTCCCAAAGCAGGCGCGCTACCGGACTGCGCTATACCCCGGTACAAAAAAGGCACCCAGAAGGCGCCTTTTTTGATGCCTTCCGACGTTACTCGGAAGGACTTTTTAAGATCTGACCCAGCGAACTGGAATCAAAAATGGTGGGTCGTGTGGGACTCGAACCTACGACCAATTGGTTAAAAGCCAACTGCTCTACCAACTGAGCTAACGACCCAAAAATGGTCGGGGTAAGGGGATTCGAACTCCTGACATCCTGCTCCCAAAGCAGGCGCGCTACCGGACTGCGCTATACCCCGATATGAAATTTGGCTCCGTGACCAGGACTCGAACCTGGGACCCAATGATTAACAGTCATTTGCTCTACCGACTGAGCTATCACGGAACTATCAATTTCAGTTGCTGCAAATTTCGAATCTGTATTCCTACCGCTTCGAACTCTTCGGCTTTCCCGTATCGCTACGTTAGTGCCTCTGAGGCGCGCTATTCTACAAGCTTCAAAACCCTTGTCAACCCCTAATTTTCATTCAACTTACTGAATTTCAAACTATTTTCAGATCCCGGTGAAGCGTGGTGATCTGTGGGTTGCCGTTACAGCGAGGCGAACTTTACTCAACCTTTTTGAGAAATGCAAATAGAAACATGCATTTAGCTGCAATTTTTTTCAAAGCCTGTGGGAGCTGGCTTGCCAGCGAGCTTTTAGCCCTTTAAAGGGCTCGCCGGCAAGCCAGCTCCCACACACCGGTCAGGCGAAGACAATCTCGTCGTCGGCCACGGTAGCGGTCACCGTGCTGCCTGGCAGGAACTGCCCCGACAGGATCAACTGCGCAAGCGGGTTCTCGATCCAGCGCTGGATAGCCCGTTTCAGCGGCCTTGCGCCATACACCGGGTCGTAACCCACGGCTATCAGCTTGTCCAACGCCTCGTCGCTCAGCTCCAGGCTCAACTCACGCTCGGCCAGGCGGCGGCGCAAACGGCCGAGCTGGATTTGCGTGATGCCGGCGATCTGGTCGCGCGCCAACGGCTCGAACACCACCACTTCGTCGATACGGTTGATGAACTCCGGCCGGAAGTGCGAGCTCACCGCGTCCATCACTGCCGCGCGTTGAGCTTCACGGTCACCCACCAATTCCTGGATCTGCGCCGACCCCAGGTTGGAAGTCATCACGATCACCGTGTTGCGGAAGTCCACGGTACGGCCCTGGTTGTCGGTCAGGCGGCCGTCGTCCAGCACTTGCAGCAGCACGTTGAACACGTCCGGGTGCGCTTTCTCCACCTCGTCCAGCAGTACCACCGAATACGGCCGGCGACGAACGGCCTCGGTCAGGTAGCCACCTTCTTCATAACCGACGTAGCCCGGTGGCGCACCAATCAGACGAGCCACGGAATGTTTCTCCATGAACTCGGACATGTCGATACGCACCATGGCCTCCTCGGTGTCGAACAGGAATTCGGCCAGCGCCTTGCACAGCTCGGTCTTGCCCACGCCGGTAGGGCCCAGGAACATGAACGAGCCGCTGGGGCGATCCGGGTCCGCCAGCCCGGCACGGGAACGGCGCACGGCACTGGAAACCGCTTCCACGGCTTCGTTCTGGCCGATCACGCGCTTGTGCAGCAGGCTTTCCATCTTCAGCAGCTTCTCGCGCTCGCCTTCGAGCATCTTCGCCACCGGAATGCCGGTCCACTTCGACACTACCTCGGCAATCTCTTCCTCGGTGACCTTGCTGCGCAACAGCTGGTTATCGCTCTTGCCGTGCTGGTCGACCATCTGCAGGCTGCGCTCCAGGTCCGGGATAACCCCGTACTGCAGCTCGGCCATGCGGCTGAGGTCGCCACGCCGGCGGGCGGCTTCCAGTTCCTGGCGCGACTGTTCGATTTTCTGCTGGATCTGCGCCGAGCCCTGCACTTCGGCTTTTTCCGAGGTCCAGATCTCTTCCAGGTCCGCGTACTCACGCTCGACGCGGGCAATTTCCTCGGTCAGCTTCTCCAGGCGCTTGATCGCAGCCTCGTCGTCCTCTTTCTTCAGGGCCTGGGATTCGACCTTGAGTTGAATCAGGCGGCGTTCCAGGCGGTCCAGCACTTCAGGCTTGGAGTCGATCTCCATGCGGATGCGGCTGGCAGCCTCGTCGATCAGGTCGATGGCCTTGTCCGGCAGCTGGCGGTCGGTGATGTAGCGATGGCTGAGCTTGGCCGCGGCAATGATCGCGCCGTCGGTGATCGCCACCTTGTGGTGCACCTCGTAGCGCTCTTTCAGGCCACGCAGGATGGCGATGGTGTCTTCCTCGCTCGGCTCATCCACCAGCACTTTCTGGAAACGCCGCTCAAGGGCTGCGTCCTTCTCTATATATTGGCGGTACTCGTTGAGCGTGGTGGCGCCCACGCAGTGCAGTTCGCCACGGGCCAGGGCCGGCTTGAGCATGTTGCCGGCGTCCATGGAGCCCTCGCCCTTGCCCGCACCGACCATGGTGTGCAGCTCGTCGATGAACAGAATGATCTGCCCTTCCTGCTTGGACAGGTCGTTGAGCACACCTTTAAGGCGCTCTTCGAACTCACCGCGGAACTTGGCACCGGCGATCAGCGCACCCATGTCCAGCGACAGCAGGCGCTTGCCGCGCAGGCCGTCTGGCACTTCGCCATTGATGATGCGTTGGGCCAGGCCCTCGACGATGGCGGTCTTGCCCACGCCAGGCTCACCGATCAGCACGGGGTTGTTCTTGGTGCGGCGCTGCAGCACCTGGATAGTGCGACGGATCTCGTCGTCACGGCCGATCACCGGGTCCAGCTTGCCCTCTTCGGCGCGCTTGGTCAGGTCGACGGTGAATTTTTCCAGGGACTTGCGCGAGTCTTCGGCGTTGGCGTCATTCACCGCCTCGCCGCCGCGCAGGTTGGTAATGGCGTTTTCCAGGGCTTTCTTGCTCACGCCCTGGCCGAGCAGCAACTTGCCCAGCTTGCTGTTCTCGTCCATGGCCGCCAGCAGCACCAGCTCGCTGGAGATGAACTGGTCGCCCTTCTGCTGCGCCAGGCGGTCGGCCTGGTTGAGTAGGCGCGCCAGGTCCTGGGACATGTTGACGTCGCCGGTAGGGTTCTGGATTTTCGGCAGGCGGTCGAGCTCTTTGCTCAATTCCTTGCGCAGGCTGTTCACGTCGAAGCCTACCTGCATCAGCAGTGGCTTGATGGAACCACCTTGTTGGTCAAGCAATGCCTGCATCAAATGCGCAGGCTCGATGGCTGGATGGTCCATGCCCACCGCCAGGGATTGGGCATCGGACAGCGCCAACTGCAATTTGCTGGTTAAACGGTCAATACGCATATGTCACCTTCCTATAGGGGCAGGCCGGAGCGATGGACACACCTGATGAAGAAAAACCTGCCTGAGATACCGAAGTAGATGGGGGGGATTGTTCAATATTCAAGCGGCAGGGGCTTGACCCACATCAATAAGGCACCGACGTGGGAGCGGGCTCTGCCCGCGAAAAGAACGCCGCATCGTTCTGTAAATGCGCGGTGTTGCGTTCGCGGGCAGAGCCCACTCCCACACTATTCCAGCCAGATCAGCGACGCGAAGCGGCCTGTCTGCGGCGCACGCCGATAAGAGAAGAAGCGTAGATCCTCGATGGTGCATTCACCACCGCCGTACACGGCGGTAATGCCCATCGCTGCCAGGCGCAGGCGCGCCAGCGCGTAGATATCGGCCAGGAACTTGCCCGGCGCGGCGCCCGGCACGAAGGCTGCGGCAGCTTGCGGGTGGCTGGCCATGAAGATGTCGCGCACCTCGGCGCCCACCTCGAAGTTGCGCGGGCCGATGGCGGGGCCCAGCCACACCATTATCTCGCTGGCCGGTACCGCCAGGCTTTCCGCCGTGGCTTCCAGCACACCGGCGGCCAGCCCGCGCCAGCCGGCATGGGCAGCACCCACGCAGGTGCCGGCGCGGTCGCAGAACAACGCGGGCAGGCAGTCGGCGGTCATCACCGTGCAGGCGATGCCGGGGGTGGCGGTCCAGCTGGCATCCGCCTCGGCGATGATGGCCGGGTTGGCGTGAGCCACATGGATGCCGTGCACCTGCTTGAGCCACGCCGGCTGGATGCCGAACGTGCGCGTCAGGCGCAGGCGGTTCTCGGCCACCGCCGCGGGCGCGTCGCCCACATGGTCACCGAGGTTCAAATACTCGAAAGGCGCGGCGCTGACGCCGCCCTCTCGCGTGGTGACGCAGGCCTTCACGTTGGCCGGTGCCGGCCAGTCGGGAAAAATCAGGTCCTGCGCCAAGTCACTCACCCGACGAACGCCTCGCGGTCCTGCTTGAGCAGCGATAGCAGCCAGACGAAATCGTCCGGCAGTGGCGATTCCCAGCTCATGCGTTGGCCGGTGGTGGGGTGCTCCAGCTCCAGGAAGCGCGCGTGCAGCGCCTGGCGCGGGAAGGTCTTCAAGGCATCGACCATGGTCGCGCTGGCGGCCGGCGGAATGCGGAAGCGACCACCGTAGGCCTGGTCACCCACCAACGGGAAGTTGATGTGCGACATGTGCACGCGAATCTGGTGGGTACGGCCGGTTTCCAGTTTGACCCGCACGTGGGTGTGCGAACGGAAACGCTCCAGCACGCGGTAGTGGCTGACGGCAGGCTTGCCGCCTTCCATCACCGCCATGCGCTGGCGCTGCTGGCCGTGGCGACCGATGGGGGCGTTGATCTTGCCCCCGGCGGTGACCACACCAATGACGATGCACTCATAAATCCGACTGACGGTACGGCTTTGCAGCTGGGCAACCAGTTTTGTCTGCGCCTGGATGGTCTTGGCGACCACCATCAGGCCAGTGGTGTCCTTGTCCAGGCGGTGCACGATACCGGCGCGCGGGACATTGATGATGTCCGGCACGTGGTGCAGCAAGGCGTTGAGCAAGGTGCCGTCGGCGTGGCCGGCAGCCGGGTGCACCACCAGGCCCGCAGGCTTGTTGATGACCAGGATGTCGTCGTCTTCATAGACGATGTCCAACTCGATGTCCTGGGCGATCCACTCGCCCTGGGCTTCCTGTTCGGCATTAAGGGCCAGGATGGCGCCACCGTGAACGATGTCACGCGGGCGCAGCACGCCACCGTCCACGGTCAGGCGGCCTTCTTTGATCCAGGCGGATAGGCGCGAGCGCGAGTGCTCGGCGAACAATTGTGCGGCGACTTGATCGAGGCGTTGGCCGCCCAATTCGGACGGCACCTCTGCGCTAAGTTGTATGATCTCGGACATGCTCGGACTGTGCGGCGGCACAGCCTTTGGTTTCGGCTGCACGCTTGTGGTTAAATACGGCGTCTTTTGCCCCGAGGCTTCCACGGGGCGCTCATCATAACAGGACGGTCACGCCCAAGACAGCGGCCGTCATAGGGACGCAAGCCGCCATGCAAGTGAAACACCTGCTGCTGATCGCCATCCTCGGACTCACGGCCGCCTGTTCGTCGAAGAAGGAAGTGGTCGACGAAAACCTGAGCGAAACCGAGCTGTACCAGCAGGCGCAGGCCGACCTGGACAACCACAGCTTCACCAGCGCCACCGCCAAACTGAAGGCGCTGGACTCCCGCTATCCGTTCGGGCGCTACGCCGACCAGGCGCAGCTCGAGCTGATCTACGCCAACTACAAGAACTCCGAGCCTGAAGCGGCCAAGTCGGCTGCCGAGCGTTTCATTCGCCTGCACCCCCAGCACCCGAACGTCGACTACGCCTACTACCTCAAGGGCCTGACCTCGTTCGACCAGGACCGCGGCCTGCTGGCGCGCTTCCTGCCGCTGGACATGACCAAGCGTGACCCGGGCGCTGCCCGCGACTCCTACAACGAGTTCGCCCAGCTGACCAGCCGCTACCCCAACAGCCGCTACGCCCCCGACGCCAAGCAGCGCATGATCTACCTGCGCAACCTGCTGGCGGCCTACGAGATCCACGTGGCTGACTACTACCTGACCCGTCAGGCCTACGTCGCCGCCGCCAACCGTGGCCGCTACGTGGTGGAAAACTTCCAGGAAACCCCGTCCGTGGGTGACGGCCTGGCCGTGATGGTGGAAGCCTACCAGCGCATGGGCCTGGACGACCTGGCTGCCACCAGCCTGGAAACCCTGAAGCTGAACTACCCGGACCACCCGCAACTGGTGGACGGCAAGTTCGTGCCGCAGCAGAAGGAAGCGGACAACCGCTCCTGGCTGACCAAGGCCACCCTGGGCCTGGTGGGCACCAGCGCGCCACTGCCACCGGGTGAAACCCGCGCCAACCAGGAACTGACCAAACAGTTCCAGGATGACAAGGACGCCATCCCGCACGAACTGCTGCCAAAAGACCAGGGCGGTACCGCCGACGAGCCGGCCAAACCGGTAGACGACGCACCGAAGAAGAAGCGTGGCTTCTTCAGCTACCTGACCTTCGGCCTGTTCGACTGAGCAGCACCGCAGTAAAAAAGAGGCCCTCGGGCCTCTTTTTTTGTATCCGCAGAAATATAAATACTTGTGGGAGCTGGCTTGCCAGCGAGCTTTTCAGGCGGTATCAAAAGCTCGCTGGCAAGCCCGCAACCCAACGCCCACCAAAAAATATCAACCCCCCAACCCGGCACCGCTTGTCCCCCGCCCGGCCCGCTCCTACACTGCCGCATCTCCTTAAGTTCGAGCCGTAGACCATGATTCGCCTGATTTTCTGGATCGCCATTGTCTTTGCCATCGTATGGCTATGGCGCAAGGTCAAGCCAAGGCCCCAGACCTCGGCACGCCCGGGCAATGACCAGCCACTGCCGATGGTGCGCTGCGCCCAGTGTGGCGTGCACCTGCCGCAGAACCGCGCGCTGGGCAGCGGCCACCAGTGGTACTGCAGCCAGGCACACCTGGACCAGGGCCCGGCGCCACGTGAGCGCTGAGACCTTCCTGCCCGGCGGCCCCCAGGCGCGGCGCATGCTGCGGCTGTACCACCTGTACCGCCTGAGCATCGGCATTACCCTGATTTTGCTGATCTCCAGCGACATGGACGACAAGCTGCTGCAACTGGCCAATGGCACCTGGTTCCGCACCGGCAGCTGGGCCTACCTGCTGTTCAACATTGCCGCAGTCATCCTGCTGGAGAAACTGCGCCCGCCCGGGCACGTGTTCGCCCTGGCGCTGCTCGACATCCTGATGTTGTCCGGGCTGTTCTACGCCGGCGGCGGCACCGCCAGCGGCATCGGCAACCTGATGATCGCCTCGGTGGCCATGAGCAACCTGCTGCTGCGCGGGCGCAACGGCCTGTTGATTGCCGCGCTGGGCAGCATCGGCATCATCTACCTGACCTTCTACCTGAACTTCCTGCGCCCCAACAGCGCCACCAATTACGTGCAGGCCAGCACGCTGGGGGTGCTGTGCTTCGCCGTGGCCCTGATGGTGCAGGCGCTGACGCGCTTGCTGCGGGTCAGCGAAAGCCTGGCCCAGCAACGCGCTACCGATGTCACCAACCTGGAAGAGCTCAACGCGCTGATCCTGCAGCGCATGCGTACCGGCATCCTGGTGCTGGACACGGTCAACCGCGTGCAACTGGCCAACGAAGGCGCGCTCAAGCTGATCGGCCAATACAACCTGGGCGGCCAGTTGATCACCGCCTACTCGCCGGAACTGGTGGAGCGCCTGCTGCAATGGCGCACCAACCCTACCCTGCGGCTGCGCAGCCTGAAATTCACGCCCACCGGCCCGTCGGTGCAACCCAGCTTCATCTCGCTGCGCCGTGGCGATCAACAACAGACCCTGGTATTCCTCGAAGACCTGTCGCAGGTGGCCCAGCAGGCCCAGCAACTCAAGCTGGCGGCCCTGGGGCGGCTGACCGCCGGTATTGCCCACGAGATCCGCAACCCCCTGGGCGCCATCAGCCATGCCGGCCAGCTGCTGCAGGAATCGGAAAACCTCGACGCTGCCGACCTGCGCCTGACCGAGATCATCAAGGATCAGTCCAAGCGCATGAACCTGATCATCGAGAACGTGCTGCAGCTGTCCCGGCGCCGCCAGGCAGAGCCGGCGCCGCTGGACCTGGGCGGCTTCCTCGAAGGGTTCCTGGCCGATTTCCGCGCCACCGCCACGCCACGGCAGGCGTTGCACCTGTATGTCACCGACGGGCCGATAGAGACGCGCATGGACCCCCACCACCTCACCCAGGTGCTCAGCAACCTGGTGGAAAACGGCCTGCGCTATAGCGCCCACGCCCATGGCCAGGCCCAGGTGTGGCTGAACCTGTTCGTCGATCCGACCAACGGCCTGCCCATTCTTGACGTGCTGGATGATGGCCCCGGCTTTTCAGCCGATCAACTGCAACACATCTTCGAACCTTTCTTCACCACCGAGACCAAAGGAACAGGATTGGGCCTCTACATTTCCCGTGAGTTATGCGAAAGCAACCAGGCGCACCTAGACTACAAACCACGTGAACGCGGTGGCAGTTGCCTGCGTATCACGTTCGCCCATGCACGGAAGCTGAGTTGAACATGAGCCAACGGCAAAAGATCCTGATCGTCGACGATGAGCCGGATATCCGCGAACTCCTGGAAATCACCCTGGGCCGGATGAAGCTCGACACGCGCAGCGCGCGCAACGTCAAGGAGGCCCGCGACCTGCTGGCCCGCGAGCCGTTCGACCTGTGCCTGACCGACATGCGCCTGCCCGACGGCACCGGCCTTGAGCTGGTGCAACATATCCAGCAACGCTTTCCCCAACTGCCGGTGGCGATGATTACCGCCTACGGCAGCCTGGACACCGCCATCAACGCCCTGAAGGCGGGTGCTTTCGACTTCCTGACCAAGCCCGTGGACCTGGCGCGCCTGCGCGAGCTGGTGAGCAGCGCCCTGCGCCTGCAAGCGCCGGCGGGCAGCGAACCGAGCATCGACGACCGGCTGCTGGGCGACTCACCGCCCATGCTGGCCATGCGCAAGCAGATCCTGCGGCTGGCGCGCAGCCAGGCACCGGTGTACATCAGCGGTGAGTCGGGCAGCGGCAAGGAGCTGGTGGCACGCCTGATTCACGAGCAGGGCCCGCGGGCCGAGCTGCCGTTCGTGCCGGTGAACTGTGGTGCCATACCCTCGGAGCTGATGGAAAGCGAATTCTTCGGCCACCGCAAAGGCAGCTTCACCGGCGCCGTGGAAGACAAGCCCGGGCTGTTCCAGGCCTCCAACGGCGGCACGCTGTTTCTCGACGAGGTGGCCGACCTACCGCTGGCCATGCAGGTGAAACTGCTGCGTGCCATCCAGGAGAAGGCCGTGCGCAGCATCGGCGGCCAGAGCGAAGTGGTGGTGGACGTGCGCATTCTTTGCGCCACCCACAAGGACTTGAATGCCGAAGTGGCGGCCGGGCGCTTCCGCCAGGACCTGTACTACCGCCTCAACGTTATCGAGCTGCGCGTGCCCTCCTTGCGTGAACGGCGCGAAGACATCGCACTGCTGGCGACCCGCGTGCTCAAGCGCCTGGCCCATGGCAGCGGCCTGCCCCCGGCGCAACTGAGCCCTGCGGCGCTGGAAACCCTGAAGGGCTACCGTTTCCCAGGCAACGTGCGGGAGCTGGAGAACATGCTCGAACGCGCCTACACCCTGTGCGAGAACGAGCGCATCGAGCCCAGCGACCTGCGCCTGAGCGAATCGGCCCAGACCACCGAGGGCGGCCTGCCCGACCTGACCAACGTCGACAACCTGGAAGACTTCCTGGAAAACATCGAGCGCAAGCTGATCCTGCAGGCGCTGGAAGAAACCCGCTGGAACCGCACGGCGGCGGCACAGCGGCTGAGCCTGTCGTTCCGGTCGATGCGCTACCGCCTGAAAAAGCTGGGCCTGGAGTAACGCGGCCTGCGGCCGCTACGGGTGCGGTGTACGCAGGATTCGCGTAGCAGCTGCCGAAGGCTGCGTCCGGCGGCGGCCCTGCGTTGCTCCGGGACGCGGCCGTGCGGCCGCTGCTACGGGGGCGATCGCGTCGTCTGCATCGCGGCCAAGGCCGGCTCCTACCACGGACGGCGTAGGAGCCGACTTTAGTCGCGATGCAGGCAACGCGGTTTCAAGACAGTTGCTGCTACGGGTTAGGCGAGGCGGCTGGCGGGGTTGTAGGGGGCCGGATCGATTATGGGGTCGCGCCCCAGCATCAGGTCGGCGAACAGCTGGCATGAGGCCGGCGCCAGCACCAGGCCGTTGCGGTAATGGCCGCAGTTGAGCCACAGGCCCTCGAAACCTTCCAGCCGGCCAATGAACGGAATACCTTCCGGCGAGCCCGGCCGCAAGCCTGCCCAATGCTTCACCGGCGTCGCCTGCGCCAACGCTGGCAAAAGCTCGATGGCCGAGGCCTTCAGGCTTTCCAGGGCACTGACGGTAGGCGTCTTGTCGTAGCCTTCATGCTCCAGCGTGCTGCCCACCAGGATATGCCCGTCGCGCCGCGGGATCGCGTAGCGCCCCTTGGCCAAGACCATGCTCGGCAGGAAGTCCGCTTCGCACTTGAACAGAATCATCTGGCCCTTCACCGGCTCTACCGGCAAACGCACGCCCAGGCTTTCCAGGAGGTCGCCGCTCCAGGCGCCAGCCGTCAACACCACCTGGTCGGCGCGCAACTCGCCGTCGGCGGTGTCCACGCCGACTACCACCTGGCCATCGCGCAGGAAGCCGCGCACCTCGCAATGCTCACGCACGGTGACGTTGGCGCAGGCCTGCAGCGCCGCGGCAAGCGACTTCACCAGCCGCGGGTTGCGCACATTGGCCACATCGGCCATGTACACCGCGCTGCGGTAGCCACCGCCCAGCACTGGCACGCCGTCGTAGGCTGCGGAAATATCCACCTTGCTCAGCGGCCGGTTCAACCGCGCCGCCCAGGCCAGGGCCTCGTCCTCATCAGGCAGGTCCAGCCAGTACAGGCCGGTGGTGTGCACCTCGGGGTCGATGCCGGTGTCAGCAAACAGCCGCGCGCCCAATTGCGGGTAGAAGTCCTGGGACCAATGCGCCAGCGCCGTCACTGCGGCGCTGTAGCGCCAGGGGTACAGCGGCGAGACGATGCCGCCACCGGCCCATGAGGACTCCTGGCCAAGACCTGAGCGGTCCAGCAAGGTGATGCGGCCCACGTGCGGGGCCAGGTTGAGGGCAGTCAGCAGGCCGATGACGCCGCCACCGACGATGATCAGTTCTTGTTGTGTGGGCATGGGGTTTCCAGAGTCAGGGGAACAATCAACGCCCCCAGCAAGTGGCAATTGTCGACGTGTTGTTGACGTTGTTTCGGGCGCCGGTGTTGTCCAGCGTGTAAGTACCGCAGACGTCGCCGGCCATCATCGTACCGGCATTCGGCGCGGCCTGCAGGGTATACCCGGTAGCGCTGCGCGCCGGGAAGGTCACGGTGTACCAGGTGTTGCTGGAGGGCGCCGTGAATGTGACCGTGGAGCTGGGGTCGCCATAGGTACCGTACTTCGAGTACCAGCGCTCAAGGTTCTGCGCCGTTTCCGACATCAACTCGACGATCTCCGCACGGTGCGTGCGCTTCACGTAATTGGTGTAGGAAGGGTAGGCGATCGTCGCGAGAATACCGACGATGGCTACTACCACAACCAGCTCCACCAGGCTGAAACCTCGTGCGTCCTTATGCATATGCAGACTCCTTCATTGAATTTGGCGCCACATGATTCTTCCCGGGCTGGAGAGCGTGGTGCTTGAACTACCCGCGTCGTACTCTTTGGTCTCGCCCCCCGTAGTACTGACAAAGTACTCGGTTGAAGTCGTGCTTATGGTGCTGCTTCCAACCGTGCTCACAGTAGTGATTGATAAAATAGCGGTCAGGTTGGGAATGCCCGTCGAGATATAGATACCGCTCATGACAAGGTCGGCGCTGGTGACCTGGCCGTCCCCCGTTGTATCAATCGCTGGGCTGGTGAGCATCCTGCCATTCAGCGCATCCAGAATCACCAGGTAGCCCGAGCCCTGGCTGGAACACGGATCGGTGGTATCTACACCAGCGGTGGTGAACAGGATGTTCCCCGACGAATAGGTAGCCGGATAGATGACCCGCTGCCCGGTCAGCTTGGTGCCTGACACCAGCGGCAGATACCAACCCTTCAGTGAGGTGTAGTTGGTGGTGGTCGTGGAGGTGGTCATGTACTGCGTAGTGCCCACTGTAGTGAAGCCGGCAATCGACTGGGCCTGCAAGTTCGCGGTCGTGTAGTTGCCTGCCCCACCGTCGGCGTCCCAGATGGCGTAGAAACCCTGGGCATCGGTAGTGGTCTTGTCAGTGGTCTCGTTGAGTTTGCCCGTGCCGAAATACACCATCTTGCCGCTGGTGCTATTGGTCACCAGCGTGGGCTGGGCCGTGATGGGCTGGGTGGCACCGCCCGGTGCGGTGAACAGCGGCAGGCCCGAGAACGCAACGCTCCAGCTGGAAGGCGTGGTGCTGCTCAGGTCGAACTTCCACATATGCCCCAGCAGGTCACCACCGTACGCAGCCTGCACCACATTGGAAGCGTTGACCTTGAGCTTCACCGAGGAAAGCCCGTTGGCGCCGTTGGCGCTTTCGGCGACGATTTCCTTGATCACCGCCCCGGTCTCCAGGCTGACTACCAACAGCGAGGCGACACCCTTGGTGCTGCCGTAGCCGTTGGCAATAAAGGCTGCCCAGGTCCCGTCAGGCAGGCGCGCCACCTCCGGTTTGGAGTAGGCGTAGCCCAGGTTCGCGAACGCGGTGCCAGTGTCAGGGCGCCACTCATACAGCGCCTTGACCACGTTACCGGCGCTGGAGTCGTACAACTGAATGGCTGAATAGGCCTTGCCCCCTGCCGCCGTGCCCGACAACGCCAAGGTCTTCCAGACACCGCCTATTTGCGCGTCATAAACACCAATCTGGCCATCGTTGAGGAACGTATGCGAAGAGCCGTTGATGTAGGCCGTGTCGGCTACCTTGTACAACCCCGCCAGCGCCGTCGATGGCATGTAAGCGTAGATACGCGCCCCAGTGCTCGCATTGATCACGTTGGTAAAACCATCGTTGGCATTGACCACCAGGGTGCCGGTCATGCCGGCGGCCTTTTTGGCCAGGTAGGCGGTATAGCTGGTGTCGTTGGTCAGGTCGGAGGCCGTCTGGGCGCTGGGCGATGCCAGCGTCAGCGACGAGTTGATCACATCGCCCAGCAACACCGAGCGGGTCTTGAGGCCGGTGATGTTGGTGCCCTGGCTCCAGCTGACCAGCTGCGGCCCCTTGATACCGGAAGGGCTGGTGGGCAGGTTGGCGTCGAGCACCGCCCGCTGCGCCGTGGAATAGTTCAGGTAGGCCATGGTGATCGGCTGGGCTGTACTGGTGTTATAGGACTCGAAGGTCGTGCCCGTGGCGCCCACGGCCATGGTGGTATTGGTGCTCCAGCTTTCGGTGGTCGCGATGGCGCCGGTTGAGCTGATGGCGTAGGCCTTGACGATGCCGCGCCAGTCCACCGGGTCGTAGGAAGTCTGGTAGTACTTGGTGGTTGACGTCAGCGTTGACGAACTGGCCGCGCCCCCGCCCCCGGAACCAGCCTTGGAGGTGATATCGCTGAGTGCCGAAGACAGGGCGGTGGTCAGCGAGGAACTGTCGGTGGCCAGGTAATATTTACCGTGGCCGTAACTGGCTGTGTCCAGCAGCATCTGGTTGCTGGCAGTAAAGCCAATGGCGTAAGTGGACATGTTCTGCGTGGGGAAATCGGCGTCCCAGCTTTTGCCAGCCGCATCGGTACCGTTGGCAGACGCCGTGCGCATGTCGATGTCATAGGCAAACTTGGCAATGTCATCGAGGTAAAGCGTATCGCCCTCGCTGTCGCCACTGAGGTTGGCACCATCGTTGAGGCTATTGCCGTCCCAGTTCGGCAGGTTTTTCCCGCCCAGTGGGTCGTTGGTGGGGAACGTACGATCGTAGGTTGGCAGGCCATCGGTGATTACCACGCCAAAGTTTTTCTGGCAGCGCCATTGAATGGGGCTGGTATAGGTGGAAGGCGTGGAGTTGTAGTACGGCGCCAGGCCCCGCATGTAGCGGGTAATCTCGTAATAAGTCTCGGCCAGCGGCGTGTTGGAGGTGGCCGACAGGCCAGCGATGGCGTTGGTCAGGTTGGAAAAGTTCTTGTCGGCGGTAGCCTGGCTCACGGCCGACACGGTGCCGCTGGCGGTCACGGGGGAAAGGTCACTGATCGCCTGGGCTATCCTGCCGCCGGGGCCTGGGTCGGAGTTGGTCGGCGGGTTGAACGTGGCCAGGCCGATGCGCAAGGCACGGTTGCTGGTAACCAGGCTCGTCGCCACGCTGATGGCAGTGAGCATCCGCGTGCTGTTGGTGACGGTGATGGTATTGCCGGCGTTGGCCTGCTGCACCAGGTACGACAGGTATTCAATGGGGTAACGGGTGAGGCCACTGCCGCGTGGGTCGGGCAAGGTCAGGCACAGTACGGTGCTGGAGTTCTTGTAGAACGAATACTGGCCGTTGCTGCAATAGGACGTGCTGAGGTTGCCCACGAAGACATAATCGGCGCTGCCGTTACTGATGGCGTTACCGGGCGTATACCCGCTGCAGGCGAACAGGAAACACGAGCGCGTGACCGAATAGATGGTGGGGTAATCGGTCGCTGTGTTGAACCCCGAGTCCATCAGGATGCTGTCCATGCTGCCGGAGTTATCCACCAGCATCATCAGGTTCGGTGGCACCGCCGCAGCACTCAGCAGCGGCGAGGACGCGGGGGCGAAAGCGTCGGCGGGGGTGCCGATGAACAACGTGAGCAGCAATCCCACCAGCACGTTCAACCAATACGGCAACGAGCGTTTGTTACCTGCCATAAATGCTCTCCACCACGCTGCGCGGGTTGCTGATAGCCGCTGCCGTGAAGCCGATGGCAGTGATGCGGTAAAGCGTGACGCTGTTACCGCTGTTATTCATCGCATCCTTGGTGGTGCCGATGTTCTGCACGCCGTAGAAACCTGTCGTACCGACGGCAACCCAGGTGATACCTGCAGTGCCATAGTTGCTGGCGGCCGCCGCGATGTTGTTGTAATCGGCTGCCGGCGGCGGCGCACAGGTGGCATTGGTGGTGCACACGGCCAATGTGTAGCCCGTGGCGGCGACGGCATTTTCGCCTGCACGCAGCGCGGCCTCGGCATTCTGGAACGTGGTGTTGCGCGTTTGCACGCTACCCGCCATTTTCTCCTGCAGGGTGGCGTTCTGCATGGATGACACGCCGATCATGGTAATGAGCAGCAGCATCACCAGTGCCACCAGCAGTACCATGCCTTGTTGCCCCCTGCGGCCGGGGGGGCACGATATGTGGCGGAGTTTGTTCATCGACGCCTCCTTCAGGGCAAGCGGTTGCGAATGGCCGCGGCGGCCGTGAATGTTCGGTCCGCGAGGCGGCCATTGGGGTCAGTCAGGGTAAGGCTGATGCGCACACTGCGAATCTGCGCAGGCGTGCCAGGTGCGAAGCTGTAGGACGTGACAGGGCTGGGGACAGTGGTGCCGGACGTCACCCCGAACATGACGGCAAAACCGCTGACGTTGCTCAACAGCACGTAGGCGGTGCCGTTGAGCGTGGTGGTCAACTGCTTGGTGCTGCTGTTGTAGGTGTAGATCACCTTGCGGATCGGCACGGCTATCTGCCCGGCTGCCGCAGCCTTGGCGCCGCCGTAGACGGTGGACAGCGTCAGGCAATCCGTGAGGATGGTCCATGTGGGGACACCGCCGTTCGCGCCCACGTCCCCCGTGACCATCGTCAACACCTGCGTAGTGACGCCACCGGTGGTACTGGTGCTGTAGCTGATGGCCGGGCTGAGGCTTGGGTCTACCCAGCCGGCGAGCAAGGCAGAGGCATCGGGGGTAATGGTGTTCAGGCAGCCGAACATGCCAACCATGCGCACCTCCTGGAGCATCTTGCTCAAACCATAGCGGGCATCTTCCTGCATGCTGGCGGCAGCGTTCTGGGCCAGGTAGGTGTTCTTCGCCGAAATGAAAATCTGCGTGACGCCGAGCAGGACGATCAGGCCCAGCGCCAGGGCGACCATCAACTCGATCAGGCCAAAGCCCGATGACTGCTTCTTCATTGGGTCACCGTGTTGTTGAATGCGCGCGTGGTCAGGGTGAAGGTCTGGGCCGAGGTATCATTGGCTACGGCGTTGGCGTTGATGGCATTGATTGCCTGCCCCGCACGCGCATCCGTCCAGGTGATGGTGATGGTGACTACGTTGCTGGCAATGGCGATCACGCCCTCCCCGGTGCCACCACTGAACGTCGCGATATTGGCCTTGAAGTCCGACCAGTCCACTGCGCGGGGGTTGCTGTAGTCGGTGCTGGTGGCCGCCGCCTTCGCCGACAACAGGCTGTAGTTGAGCGAGCTGTTGGCGCGAATACGGTCGAGCATGTCATAGGCGATGAAGCTGGCCTGGGTGCGCATGGACGAGCTGTCGGTGTATTTCAGGGCATTGAGCTGGATGGCCGCAGCCCCCAGCAACCCGATCGACATGATCAGCAGCGCTACCAATACTTCAATCAGCGAAAACCCTCGATGGGCGTTTTTCAGGCTCATGTGCAGGTACCGTTCAAGACAATCCGGCCATTGAGGCACACACCCAGGCTACGGCTCACGGTGCCCTGGGTGTAGGTGAGCGTCAGTGCGGCGGCGGGATAGGTCAGGCCGCCCAGGTTGTTGAACTCGATGTAGGCAGAAGTGCTGCTGAAAGCCAGTGCCGAGGTACTGGACATGGCGGGAATGACCCGCAATACAGTGCCGGCGGTGCTCAAGGTGATGTTCAGCGCGCCCGTCCAGGCGCCACCCGCGGTGGCTGGGGCGATGCGTACGCTGAGGCCGCGGTTGATGGCTTCAAGGCGGGTGTAGTTGAGGGCGCGGTAAAGGTCGCCGGTCTCGGAGTCGGTGCGGTTATTGGCAATGAGCTTGCTGAAGGAAGGCAAGGCGATGGCGGCCATGATCGCCAGTATCACTACGGTCACCAACAGCTCCACCATGGTAAATCCATTACGTCTTGAATCCATTTTCCCCACTCCCCCCGGATGCGCTGGACTATAAACCAGCAGTGCCTGCGCCAACGCACGGCACAGGATATACGGTTGTTCCAGAGGGATCAGCGTTCATCTGTACAAAGACGTCTCGGGTTTGCCACGCAAGGAGCACAGGCATGCACCAACAAGGTTTTTCACTGCTGCAATTAATGATCGCCATGGCCGTGGCTGGGGTACTGATGCACTTGGCCCTGCCCCATTATCACGGCATGACCCAGGCACTGCGCCGCCAGGTGCTGGCTCAGGAACTGCACGACGGCCTGCGTGCGGCGCGCAGTGAAGCGGTATTGCGCGGGCGGGACGTGCTGATGCATCCAGTGGACGGCAATTGGGCCAACGGCTGGCGAATCGTGGTGGCGCCCGACGAGGAAACGCTGCGTGTGCACCAGGGCAATCCCAAGGTACAGGTGCAGGGCAACGGCCCGGTGCGTGAACAGGTGCGCTTCAATGCCAATGGCTGGGGAAGGCTGGGTGCGGGCGGCTTCCTGGCCGGCACTATCCACGTATGCGATGGGTTGGGGTATAGCGACTATCAGGTGGTGGTGGCCATGTCCGGCCGCGTGCACCTGACAAACAAAAGGGCCGTTGAGGCCCTTTGTTCAGTACAACGTTCAGATCGCCTTGACGCGTAGTTCCTTGGGCATCGAGAACGTGATGTTCTCCGGGCGGCCGTCCAGTTCTTCGGCGCCGCTGGCGCCCCAGGCGTGCAGCTGGTCGATCACGCCGCGCACCAGCACTTCGGGGGCCGACGCGCCGGCGGTGATGCCAATGCGCTGCACGCCGTCGAACCAGGCCTTCTGCATGTCCTCGGCACCATCGATCAGGTACGCCGGGGTAGCCATGCGTTCGGCCAGCTCGCGCAGGCGGTTGGAGTTGGAGCTGTTGGGGCTGCCCACTACCAGCACCACGTCACACTCGTCCGCCAGCTGCTTGACCGCGTCCTGGCGGTTTTGCGTGGCGTAGCAGATGTCGTCCTTGCGCGGCCCGCCGATGTTGGGGAAGCGGGTGCGCAGGGCGTCGATGACGCGGCTGGTGTCGTCCATCGACAGCGTGGTCTGGGTGACGAAGGCGAGGTTGTCGGGGTTGCGCACGTTAAGGCTGGCAACGTCCTTCTCGTCTTCCACCAGGTAGATGGCGCCGCCATTGCTGGCGTCGTACTGGCCCATGGTGCCTTCCACTTCCGGGTGGCCAGCGTGGCCGATCAGGATGCATTCGCGGCCGTCACGGCTGTAGCGGGCTACCTCGATGTGCACTTTGGTCACCAGCGGGCAAGTGGCGTCGAACACCTTCAGGCCACGGCCAGCAGCTTCCTGGCGCACCGCCTGGGAAACCCCGTGGGCGCTGAAGATGACGATGACGTCGTCCGGCACCTGGTCCAGTTCTTCGACGAAGATGGCACCGCGGTTGCGCAGGTCCTCGACCACGAACTTGTTGTGCACCACTTCGTGACGCACATAGATCGGCGGGCCGAAGACTTCCAGGGCGCGGTTGACGATTTCGATCGCCCGGTCCACGCCGGCGCAGAAGCCACGGGGGTTGGCGAGTTTTATTTGCATGCTAGGCCTCGTGTCAGCGCGCTGGCGTCAGGCTCAGAGAGCCTTGACGTCGATGATTTCCACTTCGAAGTTCAGGGTCTTGCCAGCCAGCGGGTGGTTGAAGTCGACGGTCACTTGCGTGTCGTCGAACGCTTTCACCACGCCGGGCAGTTCAGTATTGGCCGCGTCGTTGAAAATCACCAGCAGGCCTTCCGACAGCTCCATGTCCTGGAACTGCGAGCGTGGCATGATCTGCACGTTCTGCGGGTTGGGCTGACCGAAGGCGTTCTCCGGCGGGACCACCACGGTGCGCTTGTCCCCGGCCTTGAAGCCGAAGATGGCCGCCTCGAAGCCTGGCAGCAGGTTGCCGTCGCCGACCTTGAACACGGCCGGGGCCTTGTCGAAGGTGCTGTCGACGGTGTCACCGTTTTCCAGATGCAAGGCGAAGTGCAGGGTAACTTCGGTGTTTTGAGCGATACGCTGCTCAGTCATTGACCGCTTCTCCGGTTTTCTTGCTCTTGAACATATCCAGGGCCAGCATCACGGCGCCCACGGTAATGGCGCTGTCGGCCAGGTTGAACGCCGGGAAGTACCAGCGGTTCTGCCAGTGCACCAACACGAAGTCGATCACGTGGCCCAGCACGATGCGGTCGTACAGGTTGCCCAGTGCGCCGCCCAGTACCAGCACCAGCGCTACCGCCAGCCAGTTCTCGTGGCGGCCAAGGCGCTTGAGCCACACCAGCAGCACGGCGCTGACCACCACGGCGATCAGCGCGAACAGCCAGCGCTGCCAGCCGGAGCTGTCAGCCAGGAAGCTGAAGGCAGCGCCGGTGTTGTAGGCCAGGGTCCAGCTGAAGTAGTCAGGGATGACCACCATCTGCTGGTACAGGCTCAGGTTGCTCTGGAAGTAGAACTTGCTGGCCTGGTCAAGGACCACGACCAGCACGCTCAGCCAGAGCCAGCCCAGGCGCCCGAAGCGCCCGGCATCGGCCTTAGGCATAGTGACGCACCTCGCCCGCACCGCTGATGTTGTCCACGCAACGGCCACAGATTTCCGGGTGCTCGGCGTTCACGCCGATGTCATCGCGGAAGTGCCAGCAACGGGCGCACTTGGTGTAGCCGGACTTCACCACTTTCAGCTTCAGGCCCGCCACTTCGGTGACCACGGCATCGGCCGGGGCATCGACGAACGGTGCCACCGTGGCCTTGGAGGTGATCAGCACGAAGCGCAGTTCGTTGCCCAGCTTGGCCAGGTCGGCGCTGACGGCTTCGTCGGCGTACAGGGTGACTTCGGCCTGCAGGTTGCCACCGATGGCTTTCGCCGCACGCTGGTTTTCCAGTTCCTTGTTGACCGCGGTCTTCACCGCCATCACGCCTTCCCAGTACTGGCGGCCCAGCTCGAAGCCTTCCGGCAGCTCGGTCAGGCCCTGGTACCAGGTGTTGAGCATCACCGATTCGTTGCGCTCGCCCGGCAGGTACTGCCACAGCTCGTCGGCGGTGAACGCCAGGATCGGCGCGATCCAGCGCACCAGCGCTTCGGAGATGTGGAACAGTGCGGTCTGGCACGAACGACGTGCGGTGCTGTTGGCGCCGGTGGTGTACTGGCGGTCCTTGATGATGTCGAGGTAGAAACCACCCAGCTCCTGCACGCAGAAGTTGTGGATCTTGGAGTACACGTTCCAGAAGCGGTATTCGCCGTAGTGCTCTTCCAGCTCGCGCTGCAGCAGCAGGGCGCGGTCGACGGCCCAGCGGTCCAGGGCGATCATTTCATCGGCTGGCAGCAGGTCGGTGGCCGGGTTGAAGCCCGACAGGTTCGACAGCAGGAAGCGCGCGGTATTGCGGATACGGCGGTAGGCGTCGGCGCTGCGCTGCAGGATGGTGTCCGACACGGCCATTTCGCCCGAGTAGTCGGTGGCCGATACCCACAGGCGCATGATGTCGGCGCCCAGGGTGTCGTTGACCTTCTGCGGGGCGATGACGTTGCCCAGCGACTTGGACATCTTGCGGCCGTTCTCGTCCACGGTGAAGCCGTGGGTCAGCAGCTCGCGGTACGGCGCGTGGTTGTCGATGGCGCAACCGGTCAGCAAGGAGGAGTGGAACCAGCCGCGGTGCTGGTCGCTACCTTCCAGGTACAGGTCGGCACGCGGGCCAGTCTCGTGGCCCATCGGGTGCGAGCCGCGCAGCACGTGCCAGTGGGTGGTGCCGGAGTCGAACCACACGTCCAGGGTGTCGCTGATCTTGTCGTACTGGGCTGCTTCTGCGCCCAGCAGCTCGGTGGCGTCCAGCTTGAACCAGGCCTCGATGCCTTCGACTTCAACGCGCTTGGCCACCTCTTCCATCAGCTCGACGGTGCGTGGGTGCAGCTCGCCGCTTTCCTTGTTCAGGAAGAACGGGATTGGCACGCCCCAGTTGCGCTGACGCGAGATGCACCAGTCCGGGCGGTTGGCGATCATGGAGTGCAGGCGCGCCTGGCCCCAGGCCGGGACGAACTTGGTTTCTTCGATGGCTTTCACCGCGCGGTTGCGCAGGGTGGCGCCGTCGGTGGGCTGCTTGTCCATGCCCACGAACCACTGCGCGGTGGCGCGGTAGATCAGCGGGGTCTTGTGGCGCCAGCAGTGCATGTAGCTGTGGCTGATGGTTTCGGTGTTCATCAGCGCGCCGACTTCGGCCAGCTTGGCGATGATGTTCGGGTTGGCCTTCCAGATGAACTGGCCACCGAAGAACTCCAGCGAATCCACGTACACACCGTTGCTCTGCACCGGGTTGAGGATGTCGTCGTTGACCATGCCGTATTTCTTGCAGGTCACGAAGTCGTCTTCACCGTAGGCAGGCGCGGAGTGAACCACGCCGGTGCCGGCGCCCAGTTCCACGTACTCGGCCAGGTAGACCGGCGAGGTGCGGTGGTAGAACGGGTGCTGGAAATGAATATTTTCCAGGGCCGAACCCTTGGCAGTGGCGATGGTGTTGCCGGTCAGGCCGTAGCGGCTCAGGCAGGCTTCCACCAGCTCTTCAGCCAGGATCAGCAGGCGGTCACCGACGTCCACCAGGGCGTAGGTGAAGTCCGGGTGCACGTTCAGCGCCTGGTTGGCCGGGATGGTCCACGCGGTGGTGGTCCAGATGACGATGGCGGCAGTCTTTTCCAGGCCCGGCAGGCCGAAGGCGTCGGCCAGGCTTTGCTGGTCGGCGACATTGAAGGCCACGTCGATGGTGTCGGATTTCTTGTCCTGGTATTCCACTTCCGCCTCGGCCAGGGCCGAACCGCAGTCGAAGCACCAGTTCACGGGCTTGAGGCCCTTGAACACGAAGCCGTTCTTGACCATTTCGGCGAGGGCACGGATTTCGCCGGCCTCGTTGCCGAAGCTCATGGTCTTGTACGGGTTGGCCCAGTCACCCAGCACACCCAGGCGGATGAACTCGGCCTTCTGGCCCTCGATCTGCTCGCTGGCGTAGGCGCGGCACAGTTCGCGGGTCTTGTCGGCGCCCAGGTTCTTGCCGTGGGTGACTTCCACCTTGTGCTCGATCGGCAGGCCATGGCAGTCCCAGCCCGGCACGTACGGCGCATCGAAGCCGGCCAGGGTCTTGGAACGGATGATCATGTCCTTGAGGATCTTGTTGACCGCATGACCGATGTGAATGCTGCCGTTGGCGTACGGAGGGCCATCGTGCAGCACGAACTTTGGACGGTCCTTGCCAATTTCACGCAGCTTCTGGTACAGGCCAATGCTGTCCCAGCGCTGCAGAGTTTGCGGCTCGCGCTGGGGCAGGCCGGCCTTCATTGGGAAGGCGGTGTCCGGAAGGTTTAGCGTGGCTTTGTAGTCGGTCATTTCAGGCTCTTGGGTTAGCAGTTGGCCGATGCTCAAGGGCATAGGCTCGGGCGGCGGCGACATCCGCATCGATCGCCGACTTCAGCGCCTCAAGGGAGGCGAAACGCTGCTCATCACGCAGCTTGTGGTGGAACACCACCGTCAAACGCCGGCCATAAAGGTCACCGGCAAAGTCCAGCAAATGTATTTCCAGGTGGGCACTGCCATCACCTGCAACGGTTGGCCGCACGCCTATGTTGGCGACTCCTGGCCACAGCTTGCCGTCGATTTCGGCGCTTACCTGGTACACCCCGGTAAACGGCACGCGACGGCGCTTTAGCTGCACGTTGGCGGTAGGCCAGCCCAGTTGGCGGGCCAGCTTCTGGCCGTGCAGCACCCGCCCGGCAATGCGGTACGGGCGGCCGAGCAGTTGCTCGGCCAGGGAAAAATCGGCGGCGGCCAGGGCCTTGCGCACCTGCGTGCTGCTGACACGCACGCCGTTCAGCTCGACGGTCTGCGCCGCTTCCACGGTGAAGCCCTGCACCACGCCTGCCTGCATCAGGAAGTCGAAGTCGCCGAGGCGGTCGCAGCCAAAGCGGAAATCATCCCCCACTTCCAGGTGCTGCACACCCAGGCCATCGACCAATATGGTGTCGACGAACTCGGCGGCGCTGAGCTTGCACAGGCGCTGGTTGAACGCCAGGCACAGCACCCGGTCAACGCCCTCCTCGGCCAGCAGCGCGAGCTTGTCGCGCAGGCGGGCCAGGCGCGCAGGTGCGGTCTCGGGGGCGAAGTACTCGCGCGGCTGGGGCTCGAAAATCACCACGCAGCTGGGCACGCCCAACTCCCGGGCACGCTCGCGCAGCCGCGCCAGGATAGCCTGGTGGCCACGGTGAACACCGTCAAAGTTGCCAATAGTGGCGACACAGCCCCGATGTTGGGGCCGCAGGTTGTGGAGGCCTCGAACCAGCTGCATAACGCGCTTCTTGCTCATAAAGTGGCCGATTATAACCACACACGGGCGCTGGCGACAGGCGCCACCGCCCCGTGCGGGCCGTTAAACCGGAAAACCGACGCTTGGGCCTCAGGCCAGCCCGCGACGGGCAAAATCGCGCAGCCGGAAGCCGAACGCGAACAACACACCGAAATACACTACCACGCCTGTCAATACCAGGGCGCCCAGGCGCAGGAAACGCGCCAGCATCTGCCCGTCGGACCAGGCCGGCATAAAGTGCATCAGGCCCAGCAGCACGGCTGCCATGGCGATCACCGCCAGCAACAACTTGATGAAAAATTTCATCCAGCCGGGTTGTGGCTGGAACATGTCCTGCTTGCGCAGCTGCCAGAACAGCAGCCCTGCGTTCAGGCAGGCACCGCCACTGATCGCCAGGGCCAGGCCGGCGTGCGCCAGCGGGCCGATGAACACCAGGTTCATCAATTGCGTGGCCACCAGGGTAAAGATGGCGATCTTCACCGGCGTACGAATGTTCTGCTGGGCATAGAAGCCAGGCGCCAGCACCTTGATCAGAATGATACCCAACAGGCCCACGGCGTAAGCGATCAGCGCGCGCTGGGTCATGGAGGCATCGAAAGCGTCGAACTTGCCGTACTGGAACAACGCCACGGTCAGCGGTTCGGACAGCAGCGCCAGGGCCACGGAACACGGCAGCACCAACATGAAACACAGGCGCAGGCCCCAGTCCAGGATGCGTGAGTACTCCTGGCGGTCACGGTTGGCGTAGGTCTTGGCCAGGGTGGGCAGCAAGATGGTGCCCAGGGCCACGCCCAGCACGCCGGAAGGCAGCTCCATCAGGCGGTCGGCGTAGTACATCCACGACACCGAGCCCGCCGCCAGGAACGAGGCGAAGATGGTGTTGATGATCAGCGAGATCTGGCTCACCGACACGCCGAGAATGGCGGGCCCCATCTGTTTCATCACCCGCAGCGCGCCGGTGTCGCGCCAGCTGAAGCGCGGCAACACCAGCATGCCGATCTTCTTCAGGTGCGGCAGCTGGTAGAGCAGCTGCGCCAGGCCACCGGCCAGCACGCCCCACGCCAGCACCATGATCGGCGGGTGGAAATACGGGGTCAGGAACAATGCGAAAATGATCTGCGCGATGTTCAGCAGGGTCGGCGTGAATGCCGGCACCGAGAAACGGTTCCAAGTATTGAGGATGGCCCCCACGAACGACGACAGCGAAATCAGCAGAATGTAGGGGAAGGTCACCCGCAGCAGGTCGGCGGTGAGCTGGAATTTCTCCGGCGTGTCAGCGAAACCCGGCGCCGTGACCCAGATGACGAACGGCGCGGCGATCATTCCCGCCACGGTCACCAGCGCCAACACCAGGGTCAGCATGCCCGCCACATAGGCAATGAAGGTCCGCGTGGCCTCCTCGCCCTGCTGGCTCTTGTACTCAGCCAGAATAGGCACGAACGCCTGGGAGAACGCCCCCTCGGCGAAGATGCGGCGCAGCAGGTTGGGCAGCTTGAAGGCAATGAAGAAGGCATCGGTGGCCATGCCGGCACCGAAAATACGCGCGATCAGGGTGTCGCGCACAAAGCCCAGCACCCGCGAGATCATGGTGATGGAGCTGACCGCGGCCAGTGACTTGAGAAGATTCATCGAAAGATTTTTCTGCCTTCTGGACGAAAGAGCAGCGCGAGAGTGCGCCCAACTGTGCGATACTCCGCGCCGCATCAGCAGGCAGAGCCAAAACTCGCGAGTTTACAGGTCATGCGTCAGAAGTGAATCACTTCACTCTGGAGAATGACCACTCAGCGGAACGTCTCACGCACCCTTGACAAGAGATCCAGTCATCGGCATGATTCGCGGCCTATTTTGTTTGCTATTTAAAAAGTCTTTCGAGGAGCTCGACGGTGGCCAACTCACCTTCCGCCAAAAAACGTGCAAAACAGGCTGAGAAGCGTCGCAGCCACAACGCCAGCCTGCGTTCCATGGTCCGCACCTACATCAAGAATGTAGTTAAAGCCATTGACGCAAAAGACGCCGAAAAAGCACAAGCTGCTTACGTTCTGGCCGTGCCTGTAATCGACCGTATGGCCGATAAAGGCATCATCCACAAGAACAAGGCTGCTCGCCATAAAGGCCGTCTGAATGGCCACATCAAAGCACTGGTTCAGGCTGCCGCCTAAGCTTATTGCTTGATGTACCAAAAAACCGACCCTAGGGTCGGTTTTTTGTTGCCTGCAATAAAGGCAAAGGCTTAAAACGAAATCAGCCCCTGGGACACGGCAATGCCAATGGCATGCCCGCGATTGGTCGAGCCCAGCTTGTGCCCCGCATTGGCAATGTGAAAGTCAACCGTGCGCTCGGCACAGCCGATGATGCGGCCGATCTCCCAACTGGTCTTGCCCATGCTTGCCCAGCCAAGGCATTCGGCCTCCTTCAGCGTGAGGCACGTCTCTGGTGACTGCTCGATAGCGATGCGCCGCTGCAACCCCTCGATCAGGTAGGGCACCAGCATGAACAACAACCCCAGGTCGTCAGCACCTCCTGCCTGCACACCCTCCCCCACCGAGTGCGCCACACTAAGTGCCCCTACCAACGTTTTCCCGCGCAAAGGGATACTGACCCCACCCTGCAAACCCTGCCCGGCCAACGCGTCCCAGTAGTCCCTGGAGCGGCCACGCGCGCGACGCTGGGCACGCTCCCAGAACAGCGGCTTGAGGTGTTGCCGACAGTGACGAACAATAGGATCGATTTCCTGATAACGCTCGCGCTCATAATGCTCCAACCAACCACTGGGAAAGTTGGTTAACGGGCGAACAGGCTCAGCCCCCTTGGCCGAGCCGAACGACATCGAATAATAACGAAAGCTCATGCGCTTCAAGATCCGCCGCAATCGCAACTCCCAACCGCGCTGATGGGCACGCCCCGCCAATAAGGCAAAGTCTGCCAGCAATGAACTTTCCAACAGACGAACGCTGTCGACCGAGTGATTCAAGATCCGGCTTTTCATATTATTTCGCACTCAATTTACACTGCAACCATTACAAGGAGGACAGCGCTATCCTCCTCCATGGCAGCACCCACGACCCATGGGCCCTGCCGTCGCGCCGGCGTGCGACGGGCGGGACACTACGCATGGACGGAAAACGTGTCAATGCGCCGAAACACTTTGGATTGGCCGGGAAATATAACCCCTAAACACCAAATGGCAGCGGCACACATTCTCTATAAATAGGCGCAAAGCTTTGTGTCAGCGGGTTAAAAAGACCAACCCCAAGGAATACCAAATATTTGCAACACTCATTCACATAACAACTTTCGAGCTGCAGCAACACTGTACTTTCCCCAAGGAAACAAAAGCCCTGTACTTTTAACCGGCACCCTGCCGACCGCAAAATTCAATAGGGAACAATAAGCCCACGCATTGTTCGCAAGCATAAAAAAACGGCGAGCAATGCTCGCCGTTTTTTAAGGCCACCCATTCAGGGCTGAGCCCAAGGCAGGATCGGAATGGCCGTCACCGCATTCTGCGGGCTACCCTCGATCAGACGATCGCTGTACACCAGGTAGACCAGGGTGTTGCGCTTCTTGTCGAGGAAGCGCACCACCTGCATGGTCTTGAACACCAGCGAAGTGCGCTCCTTGAACACCTCCTCGCCATCCTTCAAGTCATCAGGCAGATGGATAGGGCCTACCTGCCGGCAAGCAATGGATGCCTCGGCACGGTCCTCCGCCAGGCCCAGGCCACCCTTGAGGCCACCGGTCTTGGCGCGCGACAGGTAGCAGGTCACGCCCGGCACCTTGGGATCGTCGAACGCCTCGACGACGATACGGTCGTTGGGCCCGACGAACTTGAACACCGTCGACACCTGGCCGATCTCCTCGGCCGAGGCGAACAACGGCAACGTCAGCAGCAGCCCTGCAACCGCCTTGATGATCACGCGCATGGGTATTCCTCAGACCAGAATGAGATTGTCGCGGTGCACCAGTTCCGGCTCGGCTATGTAGCCCAGCAGGCTCTCGATGACCTCGGAGGACTGCCCAATGATTTTCTGCGCCTCGGCAGCACTGTAGTTGGCCAGGCCGCGGGCAACTTCACGCCCGTCGGGCGCCAGGCACACCACCATTTCGCCGCGGCGAAACGCGCCCTGCACACCCTTGACGCCTACCGGCAACAGGCTCTTGTGACCTTCCAGCAGCGCCTGCACGGCACCAGCGTCCAGGGTCAGGGTGCCACGCGTCTGCAAGTGGCCAGCCAGCCACTGCTTGCGCGCCGCCAGCATGCCGCGCTCGGGCGACAGCAGGGTACCCAGCCGCTCGCCAGCCTTGAGGCGGTCCAGCACACGCTCCAGGCGGCCGCCGACGATGATGGTGTGGGCGCCGGAGCGCGCGGCCAGGCGCGCGGCGCGCAGCTTGGTCTGCATGCCACCACGCCCCAGCGCACCACCGGTACCACCAGCAACGGCATCCAGGGCCGGGTCGTCGGCACGGGCTTCGTAGATCAGCTGCGCATCGGGGTTGTTGCGCGGGTCGGCGTCGAACATGCCGTCACGGTCGGTGAGAATCACCAACAGGTCAGCTTCCACCAGGTTGGCCACCAGGGCGGCCAGGGTGTCATTGTCGCCGAAACGGATCTCGTCGGTAACCACGGTGTCGTTTTCGTTGATGACCGGGATCACCCCCAACTGCACCAGGGTACGCAGGGTGCTGCGGGCATTGAGGTAGCGCTTGCGGTCGGAGAGGTCGTCATGGGTCAGCAGGATCTGCGCCGTGTGCCGGCCATGCTCGGCGAAGCTCGACTCCCAGGCCTGCACCAGGCCCATCTGGCCGATGGCTGCGGCCGCCTGCAGCTCATGCATGCCGCTGGGGCGCTTGGCCCAGCCCAGGCGGCTCATGCCGGCTGCCACGGCACCGGACGACACCAGCACCAGCTCCACGCCAGCCTCGTGCAACGCTACCATCTGCTCGACCCAGACGCCCATGGCGGCACGGTCCAGCCCCTTGCCGTCAGCCGTCAGCAGCGCGCTGCCGATTTTCACGACCCAGCGCTGCGCACCTGTCACCTTGCTCCGCATGTTCTTCCAACCTATGCCCGGGAGAAATTATTCGTAGAAACCAAAACGCCGCTCCCTGGGGAGCGGCGCTGTAGTTTACTACGGTCTTGCCGGCGACACACGGTAGCCGCTGCCGCGAGGCAACGGCTACCGGCGAATCAGTCGCGCACGTAGATGATTTCCGGACCGTCTTCAGCGTCCTCTTCATCCCAGAAGCTGTCGTCCTCGCCAATGTCGTGAACGCTCTTCACGCCGCTGCGGCGCAGGGCACGGGCATCGTCCAGGGCTTGCAGCTGGGCGCGCGCCTCGTCTTCAATGCGCTGGTCCAGGTCACGCAGCTCTTCAGCGTAGGCCGGGTCGTTGGCCAGGCGATCGGCGCGGTCTTCCAGGTAACGCATCAGGTCGCGCGTCAGGCGTTCGGTACCTTCCTTGGCGATGGCCGAGATCACGTAGACCGGACCTTCCCACTGCAGGCGCTCGACGATTTCCTTGACGCGCTCTTCGTGCTCTTCTTCCAGGATCTGGTCGCACTTGTTCAGCACCAGCCAACGCTCGCGCTCGGCCAGCGACGGGCTGAACTTGGTCAGCTCGTTGACGATGACCTCGGCAGCATCCGGGGCACTGGTTTCATCCAGCGGCGCCATGTCCACCAGGTGCAGCAGCACGCGGGTACGGGCCAAGTGCTTGAGGAAGCGGATACCCAGGCCAGCACCGTCGGAAGCACCTTCGATCAGCCCCGGAATGTCGGCAACCACGAAGCTTTTCCAGCGGTCGACGCTGACCACGCCCAGGTTCGGCACCAGGGTGGTGAACGGGTAGTCGGCGACTTTCGGCTTGGCAGCCGATACCGAGCGAATGAAGGTGCTCTTGCCCGCGTTCGGCAAGCCCAGCAGACCCACGTCGGCCAGCACTTTCATTTCCAGCTTCAGGTCGCGCTGCTCGCCCGGCTTGCCCGGGGTGGTCTGGCGCGGCGCACGGTTGGTGCTGGATTTGAAGCGGGTGTTACCCAGGCCGTGCCAGCCGCCATGGGCAACCAGCAGGCGCTGGCCGGCCTTGACCAGGTCACCGATGATTTCCTGGGTGGCCGCGTCAATCACGGTGGTGCCGACCGGCACGCGCAACTCCAGGTCTTCACCCTTCTTGCCGGTGCAGTCGGTGCTGCCGCCGTTCGAACCGCGCTCGGCGTCGAAGTGGCGGGTGTAACGGTAGTCCACCAGGGTGTTGAGGTTTTCGTCGGCGATCATGTAGATCGAGCCGCCGTCACCACCATCACCACCGTTGGGACCACCGTTCTCAATGAACTTTTCCCGGCGGAAGCTCATGCAGCCATTGCCGCCGTCGCCAGCTTTTACCCGGATGGATACTTCATCAACAAATTTCATGAAAAACGCCTCTCGCCTTACGGACGAGCCAAAAAAAGCAAAGACATAAGGCTCTTGCAAAAATGAGCGCGGCGGACCCCATCAACGATACTCGCGCCAGCGGCCCATGCAAACCTTTGCAAGAGACTCACCCCACAAACGAAAAAGCCCCGTCGCGAGACAGGGCTTTCCAAGCGAACTCGCGATTAGGCCGCGACTACGCTCACGTAACGACGACCGAAGGCGCCTTTTACTTCGAACTTGATCACGCCTTCGACTTTAGCGAACAGAGTGTGATCTTTACCCATGCCAACGCCGTAGCCAGCGTGGAATTGGGTGCCGCGCTGACGCACGATGATGTTGCCTGCTTTGATAGCCTGGCCGCCATACATCTTCACGCCAAGGCGTTTGGCTTCTGAGTCGCGACCGTTACGGGTACTACCACCAGCTTTTTTGTGTGCCATGAGTCAATTCTCCTAGTGAGGAATTAGGCTGAAATTAAGCCTGAATACCGGTGATTTTGATCTCGGTGTACCACTGGCGGTGGCCCATGCGCTTCATGTGGTGCTTACGACGACGGAACTTGATGATACGAACCTTGTCGTGACGACCTTGGGAGATCACTTCAGCAACAACGGTAGCGCCAGCAACAACTGGTGCGCCGATGTTGACGTCGTCGCCATTGGCGACCAGCAGAACGCGATCAAAGGTAACGGATTCGCCAGTGGCGACTTCCAGTTTCTCGATCTTCAGGTACTCACCCGGGGCGACTTTGTACTGCTTGCCACCGGTAACAATTACTGCGTAAGACATGGTATTTCTCCGATAATCCTGCTCACCCAGCTCTTTATAAGTAGAGTGTCGGCTGGCATGGCTGCATGGGGTGGAAAGACCCAAATGCAATTGCGTAAGGCAGGTGCTGCCCAGGAAGTTCAGGGTGCGCGATTGTACGCAAGCCCTGCCCGCCTTGCAATAGGCCGTCCATCGCGCCTTGACAGGGCCGGACCTGCGACCTAGCATGCCGCGCAACCCTTCTGGAGCACCTGTCGCTGATGCAACCCCAAGCTTTCTACCGCGCGGTGGCGGACGATTTCAACGCCGTCGACGTCATCATCAAGAAGCAACTGACTTCGCGCGTACCGCTGGTGTCGAAAATCGGTGACTACATCACGTCGGCCGGGGGCAAGCGCCTGCGTCCTTTATTGGTGTTGCTCTGTGGCAAGGCGCTGGGCCGCGAAGGCGACGAACTGCGCCTGCTGGCCGCCACCATCGAATTCCTGCACACCGCCACCCTGCTGCATGACGACGTGGTAGACATGTCCGGCATGCGCCGTGGCCGCTCCACTGCCAACGCCATGTGGGGCAACGCCCCCAGCGTGCTGGTAGGCGACTTCCTGTACTCGCGTTCGTTCGAGATGATGGTAGAGCTGGGCTCGATGCCGGTGATGCGCATCCTGTCGCAGGCCACCCGCGTCATCGCCGAAGGCGAAGTGCTGCAATTGTCCAAGGTTCGCGACGCCAGCACCACCGAAGAAGTGTATATGGAAGTTATTCGTGGCAAGACCGCGATGCTCTTCGAAGCCTCCACCCACAGCGCCGCGGCCCTGGCAGACGCCACCCCCGAGCAGGCCGAGGCACTGCGCACCTTCGGTGACCACCTGGGCGTAGCCTTCCAGCTGGTCGACGACCTGCTGGACTACAAGGGCGACGCCGAAACCCTGGGCAAGAACGTCGGTGACGACCTGGCCGAAGGCAAGCCGACCCTGCCGCTGATCTACACCATGCGCGAAGGCACAGCCGAGCAGGCTGCCCTGGTACGCCGCGCCATCCAGAAAGGTGGCATCGAGGACCTGGAAAGCATCCGTGCCGCCGTGGAAAGCTCCGGCGCCCTGGACTACACCGCCAACCTGGCCCGCGAGTTCGTCAAGCGCGCCATTGCCTGCCTCGACGCCCTGCCGCCAAGCGAATACCGCGATGCGCTGGTTGAGCTGAGCGAATTCGCCGTAGCTCGTACGCACTGATACCTGTGGGAGCTGGCTTGCCAGCGAGCCTTTGACCCTAACAGCTCGCTGGCAAGCCAGCTCCCACGGGCTTGTCGATTCCGCAGATCCCCCTCCGGGTTAAAAACCCTATATAATGCGCGCCTTTATTTTGCCCGCACCGAGGATCCCGCGTGAGCACTCTGCCTGCCTGCCCCAAATGCAATTCCGAATACACCTACGAGGACGGCACCCAGCTGGTGTGCCCGGAATGCGCCCACGAATGGTCGGCCAGCGGTGAAGCCGAGGCAGCTGGCGATGACACCGTGAAGAAGGACGCCGTAGGCAACGTGCTGCAGGACGGCGACACCATCACCGTGATCAAGGACCTCAAGGTCAAGGGCACCTCACTGGTAGTGAAGGTCGGCACCAAGGTCAAGAACATCCGCCTGTGCGACGGCGACCATGACATCGATTGCAAGATCGACGGCATCGGCCCCATGAAGTTGAAGTCCGAATTCGTCCGCAAGGTCTGACCTGACGAATGGTTGCGAGGCTGCCCGCTGCGGCCTCCGCCCCCTCCAGCTGATCCCCTGCCAACCCGCCGTGACAAAATTCGCACGATAGATCCTTGCTATTCTTTGAATAAGAATTATTCTCATTGAACGCTTTCAAGGAGAATTATCATGACCTATCTCATCGACGCCTGGCTGGACCGGCCACACCCTTACCTGCGCATCCTGCATCGGGAAACGGGCGAAGTGTGCGCGGTACTGGAAGAAGAAGCGCTGGATGAACTGCGCGACCAGGGTGACCTGGACCTAACGGGGTTGAGTTCCAGCGAGCCTATCGTGCTCAAGGAGCTGGTGCGCAACCTGTTTCTGTTCTGCTATGCCCGAGCGTTGCGCCCGGTAAGCAGTTTGCATTGAACCCCTGGATTCAAACCGTACCCTTGTGGGAGCGGGCTCTGCCCGCGAAGCAGACACTGCTGTAGCAATGAAGCTACGCGGTGTACTTTTCGCGGGCAGAACCCGCTCCCACAGGGCGCGCCATTGCTAGCGCTTACAGTACGTCCAGCAGCTCTACGTCGAACACCAGCACGCTGTGCGGCGGGATGCTGCCAACGCCCTGGGCACCGTAGGCCAGTTCGCTAGGCACGTACAGACGCCATTTGCTGCCAGCGTTCATCAGTTGCAGCGCCTCGGTCCAGCCTGCGATCACGCCGCTGACCGGGAACTCGGCCGGCTGGCCACGCTCGTAGGAGCTGTCGAATACGGTGCCGTCGATCAGGGTACCGTGGTAGTGGGTGCGCACGCTGTCGTCACGCGAAGGCTTGGCGCCCTCGCCTGCGGTCAGCACTTCGAACTGCAGGCCCGAAGCCAGGGTGGTGATGCCGTCACGCTTGGCGTTTTCAGCCAGGAATGCCAGGCCAGCGCCAGCGGCCGCTTCAGCCTTGGCAGCCGCTTCGGCTTGCATCACTTCACGAATGACCTTGAAGCTGGCAGACAGGTCTTCCTGGCTGACACGGCTTGGCAGGCCATTGAAGGCGTCGGTCAGGCCGGCCAGGATCGAATCCAGGCTTACACCCGGTGGTGGGTTGTCGCGCAGCTGGTCACCCAGCTGGCGGCCAATGCCGTAGCTGACGCGGGTTTCGTCGGTGGACAGGTTTACTTCGGACATCTCGGTGCTCCGCTGCAGGGCCCGGGCTTGTGGCCACAATGTGGCCCGCCGGCTTGGGCCCAAACCAAAAGGGCAAGCAGACTAGCATACTGAGTGCGCCAGTTCAGCCTGCCGGCCTGCAGCGGCAGTCAGTGCCGGGAGCGGAAGGAAATGGGTACGCGCAGGTCTTTCTCGGCGCTGGCGCCCAGGCCACACATTTCGTCGTGCACCGAACCGTGGATCAGGTGGAAGGGCACCACCGGCAAGGCGTGCAGCAGGTCGCGGGCGTGCTCCACCGAGCGCAGATGCATGGCGTGGCCGCTGGCATCGTTGAGGGGGTGGGACTTGCCGTGCATGCGCGCTTCAAGCAGGTAGATGCCGCCTTCGAGCGAGATCAGGTTGAGCTCGTCGATCATGCCGGCATTGGCGTGGGTGGTCAGCTCCTGAAAATTCATGACTGCACCTCAGGGTGATTCGAATGGATGTCACCGCTCATTTTTCGTACAGCCACGCGCAAAGCACAAGGCGGCCGCCACGCCGCCCGTCCGATAGCTGTCGGTCAGTGCTTGGTGATCTTGTCCAGGTAACCCATGGCAAACGCCGACACCACGAAGGTCATGTGGATGATGACGTACCACATCAGGTACTGCGGCTCGATGTTGCGCGCATCCATGAACATGCGCAGCAGGTGGATCGAGGAGATGGCAACGATGGACGCCGCCACCTTCATTTTCAGTGAGCTGGAGTCCATCTTGCCCAGCCAGCTGAGCTTTTCCTCGCCCTCGTCGACGTCCAGCTGCGAGACAAAGTTCTCGTAGCCCGACAGCATCACCATGACCAGCAAGCCGCCTACCAGGGCCATGTCGATCATCGACAGCAGCACCAGGATAAGGTCGGCCTCGCCCATGGAGAACACGTTGGGAATGACGTGGAAAACTTCCTGGAAGAACTTCAGGGCCAGGGCCAGCAGCCCCAGGGACAAGCCCACGTAGATCGGCGCCAGCAACCAGCGCGAGGCGTACATGGTTTTTTCGATAAAGCGTTCCATTGAAAACTGCACCTGGGCGGTAAAATCGGGAGGCGATTATACCTGCCAAGTGCAGACTCTTGTGGGAGCTGGCTTGCCAGCGAGCTTTTGAAGGCCCTCAAAAACTCGCGGGCAAGCCAGCTCCCACAAATATCGCACCGCAACATTCAAGACGAACAGCGGTGACATCGCTCGCCGTTGATCTTGCGCAGCTGCGCCTGCAAATGCAGCGACCAGATCTGCGGGTCACCCGCCACCTTGTACCCGTGCAGCGTGAGGCTGTCGACGATGGCTTCCATCACCGACTCGGCCACGGTGGGGCCGGGGAAAGGCCCCTGGGACTTGATGGCGGAGGGTTGTTCGCCGGCCATGCCAGCGGCGAAAAGCAGCGTCCACATCCCGGTATCACCGGCCAGTGGGCGTATGCTGCATTCGATTCGGGTCACCAGACCCAGGCATTGGCGAGTAAGGCTGAGGTTGCGCGGCATCGCGTCGCTCCTCAATAAAGCTTTTGCTTCAACCTTCAGGGGAAGGCTGTTTCATTCCTGCGACCCGTGGCTATCCATGCCCTGAGGATAGAAGAAAACCCACGCTGGCAATATGCGACTGCGCAGTCAGGCGCCGAATGGTCATCCGGCGCCCTCCCCGCTTCAGGCTGGCTTCACCTGGGCCAGTTCGGCCTCGGCGTGTTCCTTCTCGGCTTCCTTCAGGTCTTCCTCGCTGATCATCTCGGCAATTTCGCGCAGGCGCTCCACCACCCGCGCGTTGACGCTGCCCTCGGGGAACTCGCCGTCGGCGTCCGGCGAGCCGGCGTCCTCGCCCACCAGCAGGCTCAGGGCCTCGTCGGCCTGGCGCACGGCGTACACATGGAACTGCCCGGCGCGCACCGCCTGCAGTACTTTCTCGTCGAGCATCAACGTGGCGACGTTGGCATAAGGGATGATTGCCCCCTGCTCGCCGGTCAGCCCGCGGGCTTCGCACAGGCGGAAGAAGCCTTCGATCTTCTCGTTGACGCCGCCCACCGCCTGCACTTCACCAAACTGGTTGATGGAGCCGGTGATGGCGAAGCACTGCTTGAGCGGTGTGCGCGACAGCGCCGAGATCAGCGTGCAGGCCTCGCCCAGCGAGGCGCTGTCGCCGTCCACATAGCCGTAGGACTGTTCCAGCGCGATGCTGGCCGAGATCGCCAGGGGGAATTCCTGGGCGTAGCGGCTGCCCAGGTACCCGGTGAGAATCATCACGCCCTTGGAGTGGATTGGCTGGCCCAGGTTGACCTCGCGCTCAATGTCGACGATGCCGCTGCCGCCCGGGTACACCGTGGCAGAGATACGCGCCGGCACGCCGAAGGCCGAATCACCGACCTCCAGCACCGTGAGGCCGTTGCATTTGCCCACGGCGGCGCCATCCGTGTCGATGAGGATGATGCCCGCCAGCATGTCGTCGAGAATCCTTGCCGACACCCGCCCGGTGCGCGTGGCCTTGGCCTTCAGCGCGCGGTCGATGTGGCCGGCATCGGTCATCTCGTCGTTGGCCAGGTGGCGAATGAAATCCGCCTCGCTGACCAGCTGGAACAGGTCGCCAATGCGCGCCGACAAACGCCCCTGGTGTTCGGCCAGGCGCGCGCTGTAGGTGGCCAGGCGCGCCACGGCGTCGGCAGTCAGCGGCGCCATGCCCTCTTCCGAGGTGCGGGTCTTGAGCAACTGGGCGAACTGCTCCAGGCTCTCGTCGACCATGGGAATGTCTTCGTCGAAGTCCACCAGCACCCGGAACATCTCCTGGAAGTCCGGGTCGGCGTCCTGCAGCGCGTAGTACAACTGGCGCGAGCCGATGATGATGACCTTCACCTGCAACGGGATCATCTGTGGCGTCAGGGTGATGGTCGCCAGGCGGCCGTACTCGCCCAACGGCGATTCCATTTTCAGCTTGCGCGACTGCAGGGCGCGCTTCAGCGCATCCCACACAAATGGCTCGCCCAGCATCTTCTCGGCTTCCAGAATCAGGAAGCCACCGTTGGCGCGGTGCAGCGCGCCCGGGCGCAATTGCCGGTAGGTGGTGTACAGCGCGCCCTGGTCAGTGCTGTATTCAATACGCCCGAACAGGTTGTCGTAGGTTGGGTGCGGCTCGAACACCACTGGCGCGCCACCATTGCCCGGGTGGCCCACCACCAGGCTTGGCGCGTATTGTTCTTCGAGCAGCTTGCGCGCCTGGGCGTCGGTCTTGCTGTCGTCCACCAGCTGCTCGACCACGGTCTTCAGCAGGTACACCTGCATGGCCTGCAGGTAGGCGCACACCGCGGCGTTCTCGGCGTACTTTTCCGACAGCGGCGACAGCAGCGGCTGCAGGGCCAGGGTGATGGTTTCTTCGTTCAACTGGCGCAGCTGATTGCCGGACTCGCGTTTCCACTGCGGCAGGCTGGCCAGCTCTTCGTTCAGGCGCTCTTCCAGGTCGGAGATGTCCGAGTGGAAACGGTCGCGGTCGGCTTCGGGCAACTGCGCAAATTCCGCCTCGTCCAGGGCCTTGCCGTCGAGCATGGGCGTGAAGGCGATGTTGCTGCTGTCACGGTACAGGGCCACGTCCTTTTCCAGCGACAGGCGCTCGATCACGTCCAGTGCGCGGTCATAGCGCTGGTTGAACGCGCGGTCGATGGCGCTTTTCTTCTGCTGGTAGGACGGGTGCTCGAACACCGCCGGGAAGGTCGACAGCAGGTTGTCGATCAGGCCACCGATATCACCGATGAAGGCGCCGGCGGACCCTGGCGGCAGTTCCAGCGCGCGGGGTTCGCGCGGCTCATCGAAGTTGTTGACGTACACCCAGTCCGAAGGCGTCTGCAGGCGTTTGCCTTCGGCCTTCAGGTAGCGCTTCACGAACGAGAAGCGGCCGGTGCCCGGCTCGCCCATGACGAATACGTTGTAGCCGGGGCGCGGCATGGCCACGCCAAATTGCAGCGCCTCTACAGCGCGTTCCTGGCCAAGTACACCGCGAAAGGGCTCCAGATCATTGGTGGTGGAGAAGCTGAACTGTTCAGCGGAAAACGGACGGGTCAGCGCTTCGGGCGCTAGACGCAAGCTGGCAGCAACAGGATCAGGCATCGGGCATCCTTACTTCGGCGGGGCAGATGACGGCATTCTGGCGCCGATAACCGCCGCGCTGCAAGCGACATGCGCAGTGTTCCCGTAGCAGCTGCCGCCAGGCGGCGTCCGGCACGGTGCAGGGTTGGCTGGAAATACGCGATTGCCGCGGACGCGGCCTGGCGGCCGCTGCTACGCAGAGGGTGGCGCGCATGGAAAAGGCAGTTTTTCAGTTGAACTGTGAATCCCCGCCTAAACTCCAAACTGCGTCCTGGAGCCGTGCCGTCCCAGGCAGTCCTGAACCTTAAGTTTTGCACCTTAAAAGAGAACAAAGCTATGAAACGGATTCTTCTGGGTACGCTATTCACCGTTGTTTCGCTCAACGCCATGGCCCAGGCGCCTGGCGGCCCGGACTGCGGTTGGGGGAACATGCTGTTCCAAGGCCAGCGCGGCACCCCCGCCCACTTCCTGGCATCCACCACCAACGGCACTTCCGGCAACGCCACCTTCGGCATGACCTCCGGCACCAACGGCTGCTCCACCAACGCGGCGTTGACCTACGGCGGCAAGTCGTGGATCGCCATGAACGGCATGATGAACGAACTCTCCGAAGACATGGCCAAGGGCCAGGGCGAGGCGCTGACCACCTATGCCGTGGTACTGGGCGTGGCGCCGCAGGACCGCGCCTACTTCGAATCCGTCACTCACCAGCACTTCCAGGACATCTTCACCACCGCCAACGTCACCGCCGACGACGTCCACACCAACACCCTGCACGTGTTGAAAAACGACCCACGCCTGGCCAAGTACGCAGCCGAGGCCTAAGCTCGAACCGCCCGCCCTTCGGGGCGGGACTTTCCACGCCACTGCGGCACGCCTTTTCGTCCATCTGACTTAGTTGCCAAAGATGCTCAAACGCCTTGCCTACCTGGCGCTCTGTGTCTGCGCCCCGCTGCATGCCGCACCTCACGTGGATCCATCCCGCATCACTGCCCTGGCAGCCGACCCGTACTGGCTTGCCCTGGGCCATTACACCCCGGCCAAGCTGGGCGGCTGGCGCAGCTACGTCAATGACCCACGCTTCTTCCTGGCCAGCGACGGTGCCCACCACCCCGACCAGGAACTGGCGGCTACGGTGCAGGCGCTGTACGCCCCCACAAGCCTGGGCAACCAGCAGGCCCAATGCGTGTTTCCCGCGCGCACACGCTGGCTACGCCAACAGCTGAACCTGCACGACCTGCCCGCACCCGACTGCGGTGATTTCCACCAGTGGTACAAGGAAATCTCGCCGCACAATGCCGTGCTGGTGTTCCCGGCTGCCTACCTCAACAGCCCTTCTTCGATGTTCGGCCACACGCTGCTGCGCATCGACCAGGCCGAAGCCCGGCAGGACAACACCTCGCTGCTCAGCTACGCGATCAATTTCGGTGCGTACATCGAGGGCAACGACAACAGCATTCTGTATGCCTGGAAAGGCTTGGCGGGCGGCTACCCGGGCATGTTCTCGCTGGTGCCCTACCAGCAGAAACTGGCCGAATACCGCAGCCTGGAAAACCGTGACCTGTGGGAGTACCACCTGGACCTGACGCCAGAGGAAACCGCACGCATGGTGGAGCACGTGTGGGAGCTCAAGCAGATCCGCTTCGGCTACTTCTTCTTCGACGAAAACTGCTCTTACCGCCTGCTGGAACTGCTGCAAGTGGCACGCCCCAGCCTGAACCTAACCGGGCAGTTCCCGCTGACGGCCATCCCTACCGACACAGTAAAGGCGGTGAAACAGGCGGGCATGGTGCGTGATATCGATTACCGCCCTTCTCGCGAGCGCGAACTGCTGGCCAGCGCCAAGCCGTTGGACGCCGACGAGCAGCAATGGGTGCTGAAGGTGGCCGCCGACACCCAACAACTGCAGGACCCGGCCTATACGGCCCTGCCGGCCCCACGCCGGGCGCTGATACAAGATGCCGCCTACCGCCTGGAACGCTACCGCGCCACCGCCCAGGAACGCGACCCGGCCAGTGCCCAACGCAGCTTCCAGTTGCTGCGCGCCATCAGCCAAAACCCGCCGCCAGCGCTGAAGGTGGCGCGCCCCGCCCTGCCCGAGGACGGCCACGACTCGCGCACCTGGCAGGTGGGCGTGGGCAGCCGCGACGGCAAGGCTTTCGGCGAGTATGGCCTGCGCATGGCCTACCACGACCTCAACGACAATAGCGCGGGCTTCCCACTGGGCGCGCAAATCGAGATTCTCAACATGAAGCTGCGCCAGTACGAGGGCAACCGCTGGCAGGTGCAGCGCCTGGACCTGGCCACCATCCGCTCCATGACCCCGCGCAACGAGCTGCTGCAACCGTTGTCGTGGCAGGTCACCGGCGGCCTGGAACGGGTGCTGGGCAAGCATGGCGACGAAACCCTGGTAAGCCATGTCAATGGCGGCGCCGGCGGCACCTGGCAGCTAGGCGAAAACACCCTGGCGTTCGCCCTGGGCACGGTGCGGTTGGAGCACAACAACGACTTCTCGGCCATGGCCTCCCCCGCCGCCGGTTTCGACAGCGGCCTGCTGTGGAAAAACCGCCTGGGCAACCTGCGCCTGGAAGCCCAGGGCGACTATTTCCTTAACGGCGAAGTACGCCGCACCCTGAGCCTCAACCAGCAGTGGGAGCTGTCACGCAACTTGGGCCTGCGCCTGAGCGCCCAGCGCGACTTCAGCGAGCTCACAGGGCCACGCAACGAGGTGATGCTGGAGCTCAAGTGGTACCACTACTGACAATTCCATCACATGGCCTTGACGCGGCGGCAACCAAATCGAACCTAGACTTGACTCACGGGTCCACCGTTTGACCGCCGCAGTTTCCAGGCGGGAGCGGTGGGCATGAAACGGGAGTCGGATCATGTGGCGCTGTGCAGTGGTATTGATGGTGGTGGCGCTGGCGGGATGCCAGTCCACTCACGAACAAATGGTCAGCCAAGGGTACCCGCCCGGTTACGCCGACGGGTTCAAGGATGGCTGCGGCAGCGGGCGGGAAGCAGCGGGCGTCAACGGCTTCTTCCGCAAGAATGTGCCGCGCTACCTCAACGAGAAGGTCTACGCCACCGGTTGGGACGACGGCTTCCGCCAATGCCAGGCCAGCGCCGCCGCACAGCCCAACCAGAACGACTGGAGCGTGCAGCACGGCGACGACCGCGAGCGGGCCTGGCAGCAGCGCAAAACCCAGGGTGAAGGGCGGGCGTACCACCCGTGAATACGCCTCCCCCGTAGCAGCGGCCGCAGGCCGCGTCCCAGCCCCGCCACCGAGGACGCGGCCTGGTGGCCGCTGCTACGGAAATAAAAAAACGGGGCCCGAAGGCCCCGTTTTTTGCTTACGCCAATTTCTTGTGGCGTACCCGATGCGGCTGGGCCGCTGCGTCGCCGAGACGCTTTTTGCGGTCGGCTTCGTATTCGGTGTAGTTACCTTCGAAGAACACCGCCTGCGAGTCATCCTCGTACGCCAGGATGTGCGTTGCCACGCGGTCCAGGAACCACCGATCGTGAGAGATCACAATGGCGGCGCCAGGGAAGTCCAGCAGCGCTTCTTCCAGCGAACGCAGGGTTTCCACGTCGAGGTCGTTGGAGGGTTCGTCGAGCAGCAGGACGTTGCCGCCCTCTTTCAGGGTCAGGGCCAGGTGCAGGCGGCCACGCTCACCACCGGACAGGTCCTTGACGAACTTCTGCTGGTCGCCGCCCTTGAAGTTGAAACGGCCAACGTAGGTGCGCGACGGGATCTCGTAGTTGCCGATGCGGATGTTGTCCGAACCGTCGGAGATCTGCTGGAACACGGTCTTGCTGCCGTCGAGGTCGTCACGGCTCTGGTCCACGCAGGCCAGCTGCACGGTTTCACCGATCTCGATGCTGCCCGAATCCGGTTGTTCCTTGCCCATCAGCATGCGGAACAGGGTCGACTTACCGGCACCGTTACCGCCGATCACGCCGACGATGGCGCCTTTGGGCATGGCGAACGACAGGTTGTCGATCAGCACGCGGTCGCCGTAGCCCTTGGTGACGTTCTTGAACTCGATGACCTTGTCACCCAGGCGCGGACCGGCCGGGATGTAGATCTCGTTGGTTTCCGAACGCTTCTGGAATTCCTGCGACTGCATCTCTTCGAAGCGCTGCAGACGTGCCTTGGATTTCGACTGGCGGGCCTTGGCGCCTTTGCGCACCCACTCCAGCTCTTCCTTCATGGCCTTTTCATGGGCCGACTGCTGCTTGGATTCCTGGGCCAGACGATCGGACTTGGCTTCCAGCCAACCCGAATAGTTGCCCTCGTAAGGAATGCCGGCGCCGCGGTCGAGCTCCAGGATCCAGCCCGCCACGTTGTCCAGGAAGTAACGGTCGTGCGTGATCGCTACCACGGTGCCCGGGAAGTCGTGCAGGAAGTGCTCCAGCCAGGCGACGGAGTCGGCGTCCAGGTGGTTGGTCGGTTCGTCGAGCAGCAGCATGTCGGGGGCCGACAGCAGCAGGCGGCACAGGGCCACGCGGCGTTTTTCACCACCCGACAGGTGTTCTACCTTCGCGTCCCAGGCCGGCAGGCGCAGGGCGTCGGCAGCCACTTCCAGCTGGCGCTCCAGGTTGTGGCCGTCGCTGGCCTGCAGGATGGCTTCGAGCTTGGCCTGCTCGGCGGCCAATTTGTCGAAATCGGCATCCGGTTCGGCGTAGGCGGCATACACTTCATCGAGGCGCGCCTGGGCGTCCTTGATGACGCTGACCGCTTCTTCCACGACTTCACGCACGGTCTTGGCCGGGTCAAGTTGTGGCTCTTGCGGCAGATAACCCACGTTGAGCTCGGGCATCGGGCGGGCTTCACCGTCGAATTCCTTGTCGACGCCGGCCATGATTTTCAGCAGGGTGGATTTACCCGAGCCGTTGAGGCCCAGCACGCCGATCTTGGCGCCAGGGAAGAACGACAAGGAAATGTTTTTGAGAATTTCCCGCTTCGGCGGCACAACTTTGCTCAGCCGATGCATGGTGTAGACGTATTGAGCCATGAGAAACCTGGTGACAGTAGACAGATGAAGAATCCGCGAGAAGGTCAAAGCTACCGGAATGCGCGAGACAGGGCAAACGACCTGCAACCACTGGTGGCACATGGCCATAAAACAAGGCATGCTAGCCGCCCTTCGGGCGTCCGGCTTATAGTGCGCGCAGTTTATGGCCTGAGCCCCCGTTGCAGCGGGCTGCAACGCCTCTCGCCAGCCACTTGTCACAGCCAGCCAGACCGCAGGATCACAGTTTGACCAACCTCAACCAGCCGTCATCCCTGCGCTCCCCGATCAATGCGACCGGCGAGCCGACGCGCGGCACCCTGAAAAGCGCGCTGGCGCTCCTGGCCCTGCTGCTGCTGACGTTGCTGGTGTGGCAACTGCTGGACCAATTCAGGCACAGCGTCGCCGACCAGCGGCAGCGCACCCTGGACTACACCACGGTGCTGGGTGAACACCTGGGGCTGAACATGGCCCTCAAAGGCCAGCAGGCGTTGTACCGCGCCACCAGCGGCGATGCGCAGACGCCCCAGGGCGTACAGGCCCTGCTGCAGGCGCACCTGCCGGCGGTGCAGAGCGTGGCCCGCCTGGACAGCCAGGGCAACGTGCTGGCGGACAACGGCCATGCTGCGCCCGGCTACGACCTGCCGGGCCTGGTGAAGCGCAGCCAGGGCGAAAATTTCCATTTCAGCCAGAGCCCCGACGCCCACCAGGTGTACCTGCTGCTCAGCGCCAGCGAACACCCGGGCGAAGGCTACTGGCTGCTGCGCCTGGACACCTCTGTTTACTCCATCCTCACCCACCGCGTGGACCCCACCGCCCCACCGCGCTGGCTGCTGGAAAGCCGTGAGCCGGCGCTGGTGCTGCAGCGCGACCCGCGCAGCAGCGAGACAGGCCTGGCGCTGAGCGCCCGCGAACAGGCCCAGAGCGTCACCAGCGTGCCGCTGGCCAACACCGACTGGCAGCTGCGCACACTGTTCGACGAACACGAGGCCGAACTGCAACTGCTGCCGGCCCTGATCGGCAAGTTCCTGCTGCTGGGCGCCTGCTCGCTGCTGCCGCTGATGGCGCTGTTCAACCTGCGCCGCCGCCAGCGCCAGCTGCACGAAGACCGCCGCCGCTACCACGACATCTTCGAAGGCACCGGCGTGGCCCTGTGCGTGCTGGACCTGTGCGCCCTGCAGGACTTCCTTGGCGAAAGCGCCATCAACACCCCGGCAGAACTGGAAGCCTGGCTGGCCGCAAAACCGGCTGCCCGTGACCAGTTGATGCAGCAACTGCGCATCACCGAAGTCAACCAGATGGCCCTCGACCTGCTCAACGTCGAAGATAGCCAGGGCGCCTGGCAGCGCCTGTTCGCAAGCACGCACCTGGACAACGCCAGCATGGGCCGGCAGTTGCTGGACACCCTGCTGGGCGAACAGCTGGAGCTGGAAACCGAGATCCGCATCAGCGACCGCCTGGGCCAGCATCAGTACCTGTGGCTCACCCTGCGCCTGCCACATGCCAGCGGCGACTACGGCTCGGTGATCCTCAGCATCAACGACGTCACCAGCCGCAAGAGCATCGAACTGTCTTTGGTGGAGCGCGAAGGCTTCTGGTCGGACGTGGTACGCACCGTGCCCGACCACCTGTATGTGCAGGACGTGCTGAGCCAGCGCATGATCTACAGCAACCACCACCTGGGCCAGACCCTGGGCTTCAGCAAGCCCGAGCTGGTGCAGATGGGCGAATATTTCTGGGAAATACTGCTGCACCCCGAAGACGCCAGCGACTACCAGCGCATGCGCCTGGCCCGCCGCCAGGACGCCGACGTGGAAATGCAGCAGTGCCAGCTGCGCTTCAAGCACAAGGACGGGCGCTGGCTGCGCTTCGACATTCGCGAACAGGCCCTGGCCCGTGACAGCGAAGGCCGCGTCACGCGCATTATCGGCGTGGCCAAGGACGTCACCGAGCAGATCGAGGCCAGTGAATCGCTGCGCGACAGCGAACAGCGCTACCGCATGCTGGCCGAGAGCATCAGCGACGTGATCTTCTCAACCGACAGCCAGCTGGCGCTCAACTATGTCAGCCCCTCGGTGCAGGCGGTGCTGGGCTACGACGTGAAGTGGGTGTTCGACAACGGCTGGCAATCGACCATCGCCAACCCGCAGCAATTGACCGGCATCTACCAGTTGATCGAGCGGGTCAGCAAGGTCCTGGACAAGCCCGACGAACTGGCCGCGCTGCGCAGCCAACTGACTACCCAGCTGTTTGTGCTGGACTGCCTGCGCGGCGACGGCCGCAAGATCCCCATCGAACTGCGCCTGGTGCTGGTGTGGGACGACCACGGCACCTTCGAGGGCATTCTCGGCGTTGCCCGCGACATCAGCCAGCAGCGCCGCGCCGAGAAAGACCTGCGCATGGCCGCCACGGTATTCGAGCACTCCACCTCGGCCATCCTGATCACCGACCCGGCGGGCTACATCGTGCAGGCCAACGAGGCCTTCAGCCGCGTCAGCGGCTACGAAGTGGCGCAGGTGCTGGACCAGCTGCCCACCATGCTTACCGTAGACCAGGAGCAGCAGGCGCACCTCAGCTACGTGATCAAGCAACTGCACACCCGCGGCACCTGGGAAGGCGAGGTGTGGCTCAAGCGCCGCAGCGGCGAGCACTACCCGGCCTGGGTAGGCATCACCGCCGTGTTCGACGACGAAGGCGACCTGGCCAGCTACGTGTGCTTCTTCAGCGACATCAGCGAGCGCAAGGCCAGCGAGCAGCGCATCCACCGCCTGGCCTACTACGACGCCCTCACCCACCTGCCCAACCGCACACTGTTCCAGGACCGCCTGCACACGGCGCTGCAGCAGGCCGAGCGGCAGAAGTCGTGGGTAGTGCTGATGTTCCTCGACCTGGACCGCTTCAAACCGATCAATGACTCGCTGGGCCACGCCGCCGGCGACCGCATGCTCAAGGAAATGGCCACCCGTTTGCTGGCCTGCGTGGACGACGAAGACACCGTGGCGCGCATGGGCGGCGACGAGTTCACCCTGCTGCTGCAACCGCGCGCCACCCGCGAGGCAGCGCTGAACCGCGCCATCCACGTGGCCGAGCAGATCCTCACCAGCCTGGTGACGCCTTTCGTGCTGGAGAACCGCGAGTTCTTCGTCACCGCCAGTATCGGCATTGCCCTCAGCCCCCAGGACGGCAACGAACTGAGCCAGCTGATGAAGAACGCCGACACCGCCATGTACCACGCCAAGGAACGCGGCAAGAACAACTTCCAGTTCTACCAGGCCGACATGAACGCCAGCGCCCTGGAGCGCCTGGAACTGGAAAGCGACCTGCGCCACGCGCTGGAGCAGAAAGAATTCGTGCTTTATTACCAGCCGCAGTTCAGCGGCGACGGCAAGCGCCTGACCGGTGCCGAGGCACTGCTGCGCTGGCGCCACCCGCGCCGTGGCCTGGTGCCGCCGGGCGACTTCATTCCGGTGCTCGAAGAGCTGGGCCTGGTGGTGGACGTCGGCGACTGGGTGCTGACCGAGGCCTGCCGCCAGCTGCGTGCCTGGCACCAGGCCAAGGTGCGGGTGCCGAAAGTGTCGGTGAACATCTCGGCGCGGCAGTTCTCGGATGGCCAGCTGGGCACGCGCATCGCCAACATCCTCAAGGAAACCGGGCTGCCACCGGCCTGCCTGGAGCTGGAACTGACCGAAAGTATCCTGATGCGCGAAGTCAACGAAGCCATGCAGATCCTCGACAGCCTGAAGTTCCTGGGCCTGAGCATCGCCGTGGACGACTTCGGCACCGGCTACTCGTCGCTCAACTACCTCAAGCAGTTCCCCATCGACGTGCTGAAAATCGACCGCACCTTCGTCGACGGCCTGCCCGAAGGCGAGCAGGACGCGCAGATCGCCCGCGCCATCATCGCCATGGCCCACAGCCTGAACCTGGCGGTAATCGCCGAAGGCGTGGAAACCCATGAGCAGTTGGACTTCCTGCGCGAGCACGGCTGCGACGAGGTGCAGGGCTACCTGTTCGGCCGCCCCATGCAGGCCAGCCGTTTCGAGGCGCAATTCAGCAATGACGCCCTATTCATGTTCGACTGAACATTGTGGGAGCTGGCTTGCCAGCGAGCTTGTGGAGCCCCCAAAGAACTCGCTGGCAAGCCAGCTCCCACAGAGGCGTCATGAACACCACTCGTCAAGGCAATGACTGCCTTTCATATGCCAGATAAAACGCGATGGGGTAGAATGCGCGCCTGATCACCTTTTTCCAGCACGATCCTTGAGGACCGCCATGTTCAGCCGTGATTTGACCCTTGCCAAGTACGACGCCGATCTCTTTGCCGCCATGGAGCAAGAAGCTCAGCGCCAGGAAGAGCACATCGAGCTGATCGCCTCGGAAAACTACACCAGCCCAGCCGTCATGGAAGCCCAAGGCTCGGTGCTGACCAACAAGTACGCCGAAGGCTACCCAGGCAAGCGCTACTACGGTGGCTGCGAATACGTCGACGTGGTTGAGCAACTGGCCATCGACCGCGCCAAAGAGCTGTTCGGCGCCGACTACGCCAACGTCCAGCCGCACGCCGGCTCCCAGGCCAACGCTGCCGTCTACCTGGCCCTGCTGCAGGCTGGCGACACCATCCTGGGCATGAGCCTGGCCCACGGCGGTCACCTGACCCACGGCGCCAGCGTTTCCTCGTCCGGCAAGCTGTACAACGCTGTCCAGTACGGCATCGACGCCAACGGCCTGATCGACTACGACGAAGTAGAGCGCCTGGCCGTCGAGCACAAGCCGAAAATGGTCGTGGCCGGTTTCTCCGCCTACTCGCAGGTGCTGGATTTCGCCCGCTTCCGTGAAATCGCCGACAAGGTAGGCGCCTACCTGTTCGTCGACATGGCCCACGTGGCCGGCCTGGTCGCCGCTGGCGTCTACCCCAACCCTGTGCCGTTCGCCGACGTGGTCACCACCACCACCCACAAGACCCTGCGCGGTCCACGTGGCGGCCTGATCCTGGCCCGCGCCAACGCAGACATCGAGAAGAAGCTGAACTCGGCCGTCTTCCCAGGCGCCCAGGGCGGCCCGCTGGAGCACGTCATCGCCGCCAAGGCCGTGTGCTTCAAGGAAGCGCTGCAGCCTGAGTTCAAGGCTTACCAGCAACAAGTGGTGAAGAACGCCCAGGCCATGGCCGGCGTGTTCATCGAGCGCGGCTTCGACGTGGTGTCGGGCGGTACTCAGAACCACCTGTTCCTGCTGTCGCTGATCAAGCAGGAAATCTCCGGTAAAGACGCCGACGCCGCCCTGGGCAAGGCTTTCATCACCGTGAACAAGAACTCGGTGCCAAACGACCCGCGCTCCCCGTTCGTCACCTCGGGCCTGCGCTTCGGCACCCCGGCCGTGACCACTCGTGGCTTCAAGGAAGCAGAGTGCAAGGAACTGGCCGGCTGGATCTGCGACATCCTGGCGGACCTGAACAACGAAGCGGTGATCGACGCCGTTCGCGAGAAGGTCAAGGCCATCTGCGCCAAGCTGCCGGTTTACGGCAACTGATAGCAGTACCCTGACGCAAAAAAAACCGGCTCATCGAGCCGGTTTTTTTATGCCCGGACGCAGCCTTCGGCAGCTGCTACGGGGGACATTGCCTGCTTCCGTAGCAGCGGCCGGAGGCCGCGTCCAGGGCGCTGGGCGCAGCCTTCGGCAGCTGCTACGGGGTGCCGGGGTGTGGGGCTGGGTAGGTCTTGTCCAGCTGCAGCGGGTGCGCGTAAGGGCTGTCCCACAGCTGCGCATGCAGTTGGCCTACGCGCGAGGCCATGGCCGGGTTGCGCATCACCACTTCAAGGTTGCGCGACTTGTCCAGGTAGCCACCCAGCCAGTTGCTCGTACCCACCCACGCCACCTGGTCATCAACGTCCATGGTCTTGCTATGGGTCACCCGCGCATACGGAATGAAGCCCGTGGGCGCCTCGGGGAGGGTGACGATGCGCACCTGCACGTTGGGCAGCACGGCAAGGCTCTTGAGGTAGGCAAGTTCGGGCTCGGCAGTGTTCCAGTCCGACACCATCAGCTTCACCTGCACGCCCCGGGCGGCGGCGGCGCGCAAGGCGTCGTCGATGACCGGATAGTAAGGGCGGGTATGGTCGGGGCCGTAGGACAGCGGCGCATAGTCGAGCAGTTGCACGCGCACCTCGTGTTTGGCCTCGGCCAGCAGCTGTGGCAGCTCCTGCTCTGAATCACCCACACCCTGCGGGTTGAAGCGCGCCGGGCTGGCCACCAGGTAATTGCCGGTGCGCGGCGGCGTGGCACCATGGGCCGGCTGGGGCACAGGTTGGTGCTGGCTGAGCGCCTGCTCGGCGGCCCAGTCCTGGTTGAAGATGGCCTGCACCTGGGCGGCCATTTGCGGCTCGCTGATGAGCATGCCGGTCTCGTGGATATGCTCCATGGAGCGCCAATCGAAATTCTGGCTGCCGACGAACGCCTGCTTGCCGTCCACCACCATGAACTTGGCGTGAATGATGCCGTTGCCGGTCAGCTGTGCGTAGGGCAGCACGGCGAAGGTCAGGTTGGGGATGGTGCGCAGCCGCGCCAGGGTGGCCGGGTCGGAGAGCTTCTGGCCCTTGTCTTCCAGCAGGAAGCGGATCTTCACCCCCCGCTCGCCAGCGGCCTGCAGGTGGTTGATCACCTGCGCCATCACCGAACCGGCATGGTCCACGGCATAGAACTGCTCGATGTCGATGCTGTGCCGGGCGTTGTCGAACAGCTGCTCCCACACCGGCCCGGGCGCGCGCAGGTCGGGGGTTTGCAGGGCGGTGGCCAGCGGCACCGTGTGCACCAGCTCGAAGCCGGGAATGCTGAAATCGGCGCGTGCCGCCGGCAGCGCCAGCAACAGGGCAAGGGCCAACCAGGGCCGTGGGGTATGGCGTGAACGCATCGGTGCTCCGCTGTCAGGGGGTGGGCAGGGGCGCCACGCTAACAGCGAAACATGACCGATCGGTTAAGCCTGCAACGCGGCGAAGCCGGCGCGGATCTTTTCCTCGGGCAGGTCGTCGGCGATGAACACCATCACGCTCTCGCGCGCCTCCCCCGGGGCCCACTCGGTGTCCCAGTCGAAGCCGTACAGCTTGAGCACGCCCTGGAACACCAGGCGGCGGTCTTCGCCGGCAATGTTCAGCACGCCCTTGTAGCGCAGCAGCTGGCGGCCGTGGTCTTCCAGCAGCTGGTTCATGAAGTCGCTGAGGCGGTCGATCTCCAGTGGCTGGTCGGTGCGCAGCACCAGGCTGCTGATGCGATCCAGGCTACCAGCGGCCACCACCGGGCGCAGGCTGAGGCTGGCGGTGAGGTTGAAGCCGCGCACGTCCAGCAGCTCGGCCAGGTCGATCTCGCCATGCTGCACCACGCGCACCGGGGCGCGGCGGTTGATGCGGGTAAGCCGTTGGCTCAGCGCCTCGAAGGCTTCAGGGCTGACCAGGTCGGTCTTGCTGACCAGCAGGCGGTCGGCAAAGCCTACCTGGGCCTGGGCGATGGTCTGCGTCAGGTGTACGTCGGCGTTGGCGGCGTCCACCAGGGTAATGATGCCGTCGAGGATGTAGCGCTCGCGCAGCTCCTCGTCGATGAAAAAGGTCTGCGCCACGGGCGCGGGGTCGGCCAGGCCGGTGCACTCGATCACCAGGCGGTCGAAGGCCAGCTCGCCGCTGTCCAGGCGTTCCAGCAGCAGGAACAGCGCCTTGGTCAGGTCGGTGTGGATGGTGCAGCACACGCAACCGTTGGCCAGGGTCATGACCTGCACCGGGGCGTCGCCCAGCAGTTGCGTGTCGATGCCGGCGTCGCTGAATTCGTTCTCGATGACGGCTATTTTCAGGCCGTGCTCGGCCTTCAGCAGGTGGCGCAGCAAGGTGGTCTTGCCGGCGCCCAGGAAGCCGCTGAGGATGGTGACGGGAATGGGGGAAGACAAATGCATACTCCAGAGGAAACCCGTAGCAGCTGCCGCCAGGCTGCGTCACAGGCACCGCGCAATACCTGGGGAATCACGTGTGCCCGGACGCAGCCTGCGGCAGCTGCTACGAAAAACATGCCCCCAACTAGTGGGGGCATGGCTTATTTCAACAACACTTCGGCCCGCCCTTGCCGCCGTAGCGGGCCTCCTGGCGTTCGCGGAAGAACGCCTCGTAGTCCATCACCGGCTTGTCCGGGTGCTTGGTCTGCATATGCTCTACGTAGTTGTCGTAGTCGGGCATGCCTACCATCAGGCGCGCGGCCTGCCCCAGGTATTTGCCCAGCCGGCTCAGGTCATTGAACATGTCTGCCTACCTCGCTCATCACGCTTCGGGAACCGCCTGGAAGGGCGATTCCTTGTCGGTGCGTTCCTTCTTGCCCCAGGCCGCGATGCTGACCTTGATGGCAAACAGCAAGATCGAGAACACCACCAGCAGGAACAGCCCGGTCAGCGCCGCGTTGGTATACGCGTTGAAGATGACGTGCTGCATCTGGTTGATGTCCTTGGCCGGGGCAATGATCTGCCCGGCGTCCAGCGCCGTGCTGTATTTCTTCGCCAAAGCCAGGAAGCCGACGGCCGGGTTGGCATCGAACAGCTTGATGAAGCCTGCGGTAGTGGTGCAGATCAGCAGCCACACTGCCGGAATCAGCGGCACCCAGATGTAGCGCTGGCGCTTCATCTTGATCAGTACCACCACGCCCAGCATCAGCGCGATACCGGCCAGCATCTGGTTGGAAATACCGAACAGCGGCCACAGGGTGTTGATGCCGCCCAGCGGGTCGACCACGCCCTGATACAGCAGCCAGCCCCACAGCGCCACGCAACCGGCGGTGCCGATGATGTTGGCGGTCCACGACTCGGTGCGTTTCAGCGCCGGCACGAACGAGCCCAACAGGTCCTGCAGCATGAACCGCCCGGCACGGGTGCCGGCGTCCACTGCGGTGAGGATGAACAGCGCCTCGAACAGGATCGCGAAGTGGTACCAGAACGCCATGGTGTTCTCACCCGGCAGCACCTGGTGCAGGATTTGCGCGATACCCACTGCCAGGGTCGGCGCACCACCGGCGCGGGCCAGGATGGTAGTTTCACCAATGTCATGGGCCACGGCCGTCAGCGCTTCCGGGGTAATGGCAAAGCCCCAGTTGCTGACCGCCGTCGCCACCGCCACCACGTCAGTACCGACCACGGCGGGCGGGCTGTTCATGGCGAAGTACACGCCCGGCTCGATCACCGACGCGGCGACCATGGCCATGATCGCCACGAACGACTCCATCAGCATGCCGCCGTAACCGATGTAGCGGGCATTGGTTTCGTTATCCAGCAGCTTGGGCGTGGTGCCCGAGGAAATCAGTGCGTGGAAGCCCGACACCGCGCCACAGGCGATGGTGATGAACAGGAACGGGAACAACCCGCCCTTCCACACCGGGCCAGTGCCGTCGATGAACTGGGTAAGGGCCGGCATTTTCAGCACTGGCATGGTCACCAGAATGCCGATGGCCAGGGCCACGATGGTGCCGATCTTGAGGAAGGTGGACAGGTAGTCACGCGGTGCCAGCACCAGCCACACCGGCAGCACCGCCGCCACGAAGCCGTAGCCGATCAGCATCCAGGTGATCTGGATACCGGTGAAGGTGAACACCTTGGCCCACGATGGGTCCGCGGCAATCTGGCCCCCCAGCCAGATCGAGCCCAGCAGCAACGCCACGCCCACCACCGAGATCTCGCCAATGCGGCCCGGGCGGATGTAGCGCATGTACACGCCCATGAACATGGCTATCGGGATGGTCGCCATCACCGTGAACATGCCCCATGGGCTGTCGGCCAGGGCCTTGACCACGATCAGCGCCAGCACCGCGAGGATGATGATCATGATCAGGAAGCAACCGAACAGGGCGATGGTGCCGGGAATGCGGCCCATTTCCTCGCGCACCATGTCCCCCAGCGAGCGCCCGTTGCGCCGCGTGGACATGAACAGCACCAGGAAGTCCTGCACCGCGCCGGCCAGCACCACGCCGGCAATCAGCCACAGCGTGCCGGGCAGGTAGCCCATCTGCGCGGCCAGCACCGGGCCCACCAGCGGGCCTGCGCCAGCGATGGCGGCAAAGTGGTGGCCGAAGAGAATGTGTTTGTTGGTCGGCACGTAGTCCAGACCGTCATTGTTGAGCACCGCCGGCGTGGCCCGACGCGGGTCCAGCTGCATCACGGTGTTGGCGATGAAGAGGCTGTAGTAACGGTAGGCAACCAGGTAGATAGCCACCGCCGCCACCACAATCCACAGTGCGTTGACCGCTTCGCCGCGGCGCAACGCCACGACGCCGAGGGCGCACGCTCCCAGTACTGCCACGATCAGCCATGGCAGATGGCGGAGCGGACTATTGTTGTTGTTCATTTTTTTTATTCCAACCAAGTGGATACGAAAGTCAGCCCTGCGAGTCTAGCGAGACTGAAGGGAAAGGCCACCCCTTACGTTGGTCTAGAGCGCTCTTTTACAGGACAACCATCATTTTTATCCGCCCTTGCCTGGCACTTGGCAAGCACCAGCGGACCAGTGAACACCGCGGCCAAACGCGGGTCGCAATAAGTAAGCCCCCCGCACAGGACTGCACCCATGCCCAAGGCCCCGTTTCCACCACCGCTGCTGTACCTGACCTTCATTGCCGTGGCCATCGCCCTGAGCTACGCCCTGCCCCTGCCCGTGCCCGACACCAGCTGGACACGCGCCACCGGCATTGCCCTGATAGTGCTGGGCCAGGGCCTGTCGTTCTGGGCCATGCTGCGCTTCAAGCGCCAGGCCACCAGCCCCAGCAACTTCGAACAGCCCGACGCCCTGCTGCAGAGCGGCCCCTTCGCCGTTTCGCGCAACCCGGTGAACCTCGGCGACACGCTGTCGTACGCCGGCATCGGCGTGCTGCTGAGCAGCCTGTGGCCGTGGCTGCTGTTGCCCGCGCTGATCGCCATCATGAACCGCGCCGTCATCCGCCCCGACGAGGCGCAACTGGAGCAACAGTTCGGCGAAACCTATCGTCAGTATTGTCGACGGGTTCGAAGATGGCTTTGAGACACTAAGCTATAGTCATGGGAATCGCAGAGGGCCGCAGCCATGACCGACACCCACGACGAGCGCCGCCGCTTCAAGCGCGTCGCCTTCGACGCCAAGACCCAGATCAGCCAGGGCGACCGCAGCTGGTGGGTGAAACTCATCGACCTGTCCCTGCGCGGCGCCCTGATCCAGCGCCCCGAACACTGGGACGTCGACCCGCGCAAGCACTTCCAGATCAACATCCACCTCACCGACCTGATCGAAGTGCGCATGGACGCTGAATTGCGTCATGAAGAGCATGGGCACCTGGGGTTTGCGTGCCTGCACATCGGCCTGGAGGATATCGGCCATTTGCGCCGCATCATCGAGTTGAACCTGGGGGATATGGAGGAGCTGGAGCGGGAGTTGGGGGCGTTGGTGGAGGTTTGAGGGGGGAAGCTGCCCCCGGGACTGTAGCCGCTGCCGCCAGGCTGCGCTTTTCAAGCCCCGAGGGCTCGCCAAAAACCTTAGACAGCAAACCGTAATTCGTACTCCCGCCCAACGGATCACCTCCGATCTGCATAAGCTTATCAAGCGCAGTACACATAAAAACCCCTTTCATCAAACTAGGATTAACCGCAGGCCGATCTCAAAAGGTTTCTCGGGGCGGTAAGGTTGGGGTCGATTGGTTATAAACCGATAAACTTATTTTCTGACTCAAAAAACCTACCTCAACTGACCGCACTACCAGCCCCCCTGACGCATAACGCTCAGAGACCAGTTAACCAAATCCCCTGCCCTTGAAAGTTCTACGCCCCCGTCAGACCTACTGCTTCAAGATGGAAATAAATGTCTGGAAGACATCAACTTCAAGTTCCGCATCATACGGAGAAAGAAGCACATTCATAAGCTGCTGACCTATCAAACAATCATATATATCGACCCCAACCCACCCCCTAGACCAAAATTCGATCGTAGCCACCTTACTAAAGCCATCCAGCTCCACGCGTTCAAGCGCCCCGAAATCTCCGTCCTCAAACTGAGAATATTCCACGGAATATCCTTGGAGCAACGGGACAAGCTCCCTGTCAAACTGAAGAAGGTTCATAACCCCTCTCATTCATTACCCAGGGCGGTAATATTTTTAATTCTGAAAATTTTCACCACCATCTTTACTGAGCACATACTGCTGACCTCTACCCTCCTTCATAAACTTTTCGAGCGAAGCCTACTCGAAAATCGGAGAAAGACGAGGGATAAACCCTCACTCCCTGCCATCCTTACAGACTAGGCTATAACAATCAAACTCTCCGAACCCCGCCAAACCAGTAATGCACTAGCATTTCAGCACATGTCATTTCAGTCACAGCAGGGGCTTTTCGATATCACACAAAGCGCGTTAATTTTTTGATCAGGATAATCTTCAAGCGGAATTCCCAGACCGGTAACTTCCAGCCCACCATAATCGACATCGGTATAGAACCACCCCTCCGCCTCATCAAACTCCAACTTGGTGAATTGACTCAAAACGGCTACCCGATCCCCCAGCCCGATGGCTTGGGGCAATTTCCCTCTATAAATATAATCTCGACAACGTTCACCAGGGAAGCTGAAATCATAAATCTTGAGCGCGTACACCTTATACTCTCTAATCATGATAGATAGCGCGGGGATCAACGCTGTTGACTTATTTATTATTTCTCTATCCAACAGAAAGAAAGCGTATCCGCCGTTACCGTACTCATCAAGGCTATAGCTTTCCAATCGCAGGCGCGGCCCCCGATCAAACTGAAAAACCGACAACCCATCATCTACAGCCGAGCGCAACAACACTTCTCGAAGCCGCTGAGCACTAGTCTTCAGTGGGATACCAGCCAACGACACCGAAGGTACAACTGGAGCATCCCACGACACGACAAAACCATCATCGATATTCACTTTGGCACCCACATATTTCTCGCAGGGTCGAACTTAACCTGCTGACCTTGAGGATTCAAGTAGATCGTTGCCTTATCATATATCGGCCCATTCTCATCAAATGTCGGCCTATAATCCGTCGGTTGAACCACTTTAATTTTACTCCCATCCTTTAGAGTGATTTTATAATATTCACCTATGTTAGTTGTTTTAATTTCAGCGTCCACTGTCGAGGGGCTATACTGAATTTCCTTGATTCCTGAAGCCCCGCCGTCGATCTTGAACGCTTGAGAAAGCCCGGAGGTACCAGAGCGAGTAGAGTCTACTACCGCTGCACCGTCCATAGTAAATGACTGCTTGATTTGTTCAATTGACTTTCCCCACACGCTGGTCGGGTCGTCGAGTATATTGCGGGGAATTCCCGCCTGCGCTGCCAGATCCTCCCTTAATCTCTCTCTGGCAATAGCAGACGTTGCCGGAATCAGAGGAGTGTCGACAGTCAGGACCTCCTCTGCAGCATTTACCCCAGACTTCGCCATGCTTTTAGCCGCTATGGATGCCGACCTTGCTTCAGCCAGCGCACCCAATACAGCTGTTAGCCCACCCTTGGCCGCACTGGCCCCAGGTACCACAGCCAACAACACATCCAGATCGACTGTACTAGTATCCACCCCACCAGTGGCATAACGCTCCAACGCGTGCCACTGATCAGCGTTCAGCTCAGCATTGTTGGAGATAGCGCCGATCTCGCGAAGCTTTTTAGTCGCTACCGATTCACCATACTGCTCAACCCACTTGTCAGGAACGACACCAACACCTCCTGGTGGGTCGTAGGTAGTCGAGTTGGCCGAATTGAACAGCGCATTGTCTTTGAACTGCGCTGGCGTAGCGCTGAACTCATAAACCTTTGCGCCATCGGCGACCACCGGTTTACCGTCCTCCCACGTCAGCAACACCTTGGCGTTTTGAAGGTCCTGCACCACTGAACGCGCCGCCGCAGTGCTGGCCGCATTGCCATTCCAGGCTGTGGAGCGAGATTTCAACGTGGCCTCCGCAGGCGACGTCCATAAGGTGGAAAGCCGCAGCAAAGACGACAAAAAACGCATCAAGGAAGAAAACGACACCACCACTCAACGCGCTTCCACCTTCACCGCGGGCAACAACTTCACCAGCGAAGCCCAGCGCGACACCACCCTGGTCGCCAGCAAAATCACCGCCGGCAACGAGGCGTACCTGTACAGCGGCGAGCAGACCAACCTGCTGGCTGCCCAGGACAGCACCCACACCCTCTACGACATGAAGCAACTGTCTTGTGGGAGCTGGCTTGCCAGCGAGCTTTTATGGCCCCAACATCTCGCTGGCCAGCCAGCTCCCACAGGGTGTAGCGAGTCCGGCGGCGGCCCTGCGTTGCTCCGGGACGCGGCCTGCGGCCGCTGCTACGGGGCGGTGGTGCTATTCGAAGAGGGCGTCGAGGGCCTGCTCCAGGCGGGTCACGGCGATGATCTGCAAGCCGGCCGGCGCTTCCTTCGGCGCGTTGCCCTTGGGCACGATGGCGCGCTTGAAGCCGTGCTTGGCGGCTTCCTTCAGGCGCTCCTGGCCGCTGGGCACGGGGCGCACTTCGCCCGACAAACCCACCTCGCCGAATACCAGCAGGTCATGTGGCAGCGGCCGGTTGCGCAGGCTGGACATGATGGCCGCCAGCAACGCCAGGTCGGAGGCGGTTTCCAGCACCTTCACGCCGCCCACCACGTTGAGGAACACGTCCTGGTCGTGGGTGGGAATGCCGCCGTGGCGGTGCAGTACGGCCAGCAACATGGCCAGGCGGTTCTGGTCCAGGCCCAGGGTCACGCGGCGCGGGTTGGCCAGGTGGCTGTCGTCCACCAGTGCCTGCACTTCCACCAGCATCGGCCGGGTGCCTTCCCAAGTGGCCATGACCACGCTGCCGGGCACTTCCTCCTGCGCGCGGGTGAGGAAGATGGCCGAGGGGTTGGACACCTCCTTCAGGCCCTTGTCGGTCATACCGAACACGCCCAGCTCGTTCACCGCGCCGAAGCGGTTCTTCACCGCACGCAGCAGGCGCAGGCGGCCGTCGGACTCGCCTTCGAAATACAGCACGGTGTCGACCATGTGCTCCAGCACGCGCGGGCCGGCCAGGGCGCCCTCCTTGGTGACGTGGCCCACCAGGAAGATGGCGGTGCCGCTCTGCTTGGCGTAGCGCACCAGCAGCGCCGCGCTCTCGCGCACCTGGGAGACGCCACCGGGGGCGGACTGCAGCGCTTCGGTGAAGATGGTCTGGATGGAGTCGATGACCATCACCTTGGGCTGCTCGACCCGGGCGGTAGCGATGATGGTCTCGATGCAGGTCTCGGTCATCACCCGCAGCTGGTCCTGGGGCAGGCCCAGGCGGCGGGCGCGCATGGCCACCTGCTGCTGCGACTCCTCGCCGGTGACGTACAACGCCGGCATGCGCGCGGCGATGTTGCACAGGGTCTGCAGCAGGATGGTGGACTTGCCGATGCCCGGGTCACCGCCAATCAGCACCACCGAGCCGTCCACCAGCCCGCCGCCCAACACGCGGTCAAGCTCGGTGGAGGCGGTGGTGAAGCGCGGTATTTCCTCGACGCTGACCTCGGCCAGGGTCTTGATCTGCGCCTGCTGGCCGGCCCAGCCGGTGCGGCCGCTGGGGGGCGCGGCGGCGCCAGCTTCAATCATGGTTTCGGTCAGGGTGTTCCAGGCGCCGCACTCGCCGCACTGGCCGGCCCATTTCGGGAAGGTGGCGCCGCACTCGGTGCAGCCGTACAAGCGCTTGGCCTTGGCCATGAGGAATACCCCTGTATATAAAAACAGTCATCATACCGATACGGACGTGATTGGGTAAAACTTCTGGGAATGAGGTGGGTCATTGTTACCAGGTGTTGGGCATGACGCGAATAGGTGTCTTACACTGCCTGCAACCATTCATCTGTAACAAGGGATATCAAAACATGGGCGTACTAGCTGAGTTCAAGGCCTTCGCGGTCAAAGGCAACGTGGTCGACATGGCCGTGGGTATCATCATTGGTGCGGCGTTCGGCAAGATTGTCTCGTCGTTCGTGGGTGACGTGGTCATGCCGCCGCTGGGCCTGTTGATTGGCGGCGTCGATTTCAGCGACCTGGCGGTGGTGCTGAGGGAAGCCCAGGGCACGGCACCGGCGGTGGTGCTGGCCTACGGCAAGTTCATCCAGACGGTGATCGACTTCCTGATCGTGGCGTTCGCCATCTTCATGGGCGTGAAGGCCATCAACCGCCTCAAGCGCGAAGAGGCCAAGGCCCCTTCCCTGCCGCCTACCCCTACCAAGGAAGAGCTGCTGCTGGGCGAGATTCGTGATTTGTTGAAAGAGCAGAACGCGCGGCCTTGATGAAGGGCCGAGACGCGGCCTTGCGGCCGCTGCTACCGGGTGCGTGTAGTAGCGGCCGCGCTACCAGTAATTTTCCACCGCGATGTGCCCCGGCTTGCGGGTCAGGGTCAGGCGCATGTCGCGGGTCTTGAGCACCGCGCGGGTGTCATCGATCATCTGCGGGTTGCCGCAGATCATTACGCGCGAATGCTCGGGCGTCAGCTCACACCCGGCCGCCGCCTCCAATTCGCCATTCTCGATCAACGTGGTAATGCGCCCGCCCAGCGCACCTGGGTGCTGCTCGCGGGTGACGATGGGGATGTACTGGAACTTGTGCGCGTACTCCGCCAGGTAATCGCGCCCGGTCAGCTCGGCAATCAGCGGCTGGTACGCCAGTTCCCGGCCTTCGCGGGCACTGTACACCAGGATAATGCGCTCGAATTTCTCCCACACCTCGAAGTCCTGCAGTATCGACAGGAACGGCGCAACGCCCGTGCCCGTCGCCAGCAGCCACAGGTCGCGGCCGTCGATGAAGCGGTCCGGGGTCAGGTAACCGAAGGCCTGGCGGTCCACCAGCAGCGTGTCGCCCTCACGCAGGCGGCTCAGCTCACTGGTGAATTCGCCTCCCGGCACCACGATGGAGAAGAACTCCAGGAACTCGTCATGGGGCGAGGACACCATCGAATAGGCCCGCCACACCACGCTGCCATCCGCCTTTGTCACCCCCAGGCGGGCAAATTGCCCGGCACGGAAGCGGAAGCCTGCGTCACGGGTGGTTCTCAAGGTGAACAGGCTGGGGGTCAGTGGCTGGACGTCCAGCAACGTCTGGCGGGTGAAATTCTCGGCACTGGCGGTCATGGTGCTCTCCATGGAAACAATGTTGCTAGTGTCCTGCAAACCAGCGCGCGGGAACACCCGCAAGTTGTAATGACTTTTTCAGGATTAAAGCCGCAGATAACTCCATTTTACCGACCAAGTTTATCTATTTCGACACATTTTGCACCTAGACTGATTCAACGGACCGATATTTGGATCCAGGTAATTTGCCTAACCAAAGGTGTCGTCATGAGAATTTGGCACGAAGCTCAGTTGCACCACCTACAGCGCATGGCCGGCAACGAGGACGTCCTCGGCACCGCCTTCGAACTCACTCGCCAGCTGGGGTTCGACTACCTGGCCTTCGCCACCGGCCCGCAACAGGCCATGCCGCGGCTGGAGGCGCTGAGCAACATGCCCACGCCGTGGTGCCAGCGCTACCGGCAAAAAGGCTATGCAGCGGTGGACCCCTGCGTCAGGCACTGCCTGCACTCGGTGGTGCCGCTGCCCTGGACCGACGAGTTGTTCAGCACCACCCCCCAGTTCCGCCGGGACGCCTGGGCCCACGGTATTCGCCACGGCTTGAGCCTGGCTATCCACGACAGCGCCCATCACATCAGCATGGTGAGCCTGGCCCGCCGCGACTCGCCACTGAGCGCCGACGAATTCTGCAGCAAGGTGGGTGAGTGCCTGTGGCTGGGCAACCTGCTGCATCAGCGCCTGGGGGATCAGCCAGAGGTACCTGAACCCCCGCGCGGCCACCTGACGCTGCGCGAACTGGAAGTACTGCGCTGGTCGGCCGAAGGCAAGACGGCCGGTGATATTGCCGCCATTCTCAGCCTTTCGGAACGCACGGTGAATTTCCACATCACCAGCGCCGTGAAGAAACTGGGCACGGGCAACAAGACCGCTGCCGTGGTCCGCGCCGCTCAGGCAGGGTTGTTATGACGTACCGCGCCTGCATTAATCTGCAAATGGACGTAGAATTCCTGCCCCGGAGCGCCGCATGGCGCGCCCCTGCTGCGAGTTTGGTACCGCCGAGACTTGCGTAATCTACAGCTGCCCACCCCGAGTCTCTGCCCCATGCCCGTGCTGACCACGCCCTTCGCCCAACTTGACCTGATTCGCCAGCCCGACCAGCCCAACGAGCCGCTGCAGGCCTTCGATGCCGCCGACGAGTACCTGCTCAGCCACATGGCCGAGCAGCAGCTGCCGGCAAGCACCCGCGTGCTGGTGCTCAACGACAGCTTCGGCGCCCTGGCCATCAGCCTGCAGGACCAGTTCGAGCTGGTCAGCAGCGGCGATTCGTTCCTGGGTAGCCAGGCCCTGGAAAAGAACCTGGTGCGCAACGGCCGGCCGTTCGACGCCATTGCCGTGCTGCCGGCCAGCCAGCGCTGGGACGGCCTGTTCGACCGGGTGCTGATCCGCGTGCCCAAGACCCTGGCACTGCTGGAAGAGCAGCTCATCCGCCTGCACGGCCACCTGGCACCCGGCGCGCAGGTCGTGGCGGCGGCCATGGTCAAGCACCTGCCCCGCGCCGCAGGCGACCTGCTTGCGCAGTACGTAGGCCCGGTCAGCGCCTCGCTGGCCGTGAAGAAAGCGCGACTGCTGATTGCCACCAGCGAGGTGCGCGGGCCGTTCACCTCGCCCTACCCCAGCCGTTACCGCCTGGAGCAGCCGCCGGTAGAACTGCTGAACCACGCCAACGTGTTCTGCCGCGAAGGCCTGGACATTGGCACCCGCGCGTTCCTGCCACACCTGCCCACAGGCCTGGGCGAAGCGCGGGTGGCCGACCTGGGCTGCGGCAACGGCGTGCTGGCCATTGCCAGCGCACTGCAGAACCCGCAGGCGCACTACACCCTGGTGGACGAGTCGTACATGGCCGTGCAGTCGGCCGCCGAGAACTGGCAGGCCGCCCTGGGCGACCGCGAAGTGACCGTGCGCGCCGGTGACGGCCTGGCCGGCCAGGCGCCGCAGTCGCTGGACGTAGTGCTGTGCAACCCGCCCTTCCACCAGGCCCAGGTGGTGGGCGACTTCCTGGCCTGGCGCATGTTCCAGCAGGCACGTGAAGCGCTGGTGGTGGGCGGCGCGCTGTACATCGTCGGCAACCGCCACCTGGGCTACCACAGCAAGCTGGCCCGGCTGTTCCGCGGCGTAGAGCAGGTGGCGGCGACGCCGAAGTTCGTGATTCTCAAAGCCCGCAAGTAACTGCCCGCGCCGTAGCCGCTGCCGTCAGGCGGCGGCTACCGGCCAATAATCCCAGGCAAAAAAAAACCCTCCGAAGAGGGCTGTAAAACCGCTGCCTGTGCTAAACAGCGGATGGGATGAGACGGTATTTCAATGGGACTTCATGCCCGCCGCAGTCATGAACATGCGCAGCAGTTCGGCGACGATGCCCAGGGCCACGATGCTGCCCGCCCAAATCACCAGCAACCAGCCCACGCGTTTCCACCACGGGCTGTTGGCGGCTGGGTCGGGTTCATGTTCCTTGCTGCTCATCGCATGCTCTCCTGTGTACGTCCGCAGCAGCTGCCGCAGGCTGCGTCCGGCTTTCCCGCGCGGGGGCGTCGGACGCGGCCTGGGGCCGCTGCTACAGGGTTCTGTCAGTGGTAGCCATCTTCATGGGTCACCTTGCCGCGGAACACGTAGTAGCTCCAGAAGGTGTACACCAGGATGAACGGGATGATGAACAGCGTGCCCACCAGGATGAAGCCCTGACTTTGCGGTGGCGACGCTGCGTCCCAGATCGAGATCGACGGCGGGATGATGTTCGGCCACAGGCTGATGCCCAGGCCGCTGTACCCCAGGAAGATCAGGATCAGGGTCATGATGAACGGCATGTAGTGGGCGCGTTGCGACACCGACTTCAGCAGGCCGTACAGCGACAGCAGCACCAGCAGCGGCACCGGCATGAACCACAGCAGGTTAGGCATGCTGAACCAGCGGTTGGCGATGTCGGCGTGGGTCAGCGGCGTCCAGATACTGACGATGCCGGTGACCAGCAGCAGGCCCAGGGCCAGCGGCTTGGCCAGCTTGTGCATGGCCTCCTGCAGGCTGCCTTCGGTCTTCATGATCAGCCAGGTGCAACCCAGCAGGGCGTAGGCCACGATCAGCGCCAGGCCGCAGAACACGGTAAACGGCGTCAGCCAGTCCAGGCCACCACCGGCGTATGCGCGGTTGACCACCGGGATGCCATCGATGAAGGCACCCAGGGCCACGCCCTGGGCAAAGGTGGCCAGCAGCGAGCCGCCGATAAACGCCTTGTCCCAGATGTGACGCTTGTCGGCACGGGCCTTGAAGCGGAACTCGAATGCCACGCCGCGGAAGATCAGGCCGATGAGCATGAGGATCAGCGGCAGGTACAGCGCTTCCAGCACCACCGAGTAGGCCAGCGGGAAGGCGCCGAACAGCGCCGCACCGCCCAGTACCAACCAGGTTTCGTTGCCGTCCCACACGGGGGCGACGGTGTTCATCATTACATCACGGTCGGACTCGCCCTTGATGAACGGGAAGAGAATCCCGATACCCAGGTCGAAGCCGTCCATGATCACGTACATCATGATGCCGAAGATAATGATCACGGCCCAGATCAGTGGTAGATCGATACCCATGACTCAGTTCCCCTTGCTCAGGCTGTCGGCGTGGCCTTCTTCGCTGCCTTCGTGGGCGGCGGAGAGAGGGCGTGCAGGCGTACGTGGCTGTCCAGGGCCACCATGGGTAGCTTCGGCGCCTTCGTGGGTTTTCGGACCTTTGCGCACCAGGCGCATCATGTAGCCGAAGCCAGTACCGAACAGCGAGAAATACACCACCACGAACAGCACCAGGGTGACGCTCATCTGCGTGACGCTGTGGTTGGACACCGCATCGGCGGTGCGCATCAGGCCGTACACGACCCACGGCTGACGGCCGATCTCGGTGGTGAACCAGCCCGCCAGCAAGGCGATCAGGCCGGATGGGCCCATGCACATGGCCAGGGTCAGGAACAGGCGGTTGGTGTACAGGCCACCGCGCCAGCGCAGCCAGGCACTCCACAGGCCCACGCCGATCATCAGCATGCCCAGGCCGGCCATGATGCGGAACGACCAGAACACGATCAGCGAGTTCGGACGGTCTTCAGGCGGGAACGACTTCAGCGCCGGGATCTGCTTGTCCAGGCTGTGGGTCAGGATCAGGCTGCCCAGGTACGGCACTTCGATGGCGTACTTGGTCTTCTCTTCCTTCATGTCCGGGATACCGAACAGGATCAGCGGGGTCGGCTCGTTGCCGACGTTTTCCCAGTGGCCCTCGATGGCGGCGATCTTGGCCGGCTGGTGCTCCAGGGTGTTCAGGCCGTGGGCGTCACCGACGAAGGCCTGGATAGGCGCGACGATCAGTGCCATCCACATGGCCATGGAGAACATCTTGCGGATGGCCGGGTTGTCGCGGCCACGCAGCAGGTGCCAGGCCGCCGAGGCGCCGACGAAGAACGCAGTGGCGACGAACGCGGCGATAGCCATGTGCGCCAGGCGGAACGGGAACGACGGGTTGAAGATCACCGCCAGCCAGTCCACCGGAATCACGCGACCGTCGACGATCTCGTAGCCCTGCGGAGTCTGCATCCAGCTGTTGGATGCCAGGATCCAGAAGGTGGAGATCAGCGTGCCCACGGCCACCATCACCGTGGAGAAGTAGTGCAGGCCACGGCCCACACGGTTCCAGCCGAACAGCATGACGCCGAGGAAACCCGCTTCCAGGAAGAACGCGGTCAGCACTTCATAGGTCAGCAACGGGCCGTTGACGGCGCCGGCGAAGTCCGAGAAGCGGCTCCAGTTGGTGCCGAACTCGTACGCCATGACGAGGCCCGAGACCACGCCCATGCCGAAGTTGACGGCGAAAATTTTCGACCAGAAGTGGTACAGGTCGCGATAAGTGTCGTCCTTGGTCTTGAGCCACAACCCTTCGAGCACAGCCAGGAAACTGGCCAGGCCGATGGTGATGGCGGGGAACAGGATGTGGAACGATACCGTAAACGCGAACTGCATTCGGGCGAGATCTAGAGCCTCTAAGCCGAACATATGGTTTCCTCTATCAGATGAATCATCTGCGTGCGTCGGGGGGACGCCCCGTCAACTCGCACCGACAGCCCTCACGGTTAATGAGTGCGGCGCGCGAAATGTGTTCTGAGTGTTCAAGTGTGGCAGTGACCGGCGGCCTCAACACAATGCAAGAGCAATGGGTATTGACCAGGATCAATGATCCCTAAAAGAGTAGACCCAAACTGCGCACATAACCGCGTGGTCTATTGTCACGCGGCACGTTGCCTCACCCTTCTAAAGCAGGGGGTGCGGCCAATTTCGGGGATCGCGCGAGGGCATTGCGGCGAATGGCAACGAATGCCATTTACGTAACCTGCGGTTACAAACTAGTGATAATCTCGCGCCTCCCGCCCGCGAGGTTGTCCTGCCCCATGTCCAGTTCCGCTGTACTGCTGCTGCGCCATCACCGTCCTTTCCTGGCTTTCTGGCTCGCGCGGGTGTGCACCGCCAGCGGCTTCCAGATGCTCACAGTGGCCATTGGCTGGCACCTTTACCAGTTGACCGGCAGCGTGCTCGACCTGGGCCTGGTGGGCCTGGTGGAATTCACCCCGCGGGTACTGTTCATGCTGCACACCGGGCATGTGGCCGACCGCTATGACCGACGCAAGGTAGCTGCCATCTGCCAGACGGGCCAGGCCCTCGTGGCCCTGGCGCTGGTGATCGGCAGCAGCACCGACAGCGTCAGCCGCGAGATGATTTTCGTGCTGGCCTTCCTGCTGGGCAGCGCGCGGGCGTTCGAGATGCCCACCACCCAGGCGCTGCTGCCCAACATCGTGCCCACCGAACTGTTCCCGCGTGCGGTAGCGGCCTCGGCCTCGGCCATGCAGACGGCGACCATCGTCGCCCCGGCGCTGGGCGGCTTCCTTTATGCGTTCGGCAGCGTATGGGTGTACGGCCCCACCGTGGTCCTTTATATCCTGGCGCTGTCGCTGATGCTCAGCCTGCCGGCCCGCCAGACCCCGCTGAACAAGGGCAAGGCCACCCTGCAGTCGTTGCTGGCGGGCATCAACTTCATTCGCAGCCGCCCGGACATCCTCGGTGCGATCTCGCTGGACCTGTTCGCCGTGCTGCTGGGCGGCGCCACCGCGCTGCTGCCGGTGTTCGCCCGTGACATCTTGCTGACCGGCCCCTGGGGCCTGGGCCTGCTGCGCTCGGCGCCGGCGGTGGGGGCGCTGCTGATGTCATTCTGGCTGTCGCGTTTCCCCATCGAACGCAAGGTGGGCCGCACCATGTTCGCCGGTGTCGGGGTGTTTGGCGTGGCGACCATCGCCTTCGGCCTGTCCACCTCGTTCTGGTTCAGCCTGGCGACCCTGGCGGTGCTGGGCGCGGCAGACATGATCAGCATGGTGATACGCGGTGCGTTCGTGCAGCTGGAGACCCCGGACGAGATGCGCGGCCGCGTCAGCGCGGTGAATGGCCTGTTCATTGGCGCCTCGAACCAGCTGGGCGAGTTCGAATCGGGCCTGACGGCGCACTGGTTCGGCACGGTGCCGGCGGTGGTGCTGGGCGGCGTCGGCACGCTGGTGGTGACCGGCACCTGGATCAAGCTGTTCCCGACCCTGGCCAAGCGCGACCACATGCTGAACCGCGAGAAAGCGCTGTAACCATCTCGCCCACTGTGGGCGCTGGCTTGCCAGCGAGCTGTTGAGGCCCGAAAAGCTCGCTGGCAAGCCAGCTCCCACATCACACGGGACGAAAGCGACACACGCATTCACCGCCAGCCAGCCATGCTGGTATGATGCGCGGCTTTTTTCGGCCCCTCGGCGAGCTTGTGCTTTGCTTGAGGGGTCAATTCATTCACGGCGCCGGGGCGCGCCACGGGGATCAGGCATGCTGGAAAGGCTGTTTCAACTAAAAGCACACAACACCAACGTGCGTACCGAGATACTGGCGGGCATCACCACGTTCCTGGCCATGGCCTACATCCTGTTCGTCAACCCGAGCATCCTCGGCGAGACCGGCATGGACAAGGGCGCGGTGTTCGTCGCCACCTGCCTGGCAGCCGCAATCGGCTCCACCGTGATGGGCCTGATCGCCAACTACCCGATCGCCCTGGCACCGGGCATGGGCCTGAACGCCTTCTTCACCTACACCGTGGTCCTGCACATGGGTTACACCTGGCAGACCGCGCTGGGCTCGGTGTTCATCTCGGCCGTGCTGTTCTTCCTGCTGTCGATCTTTCGCATCCGCGAATGGATCGTCAACAGTATCCCGCTGCCCCTGCGCTCGGCCATTGCCGCCGGCATCGGCCTGTTCCTGGCGCTGATCGCCCTGCATAACGCCGGCATCGTCGTCGGCAACCCGGCCACCCTGGTGGGCCTGGGCGACCTGAAGCAACCTGCACCTATCCTGGCCACCCTGGGCTTCGTGCTGATCGTGGCCCTGGAAGCCCTGAAAGTGCGCGGCGCCGTGCTGATCGGCATCCTGGCGGTGACCATCGTCTCGATATTGATGGGCTTCAGCCCGTTCGGCGGCGTTACCTCCATGCCGCCATCGCTGGCCCCGACCTTCCTGCAACTGGACATCAAGGGCGCGCTGAACGTGGGCCTGGTGAGCGTAATCTTCGCCTTCCTGTTCGTTGACCTGTTCGACAACTCCGGCACCCTGATCGGCGTAGCCAAGCGCGCCGGCCTGATGGGCAAGGACGGCCACATGCCGAAAATGGGCCGAGCCCTGATCGCCGACAGCACCGCGGCCATGGCAGGTTCGCTGCTGGGCACCTCCACCACCACCAGCTACATCGAGTCGGCGGCAGGCGTGAGCGCCGGCGGCCGTACCGGCCTGACCGCCATCGTGGTGGCCCTGCTGTTCATCCTGGCGCTGTTCTTCGCGCCGCTGGCCGGCAGCGTGCCAGCCTTCGCCACCGCCCCTGCCCTGCTGTTCGTGGCCGTGCTGATGATGTCGGGCCTGGCGGAGATCAACTGGGACGACATCACCGAGGCCGCGCCCGTGGTGGTCACCGCCCTGGCCATGCCGTTCACCTACTCGATCGCCAACGGCATTGCCTTCGGCTTCATTTCGTGGACACTGATCAAGCTGCTGTCGGGCCGTACCCGTGACCTGAACCCGGCACTGATCATTCTGTCGATTCTGTTCGTCATCAAGCTGGGCTGGTTCAACGCATGAGCACGGTAGTGAACCCGGCGGACTACAGCCGCCAACTGGACGAGAAAACCGCGCGCCTGCGCGAGCTGCTGGCGCCGTTCGATGCACCGGAACCACAGGTGTTCGATTCGCCGCGCGAGCATTACCGCCTGCGCGCCGAATTCCGCCTGTGGCGCCAGGACGGCCAGCGCCACTACGCCATGTTTGCCCCGGGTGAAAAGCACACGGCCATCCTGATCGAGGAATTCCCGATCGCCAGCCTGCGCATCAACGAACTGATGCCCAAGCTCAAAGCCGCCTGGCAAGCCAGCGACGCCCTGAGCAACAAGCTGTTCCAGGTGGAGTTCCTCACCACCCTGGCCGGCGACGCCATGGTTACCCTGTGCTACCACCGCCCGCTCGACGAACACTGGCAAGCGGCCGCCGAGCAACTGGCTGCCGACCTGGGCATCAGCCTGATCGGCCGTTCCAAGGGCAAGCGCGTGGTGATTGGCCGCGACTTCGCCCTGGAAAAGCTGGAAGTGGCTGGCCGCGTGTTCAGTTATCAACAGCCCGAAGGCGCGTTCACCCAGCCCAACGGCACGGTGAACCAGAAGATGCTGACCTGGGCGTATGAAGCCCTGGGCCAGCGCGAAGACGACCTGCTGGAGCTGTACTGCGGCAACGGCAACTTCACCCTGCCCCTGGCCACCCGGGTGCGCAAGGTGCTGGCCACCGAGATCAGCAAGACCTCGGTGAACGCTGCGCTGAACAACCTGGCCGACAACGCCGTGGACAACGTCACCCTGGTGCGCCTGAGCGCCGAGGAGCTGACCGAGGCGCTGAACGAGGTGCGCCCATTCCGCCGCCTGCAAGGCGTGGACCTGAAGAGCTACCAGTTCGGCAGCGTGTTCGTCGACCCGCCGCGTGCCGGCATGGACCCGGACACCTGCGAGCTGACCCGGCGCTTCGACAACATCCTGTACATCTCCTGCAACCCGGAGACCCTGGCCGCCAACATCGCTCAGTTGCACGATACCCACCGTATCGAGCGTTGCGCGCTGTTTGACCAGTTCCCGTATACCCATCACATGGAATCGGGTGTGCTGCTGGTTCGCCGCTAACGGGCATCAGAATCTACTGTAGGAGCGGACCGTGTCCGCGAAGGGCACACCGCGGTTCGTCAGACAAACCCTGGCGAGGCCTTCGCGGACACGGTCCGCTCCTACAGGGTTATGTAACCCGGCTCAAAACGCGAAACACGAACAGCCAAACGCCCCCCAGAACCCCTGGAAATCACTGACCGGCACGCTCGACTGCCGCGCCCTGTCGTGGCTGTGCGCATGCACGCCGCAGGGCCCGCTGCACTGGTGCACCTGCTGCAACACCGGCGACTGTGGCCGCCAATGGCCCGGCACAATGGCCACCGGCGACCAGTCCGGCGTCACCGGCAGGGTTGGCGGCGCCAGTTTGTCGAACTCACCGGCCGCGTGCACCACCTTGCCATCCACCACGGTCAGCAGCGACTCGATCCACTTGATCGCCTCTTCCTCGACGCTGAAATAGTCCGCCGACAAGGCCACCAGGTCCGCCAGCTGCCCAACCTTGATCTGGCCCTTCTTGCCCTGCTCGGATGAGAACCAGGCGCTGCCATGGGTGTACAGCTCCAGCGCGGTATCGCGTTCCAGGCCCTGTGGGTAAAGCTCCAGGCCGCCGACGGTCTTGCCGCTGACCATCCAATACAGCGAGGTCCACGGGTTGTAGCTGGACACCCGCGTGGCGTCGGTGCCCGCGCCCACCGGCACGCCCTCGGCGAGCATGCGCTGGATGGGCGGGGTCTGCTCGCCAGCCTTCTTGCCGTAGCGGTCGACGAAGTATTCACCCTGGAAGGCCATGCGGTCCTGGATGGCGATGCCGCCGCCCAGCGCCTTCACCCGCTCGATGTTTTTCGGCGTGATGGTCTCGGCGTGGTCGAAGAACCACGGCAGGCCGTTAAAGGGAATGTCGCGGTTGACCTTCTCGAACACGTCCAGCATGCGCGAAATCGACTCGTCATAAGTGGCGTGCAGGCGGAACGGCCAGCGCTGCTCCACCAGGTGGCGCACCACCGGTTCCAGGTCCTGCTCCATGGTGGCGGGCAGGTCCGGGCGCGGCTCCAGGAAGTCCTCGAAGTCGGCGGCAGAGAACACCAGCATCTCGCCCGCGCCGTTGTTGCGCAAAAAGTCGTTGCCCTGGCCGTAGCGGGTGCTGGCGGTCCAGTGCTGGAAGTCGGCCAGCTCTTCCTTGGGTTTTTGGGTGAACAGGTTGTAGGCGATGCGCACGGTCAGCTGGTCCTTGGCTGCCAGTTCGTTGATCACCTCGTAGTCGTCGGGGAAATTCTGGAAGCCGCCGCCAGCGTCGATGGCGCTGGTAACGCCCAGGCGGTTGAGTTCGCGCATGAACTGGCGGGTGGAGTTCACCTGGTACTCCAGCGGCAGTTTCGGCCCTTTGCTCAAGGTGGAATACAGGATCATGGCGTTGGGGCGAGCCACCAGCATGCCGGTGGGGTTGCCCTGGGCGTCGCGTTGAATCTCGCCGCCGGGCGGGTTCGGGGTGTTGCGGTCGTAACCCACCACGCGCAAGGCGGCGCGGTTGAGCAGCGCGCGGTCGTACAGGTGCAGCACGAACACCGGGGTGTCGGGCGCGGCCTTGTTCAACTCGTCGAGGGTGGGCATGCGTTTTTCGGCGAACTGGAATTCGTTCCAGCCACCCACCACCCGCACCCACTGCGGCGACGGGGTACGCAGCGCCTGCTCGCGCAGCATGGCCAGTGCGTCTACCAGCGAGGGCACGCCTTCCCAGCGCAGTTCCAGGTTGTAGTTGAGGCCACCGCGGATCAGGTGCAAGTGCGAGTCGTTGAGCCCGGGGATCACCGTGCGGCCGCGCAGGTCAATGACCTGGGTGGCGCTGCCCCGCAGGGCCATGGCTTCGGCGTCGGTGCCCACGGCCACGAATTTACCGTCCTTGATGGCCACGGCGCTGGCGGTGGGCTTGGCGCGGTCGACGGTGTGCAGGCGGCCGTTGTACAGGATCAGATCAGCGGTGACGGTGGTGTTCATGACAGGGTTCCTTGTTGTCCGGGTTCAACGGGCGCGGGGCTCAGCGGGCTTGCAGCCAGTTGCTCAGCCAGCGGGTGGCCCGCGGCATGAACACGTAGACCACAAGCAGCACGACGCTCAGGGTGATGACGGTGTTGGCCGGGGCATAGCCGCCCAGCCACGGAAACAGTTTGAAAATCGGTGCCCACAGCATCGGCACGATGAAGCTCAGCGGCAGGATGACCATGAAGGTCACGCAGGCCTGCTTCCAGCGCGGTGGCTGGGCGGCGCCGGCGTCCACCGGGGTGAACCAGAATTCGCGGTCGTTGTTGATTTCCAGCTGGTCGCCGTCGGCCAGCATGGGCTTGGCTTCCTCCACCAGGCGCTGGCGGTCGGCAGAGTCGAGCCAGGTTTGCAGCTGTTCGGTGCTGGCGAAGCGCAGCACGCTGGTGAACAGTTGCAAGCCATCGCTATGGCCGCGCATGACATCGATGCCCAAGTGGCCGGGGTAACTGCGGGCGGTGCCGATGATGCGGCGCAGCCATTCTTCGTAGGCCCGTTCACGGCCTTTGCTGATGCGGTGGCGAACCAGCAGGGTGACAACGCCATCGGCCATTTCGATGTTCATGCCTGACTCCTTTCACACGGATGCGGGAAAGCGAACCGGGACCTTGCGGCCCCGGGCGCTGAGCTTAGTTGACCTGGCGTTGCGGGGCCTTGTGCACCATGGTGTAGGCGTAGTCGACGCCCATGCCGTAGGCGCCGCTGTGCTCGCGCACCAGGCCCATGACTGCGTCGTAGGTGTCCTTGTGCGCCCAGTCGCGCTGGAATTCGAGCAGCACTTGCTGCCAGGTGACCGGTACCGCGCCGGCCTGGACCATGCGCTGCACCGACATGTCGTGGGCTTCCTGGGTGGTGCCACCGCTGGCGTCGGTGACGATGTACACCTCATAGCCCTCGGCCATGGCTTCCAGCGCCGGGAAGGTCAGGCACACTTCGGTCCACAGCGCGGCGATGATCAGCTTCTTGCGGCCGGTGGCCTTTACCGCTTCCACGAACCTGGCGTCTTCCCAGCTGTTCATCGACGTGCGCTCGATCGGCTTCTGGCCTGGGTTCACACCCAGCAGTTCGGGCCAGATGAAGCCGCTGAAGCTTTCGGTTTCCACCGAGGTGTAGATAGTCGGCACGTTGAAGATCTTGGCCGCCTTGGCCAGGCCCACGGTGTTGTTCTTCAGGGTCTGGCGGTCGATGGACTGCACGCCGAAGGCCATTTGCGGCTGGTGGTCGATCAGGATCAGGGCGGCGTTGGTTGGGTTCAGCAGTTCGCGGATGGACATGGTGTATTCCTTTTCAGATGTCGATAATCAGGTTTGAGGTGGCTGACGCTGTTCCCTTCGTTGGGCGCTGTGTGCGTCTGGCTTGGTGCTAATGTATGCGCGTGCAATATCCGAGACAATTCCCTAAAATCGAGAATCATTGATTCCAATTTGGGGACACCGATGGACCGTATCGACGCCATGCGTGCGTTTGTCACCACCGTCAACGAGAACGGCTTCGCCGCTGCCGCCCGTGCCATGGACGTGCCGCGCTCGAAAATCAGCAAGCAGATCCAGGCGCTGGAAGAAGACCTGGGCGTGCAGTTGCTGCAACGCACCACCCGCAGCCTGCACCTGACCGAGGCCGGCGCCGAGTACTACGAAGCAGTGCGCGAAGTGCTGGCGTCGGTGGATGAAGCCGAGCAACGCGCACGCAGCGGCCTGGGCGAGGCCCGCGGGGTGCTGCGGGTGAACGCGCCCATGTCGTTTGGCTTGCGCAAGCTGGGGCCGCTGATTCCGTTGTTCCATGAACAGCACCCGCAGATCGAGCTGCAACTGGTGCTCAGCGACCAGCAGGTGGACCCGGTGCGCGGTGGTTTCGACGTGACCGTCCGCATCGCCAGCCTGGGCGACTCGAGCATGGTGGCCAAGCAACTGGCCCCGGCGCCACGGGTGCTGGTGGCCTCACCTGGCTACCTTGAGCGCCACGGCACCCCGCAGGAACCACGCGACCTCACCAGCCACCAGTGCCTGAACTATGGCTACCTGCAAAGCGGCGTCAGCCTGCAGTTGAGTAACGGCCGCGAGACCCAGCGCGTGCACGTCACCGGCCCGCTGCACGCCAACAACGGCGACCTGCTGGCCACCGCTGCCGAGGGCGGCATGGGCATCGCCTTGCTGCCTTCGTTCATCGTCGAGGAAGCGCTGGTGGCGGGGCGCCTGGTGGCGGTGATGTGCGAGTGGCAGGCGCCAGCCATCAGCATCAACGCGGTATACCCCACGGCGCGGCGCGTGCCGCAGAAGACCCGCGCATTCATCGAGTTCATGGTGGCGCACCTGGCCCCCGCGCACCCGTAGCAGCAACTGTCTTGTGGGAGCGGGCTTGCCAGCGAGCTTTTATGGCCCCAACAGCTGGCTGGCAAGCCAGCTCCCACAAGAACCCGGGCCTACTCGCGAAAATGGCTGGCCACCTGGCGCATGTCTTCCTCGTCAAGCACCCCGGCGGCAGCCCTCAGCTCTACCGACGCCAGCAACCAGCCATGCTGCGCTTCACGCAGTTCCAGGCGTGCGCGGTACAGCTGCTGCTCGGCGTCCAGCACGTCGAGGTTGATGCGCTCGCCGCCCTGGTGGCTGCGCCGCGTGGCGTGCACCTGCGCTTCGGCGCTGCTGGCGGCCAGGCGGTAGGCGTGCACCCGCGCGGCGCCGCTGCGGGTGGCGTTGTAGTGGCGGCGCAGGCTGTTGAAGGTAGCCTGGGCTTGGCCGTCCAACTCGTGCTGGGCCTGGGCCAGGCGGTTGGCCGCCTGGCGCGTGGCAGCGCTGACGCCGCCGCCGGCAAACAGTGGCACGTTGAGTTGCAGGCCGATGGTGTTGGTATCGAAGGCCTGTTGGTAACTGTTTTCCGAATCCGACTGCGACTGGCGGTTGCTGGCGAACAGGCTCAGCTTGGGCAGATGCCCGGCGCGCTGGCGCTGCACCTCCTGCTCGGCAACGTCCAGGCCGCGACGCCGCGCCAGCAGCTCGGGGTTGCGGCTCACCGCCAGCTGCTGCCAGGCCTCGAAGGCTGCGGGCTGCAACGGGGGCAGGTGGATTTCTTCGGCCAGCGCCTGCAATTGCGCCGGCGGCTGCCCCAGCAGCGCCTGCAACTCGCGCGCGGCGCTGTCCTGGGCGTCCAGCGCCTCGATCTCCTCGGCCAGCGCCAGGTTCAGCCGCGCTTCGGTCTCCAGCACGTCGGTGTGGGTGCCAACGCCATCCGCGAACAGGCTGCGGTTCAGCGCCAGCCGCTCACCCAGGGCGTGCTTGCGCTCGCGGCTCAGCTGCGTACGCCGCGCCGCCAGCAGCGCGTTGCTGTACAGGCGCACCACCCGCACCCGCAGCGCCTGCTGCTGGCCCTGCCACTGGGCCTGGGCCAGGTGCGCCTGGGCATCCCCCTGGCGGAAGCGCGCCAGGGCGTCGAAATCCAGCAGTGGCTGTTGCAGGCTGAGGGTGGCGGCGTGGCTGCGGTAGTCACGCTGCTGGCGCTGGCTGCCCTGGCTGACCTGTGACTGGATGCGCGACTGGGTGTAGCCCCAGCTCAACGTCGGCAACAGCGCGGCGCGGCCGATGGCCCGCTGTTCAAGGCCGGCATCGCGCGCCGCGCCCGCCGCCTGCCAGGCCGGGTCGTTGCGCCGGGCCAGCTCGTAGGCGTCCAGCAGGCCCAGGGCCTGGGCGTTGCTGGCGAAGGTTAGTGAGGCAAGAAGCAGCAACACAGGTTTCATTATTCCTCCACCAGCGCGAGATGGCTGCGGTCGCGCAGCGGCTTCAGCAGGTAATTGAGCAGCGAGCGCTCACCGGTGCGCACGAAGGCCTGCACCGGCATGCCCGGTTGCAGGGTCAGCCCGGCCAACTGCGCGCGGCCGGTGACTTCGGCGCGCAGCAGGTAGTAGGGCTCACCGTTGCGCTCATCCTGTTGGCGGTCGGCGCCCACCAGGGTCACCCGCCCGGCCACGCGCGGCGTGGTGCTCTGGTTGAAGGCCGGGAACAGCAGTTCCACCGGCAGGCCCGGGCGTACCTTGTCGACCATGTCCACCGGCAGCCGCGCCTCCACCTGCAAGGGTTTGCCGGCCGGCACAATCTCCAGCAGCACCTGCCCCGGGGCCACCACTTCGCCCAGGGTGCTCACCTGCAAGCCGCTGACGCGCCCGGCCACCGGCGCTTTCAAGGTGCTGGCGGCCAACTCCTGTTCGGCCACGGCCAACCGGTGGCGCAGTTCTTCAGCCTGTTGGCGGGTGTCGGCCAGCTGGCTGCCGGCATCGCGGCGGAAGGCCTGGGTCAGGTGCTGCAGCCGCAGGCGCTGTTCATCAACTTGCCGCTGCAACAGCCCCGCGCGCCCCTCATCGACGCTGATGCCGGCAGTCAGCTGCGCCAACTGGCGCTCGTCCGCCAGCACCCTGTGGCGGCTGACATGCCCTTCGGCACCCAGGCGGCGCAAGCTGGCCAGTTGCGTCTCCAGGCTGGTTTGCTGGGCGCGCAGGCTGTGCAAGGAAGCCTTTAGCCCACGCAGTTGCGCCTCGCTGCCCTGAATGGCCGCCTGCATGGCAGCCCGCTCGCTATTGAGGCTGGCGGCGCGGCTGGCGTGAATCTCGCGCTGTAGCGCCATGGCCTCCGGGCTCAAGCTTAGGGGAAACACCGGCTCCTGCTCCTGCTGTTCGGCGGCCAGGCGCGCACCTTGCGCCGCCGCAGCCTGCCATTGACTGCGCAGGCTGCGCACCTGGCTTTGCAGCAGCGGCTGGCGCAGGCGCAACAGTGGCTGCCCCGCCTCCACCGGCTGGCCGTCGCTAACCAGGATACTTTCCAGCACCCCGCCGCTGGCGTGCTGCACGGTCTGGCGCTGGCCTACCACGGTGAGGTGCCCGGCCACCGCCACGCCCTGGTCCAGCGGCGCCCACATGGCCCAGGCGAAGAAGCCGCCCACGCCCAGCAGCAGCACCGTCCAGCCCAGGCGCGCCGCCGCGCGGTCATCCCTCGGCCGGCTCATGCCGCCACCCCCTGTTCGGCCAGCACCGTGGCGGCGGGGCCGAAGCGGTGCAGGTGGCCATCGCGCAGGATCAACAAGTGATCGACGCGGCTGAGCACGTTGGCACGATGGGTAATCAGGATCACCGTGCGCTGCAGCGCCTTCAGGCGGTCGATGGCCGCCAGCAATGCCCGCTCGCCCGCCTCGTCGAGGTTGGCGTTGGGCTCGTCCAGCACGATCAATGCCGGCAGCCCATAAAGCGCCCGCGCCAGGGCGATGCGCTGTTTCTGCCCGCCGGACAGCCCGGCGCCGCCCTCCCCCAGGTGGGTGTCGTAGCCCTGGGGCCATTGCAGTACCAGTTCATGCACGCCAGCCAGGGCCGCGGCAGCCAGCACCTTGTCAGCATTGGCAGGGCCGAAGCGGGCGATGTTTTCCGCCACGGTGCCGGCAAACAGCTGAATGTCCTGCGGCAGGTAGCCGACCTGCGGGCCCAACTGCCGCGGCGGCCACTGGCCAAGTTCGGCGCTGTCCAGCCGCACCTGGCCAGCCAGGGGCTGCCACACCCCCACCAGCACCCGCGCCAGGGTCGACTTGCCGCTGCCGGAAGGGCCGATCACCCCCAGCACGCTGCCTGCCGGCAGCTGCAACTCCAGCCCGTGCAAGGTCGGCTGCGCGCGGCCCGGCGGCCCCGCGTCAACACCCTGCAACGCCAGCGCCCCCTTGGGCGCCGGCAAGCGCAGTGGGTCGTCGGCCGGCGGATGCGCCTGCAGCAAGGCCACCAGCCGCTGGTAGGCATCGCGGGCCGGCCCCCATTGCTTCCAGGCGCCGATCAACTGATCGATAGGCCCCAGCACCCGCCCCATCAGGATGGAACCGGCGATCATCATGCCCGGGCTGATTTGCTGCTGCACCGCCAGCCACGCCCCCAGCCCCAGCACCAGCGACTGCAGCGCCAGGCGGATGCCCTTGGCCCAGGCGCCCACCGCCGCCGAGCGCTCGCTGGCCACCCCGTACAAGGTCAGGAAACCCTGTTGCTGCACCTGCCAACGGCCACGCAGGGCGTCGAGCATGCCCATGGCCTGCACCGCCTCGGCGTTGGCCAAATGGGCCGTGGCCTGCTGGGTAGCCGCCTGGGCCAACTGCCCGGCACGCGCCTGGAACCCGCCGCACAGCCGCTCGTTGAGCCACGCCAGCAGCACCAGCACCACCGCGCCGCCCAGCGCCAACCCGCCCAGCGCCGGGTGAAACACGAACAGCACCCACAGGAACAGCGGAAACCACGGCGCATCGAACAACGCGAACAGCGCCGTGCCGCTGGCGAACTGCCGCAGGCACGCCAAGTCCGCCAACGCCTGCCCCGCCGCGCCATGGCCGCTGCGCAACTGCGCGGCGTGGGCGGCATCATGCACGCGCGCCTGCAAACCCAGCTCCAACTGCGCGCCGAGGCGAATCACCAGCACCCCGCGCAGCCAGTCCAGCGTGCACATCAGCGCCAACAGGCCCAGCACCATCAGGGTCAACATCAGCAGGGTCATTTCATTGCCCGAGGCCAGCACCCGGTCATACACCTGCAGCATGTACAACGCCGGCGCCAGCATCAGCAGGTTGACCACCGCGGAAAACACACCGATGTCCACCAGCGAACGCCGGGCAGCCGCCAGCGCACTGCGCAATTCATTGCCAGAGCGGTACATTCAGAGGGTTCCTTGCAAGATATCCACAGAAGCCCGCCGAGCGGCGTTGACGGCACGCCCGGCGTTCCCCACAATTCAGGAGCGCCATGACCCTGGCCTAGAGAACTCGGGTCACAGCGCTGTGTCAGCGGAGCGGGTGGGAGAGCAATCTTCCACTCGCTTTTTTACGCCTGCGGTTTAGGCAGCAAGGGCCCAGTCCCACCAGGATTGCTCTGCCCCCGCCACCACCAGGTTCGGCAGGGCGACAGGCGCGGCTACCGGTGCTGCGGCAGCTACCTGGTCGAAGGTGGCGGCGGTGGACAGGTTGTATTCCGAGAGCAATTTGTTGAGGGTTGCCTCCAGCGGGTCGGCGTTGCCCTTCATGAGGCCGTAGACGACTTCATGCACGGGGTTGCCGGCGCGGCCTGCGCCTTCCGGGGCGGAGAGGTCGAGACCGTTGAAGGAGACGTTGTTTTCGGCGAGGGAGAAGTTGGTGCCTTTGCCACCGGTTAGTTTTTGGCCGAGTTCAACGTTGTCCAAAGTGCCCCACAGGTAGTGATTCATGTTGGAGCTTGAGCCACCCAGAAGCTTGAATACATAATTTAGTCCGCCCGAAGTTTCGCTCTCAGCGATCATGGCGTAATTGGAGACCTTGCTAGGCGTTGCGTATTGCTCCCCGGTGGTAGGAGGGAGAATACCTGCAGTGTTGAACCCACCCGTTGCCCCAGCGCCATGCCCGGCAGTGACAAAGCCAGTCTCCCACGTCTGGAGGTAGTCACTGATTTTGACGGAGCCCAACTCGGTTTTATAGCTAACAGAAACGCTCATATAGTTCACTCTCATTATCGGCGGATAAAGCCGCCACTTCTCGCCCTGAATAGGGCAAAGTCGTACACCTCACTAGACATCAAAAAACGTATTGCAAAGTACCCGTCAGCGTGCGCCCCTTGGCGATCGCAAGATTTTCAAAGTCAGCCTTGGGAACAAAGTAAGCTTCATCCGTTGCGTTTTCCAGCGAAAGAAACACGCTAACTTCTTTGTTTACAGCATAACTTCCATATAGATCGTAGGCGATATAGGACGGCCAGGCGGCAATGTCAAAGCGTTGTCGATACGCGCTTTTATCAAGGTCTTTTCCATAACCAGCGCTGTATCTCGCCCTAATTCCCACGTCAAGTTTTCGCTCCAGAAACCTGGCACCCAGCGTGAGAGAGCCTTTGTCAGCAGGTGTATAAGTTGCATTCCCAACAATGTAATTACAGCTAACCTCTGCATTACCTACAGCGTCATCCAAAAACAAGTCTTTCGCATTGCGTGGCCCCCAGATTACCTTGGTCGCTCCACCCATATAGTTTTTACGACCGCAGAAAGTATTTTGCCCAATCATTCTTGTGTAAGTGAAGTTAGCATAAGCCCGTTCAATATCGTAATCAAGCTGATACTCCAGTCCGCGATACCTAACTTGTTTCAGATTATTTACATTCGCCAGCTTAGCATGCTCATATGGATCAGACCGCGGCGGGACCACATCAAGCATCAAAAACATCATATTATCGATACGGGTATCAAAGTAATTAACTTTCATCGCAAAGCGATCACCGGCTAGCAACATTGAACGCTTGAACACATTCAAGCCAAACTCCCAATTCGTCGACGATTCCGGTTCAAGTGTGGAATTAGGAAATAGCAAGCCGCCACCACCGCGAGAGTGGGGGCTTCCAGACATAAACATTTCGCTTACGCTGGGAGGCCGCCATCCTTTGCCCCAACTTGCGTAAAACTGTGCCCATTCGACCCCAGGCTTGATGCCAAGGCCAAAATTGGGTGACCAGCGCCCGGCACTAACGTCGACGTTGTAACGATGCTCGACCGGGCGCTTGTGATAATGATGAAACCCTACCGGCGGAAACTCGTAAATCGTTGCTTGCGACTCTCCATAAGTGCGGTATTGGTCGTAGCGGAATCCACCATCCGCGGTCAACCAACCGCCGAAATCGTACTGTACACGGCTAAATAGGCTTGCCATGGTGCGATCTCCATGGGGGGTGGCCCCAATGATAAAAGGAGTGGTGTCCTGATTTTTCGCGGCCTTGAAGTCTGTTTGCGGCCTGAAGCTGTCATGAAAAATCTCACCACCCATCGTCCATCGCGACTGCCCTTGATCACCGTGATCAAACCGCGCCACGTTCTGCACCTGCATTCCCCACGTCGAAGTCCGGTATAGCGAATCAAACGGCGCAATGGCGTTACCCGAGTCTTCCGATGCTTCATGCCCCCGGCTCCACCGCGCGAGGCGGGTATCAACGAAGTAAAGTTTGGCCTTCACGTCCACCAATGGGTTGTCGGGTTGGTAGCTGTAGTCAAGTGCGTAATTCTGGACATTCATCCGGTCCCGACTGATACGGGCATACCCTTCGAACGTCTTCTCCAACAATGGGCCGGCATTAGCGCCATCGGCACTGATGCGTAAATAGCTCGCCTGAATACGCTGATCATTGGGCAGGTTCAGGCCAAACTTGAACATCTGCGAACGGTTGGCCCCATCCATGAAGTCAACATCCGAGTCCAGCCACTCGCGAAATGTCGCCTCGGAGTAATCCCGGCCGCCGATCTGCTCCCCCAACCGCCGATCATTATTATTCCCCGCCCGATAATCCCCGAACCGCCGCTCACTCACTCCCAGCAAGATATCCCCGCGCTCATCACCAATCGCCAACACTCCACTACCGTTGAAGTGCGTGCCATTGCCCAACTTGCCAATCCCGTGGCCCACCCGCACGCGGCCGCCGACGTCCTTGCCGTCCTGCAGGAAATCACTGGCCTGGAACGTACGGAAGGTGGCGATGCCGCCCAGTACCCCTGCGCCACCCTGGCCGGCCTGGGTGCCTTTTTCGATATCGACGCCCGCCACCATTTCCGGGTCCACCAGGATCACGCCGTTACGCTGCTGGTGGCCGCTGACGTTGAAGTTCTGGCGCATGCCGTCGATGTTCATGTTCACGCGACCGTAGTCCTGGACGCCGCGGATGTTCACCGACAGGCCGGGGTCGCGCTGGTTGACGGCGGTGTAGACGCCGGTGCTCTCCTCAAGCATGTCGGCGCTGTGGCGCGGCGGGCGGTTGTCGATCATGCGGCGGCTGATGTGCGAGACGCCGCGCGGCTCGTGGTACACCCAGTCGCCAACCTGGGCGGGGTTGGCGGCGTCGGCACTGATGTCGATCATGTCCAGTTCCAGCGCGCCACCGTCGACGGCGCCGGGGCGCGGCACAAGACTGATGTGGCCGTTTTCGCCGTGGCGCAGTATCAGCGGGTGGCCGCTGATGATCCGCTCCAGCGCCGCCTCGGGGGTGTAGCTGCCCTTCAGTGCCGTGCTGCGCAGGCCGGCCAGCAGGCGGTTGTCGTACAGCAGCGTGAGGCCGGCGCGCTGGGCGAACTGCGCCACGGCCTGCTTGAGCGGCTGTTCGGGGATGTCGAAGGTCAGTGTGCGGGACTGGGCGCTGGCGCCCCGGCGCTCATCCGCGTACGCCAGCCCTTCCCCGGCCAGCAACGTGAACAAGCCCATGTGGATGGCAAGCGCGAGCCGGCGCGTAGCCGGGGTTGCCTTGCGGTGGGTTACAGACATTGAGTTTCCCTTGTTGGCAGTATCTTGTGATGAGAATGAATCTCGGTAGCAAGACGCTGCAGCGGGGAAAACTCAGTAAATTAATTTGTATCAGGCGCGGCGTGGGCTAATCCAGCGCGCTTAACGCCGCCCAGGTCTGCTGTGCAAACGCCAGGGCTTGTGCATGCCGGGGGTCCTGGGCCAGCCATCGGGCCAATTCGGCCTGCTCGCTCAGGCTCAGTTCACCGGCCTGTTGGCGGACCAGCCACCGGGCGGCGGTTTCGATCAGGTGCGGGGGCAGTGGCGCTGGTTTCACGGCAAGGCTCGTTGGTAGGCGAAAGCCTGACTATGCCACTGTCGCCCTACATTTGTCGTAGGGCATTTCCCACAGTCCTACTGCAAACGCTGCATGATTATGGCGAGTCCTTTTGCCAGATGCTTCTGCACACAGCTGTCGGAAATTTCCATCCGCCGTGCCACTTCGGCGTGGGTCAGGCCTTCCAGGCGGTTCAGTTGCAGCACTTCGCGGGTGCGCGGCGGCAAGGCCGCCATGGCTTCGCGCAGGGCCTGGCGCTGCTGCGCGGCCATGGCGCGAATTTCTACACAGGCGTCGGGGGCTTCCAGGGTGGCGATCAGTTCAGGCGTCAGCGGCTGAGTGTTGCGCCGTTGCTGCTGGCGCAAGTGGTCCACCAGCAGGTTGCGGGCGGTGCGGTAAAGGTAGGCCGGGGACGGGCATGGCCTGCCGCCCTGGCAGTGCTGCTCGACCAGCCGCACGTAGGCGTCCTGCACCAGGTCGGCGGCCAACTGCGGGTCACCCAGGCGCTGGGTGAGGTAGCCGCGCAGGGCCCGGGCATGGCCGAGATAGAGGCCCGAGAGTTCCGTATCCGACAACAACCGATTCCCTGGAGAGTGACGCGTGAGGGCGGCATCTTAGGGCTTATCGCGAATGAGGATCAAACGTAACGCCATGTTGAATTGTGTCGGTTTGTCTAGCGAGACATTCACAGGCACAAATTAATTTGACCAAATTAACTGGTTAGTACAATTTATAGGCACCCTGCTTCAAAGTCTCACACCAAAAATAACAAGGGAGAGTCCCCCATGAGCCGTACCGTACTGGTGCTCAACGGCCCTAATCTCAATATGCTCGGCACCCGCGAGCCCGCCACCTATGGCCGCGAAACCCTGGCCGACGTCTCTGCCCTGTGTGCCCGCACTGCCGAAGAACGCGACCTTGTGGTCGAGTTCCGCCAGAGCAACCATGAAGGCGAAGCCATCGACTGGATTCACCAGGCCCGCGGCCGCTGCGCAGCGATCGTGATCAACCCGGGTGCCTGGACCCACACCTCCATTGCCATTCGCGATGCCCTGACCGCCAGCGAGCTGCCGGTGATCGAGGTGCACATCAGCAACGTGCACGCGCGCGAAACGTTCCGCCACCACAGTTACATCTCCGGCATGGCCGTGGCGGTGCTGTGTGGCTTTGGCACCCATGGCTATCGGTTGGCGCTTGAACACGTCGGCCACCTGTTGAACAACAAGGGTTAACTCGCATGTCCCAGAACAAGAAAACCAGCGTACTGGCCGGCCTGATTGGCGCTGGCATCCAGGCCTCCCGCACCCCTGCCCTGCACGAGCGCGAAGGCGCCGCCCAGGACATCGGCTACCTGTACCGCCTGATCGACCTGGACCAGCTGAAGCTCGACACCAGCCACCTGGAAGAACTGCTGACCGCCGCCCAGCGCATGGCCTACACCGGCCTGAACATCACCTTCCCGTGCAAGCAGGCGATCATCCCGCTGCTCGACGACCTGTCGCCTGAAGCCCGTGGCATTGGCGCGGTAAATACCGTGGTACTCAAGGACGGCAAGCGCGTCGGCCACAACACCGACTGCCTGGGCTTTGCCGAAGGTTTCCGCCGTGGCATGGACGGCGCCGCGCGCGAGCGCGTGGTGCAGATGGGTGCCGGTGGCGCCGGTGCGGCCGTGGCCCACGCGCTGCTGATCGAAGGCGTGCAGCAGCTGACCATCTTCGACGTGGACGCCAGCCGCGCCCAGGACCTGGCCGACAACCTCAACCAGCACTTCCCGGGCAACCGCGCCCGTGCCGGCAGCGACCTGGCCGCCGCCGTGAACGAGGCCGACGGCCTGGTCAACACCACGCCCATGGGCATGGTCAAGCTGCCGGGCATGCCAGTGCCGGCCGAGCTGCTGCGCAAGGACCTGTGGGTAGCCGAGATCGTCTACTTCCCGTTGGAAACCGAACTGCTGCGCACCGCGCGCGCCTTGGGCGCACGCACCCTGGACGGCGGCACCATGGCGGTGTTCCAGGCGGTGAAAGCGTTTGAACTGTTCAGCGGTATCGTGCCGGATGCAGACCGCATGACGGCGCACTTCAACAGCATGTAACCCCCCTGACGCGGGGGGGGGGGGGGGGGGCGGCACAAAAACAACAACAGCCCCGCGCCGCCGCGCCCCCCCCCCCCCCCCCCCCCGCGGCGCCCGCGCCCCCCCCCCCCCCCCCCCGCCGCCCCCCCCCCCCCCCCCCGCGTCCAGCCTCACAACACCGGCCGCAGCAGCGCCTGGGCCTCGTACAGCGCCGGCAGGTAGCGCTGCTGCATGGCCTGGGTGCTCAACCGGGCCACTTGGGTAGTAATCGACAGGCTCGCCTTCAACTCCCCCTTGCGGTCGCGCAGCGGCACGCTCAACACCGCCATGCCCACCTCGTATTCCTGATCCACGCAGCAGAAACCCTGCTCGCGCACCCGCGCCAACTCTTCCTGCAACGCCGCCACGCTGGTGCGGGTGTAAGGCGTCAGCGCGCGCAATTCCACACCCTCAAGGTACGCCCGCAACTCCTCGGCCGGCAGCGCTGCCAGCCACACCCGGCCACTGGCCGTGCAGTACAGCGGCAAGCGCGACCCGGGGCGAATCGACAGCGATGAAACGTGGCTGTAGCGGCTGCGCACCACGTGGATGATGTCATCGCCGTCGCGCACGCCCACCGAGACATGCTCCTGAGTGGTGCGGGCCACTTGCTCGACGATGGGCCGCAGCATGCGCGGCAGTTGCGCCGAGTCGACGTAGGCCTGGCCGATGCGCAGCGCCTTCGCGGTGAGCCAGTAGTGGCGGCCGTCGGTTTCGACGAAGCGCTCGTGCACCAGTGTTAGCAGGAAACGCCGCGCCGCGCTCTGGGTCAGGCCCGACAGGCTGGCCGCCAGCGGCACGGTAAGGCGCGGGTGGTCTTCGCTGAACAGCTGCATCAACGCCAGGCCCTTCTGCAGCCCGGCAATCAGGTCACGCTCATGAATGGTCGGTTGCTTCATCACGGCCCCAGGAGGAATTATCGGCAGGTAGTGCGATTATCGCAGTGAGCCCGCGATTAACAACCGAAACCGCGTTCTACCGCGTTGTCGCCCTGCCCCACCCGCCGCACCATGGCCTGACAACAACAGGCAACGGTCCAGGAGATCGACATGATTCGCGGCTCGACGCAGCTGGTGGCCATTCTCGGCACGCCCATCGCCCAGGTTAAATCCCCGGAAAACTTCAACCGCTGGTTCGCCGACAACGACCGCGATATCGCCATGCTGCCGGTGGACATGGGCGCCGACGCGCTGCCCGCCTTCATCCACACCCTGCGCGGCTGGCACAACCTGCGCGGTTGCGTGGTGACCGTGCCATACAAACAGGCCGTGGCACCGCTGCTCGACGCCCTGACCGAACGCGCCGCCGCGCTGGGCATGGCCAACGTGATCCGCCGCGAGGCCGACGGCCGCCTGGTGGGCGACCACCTGGACGGCACCGGCTTCCTCAAGGCCGCCGCGGCCCACGGCTTCCAGGCCGCCGGCAAGCGTGCGCTGGTGGTGGGCGCCGGTGGCGTCGGTGCGGCCATTGCCTACGCGCTGGCCGAAGCCGGCCTGGCGCAGCTGGTGGTCGCCGATGTGCGCGCCGCCCAGGTCGAGGCCCTGCGCGGGATATTGCACAAGGCCTTTCCGAAGTTGGATGTGAAGGCGACCTACACTGACCTGAGCGCCTTCGACCTGGTGGTGAACGCCACGCCGGTCGGCATGGGCGACACCGGGCAGATGCCGTTGCCCGCCGAGCAGTTGGCCACCTTGCAGGGCAACGCGCTGGTCGCCGACGTGGTCACCTCGCCGCAGATTACCCCGCTGCTGGCCCAGGCACGCGCCCAGGGTTGCCGCATCCAGACCGGCCCGGAGATGGCCCGCGCGCAGATGGGCAACCTCGGCGCCTTCATGGGCGTGACGCCCGAAGACGCCTGAGGAGCCAGCCATGAACGCAGCTGTACAACCCTGGACTCACGCCTTCGACCTGGTGGTGCTGGGCAGCGGCGCCGCCGGTTTCGCCGCCGCCACCACTGCCGCCTGCCGTGGCCTGAGCGTGCTGCTGGTGGAAAAGGCCGAGACCTTCGGCGGCACCTCGGCGATCTCTGGCGGCGCGGTGTGGGTGCACGGCACCGACCAGGCGCGTGCCGCTGGCGTACCGGACAGCGCCGAAGCGGTGCGCACCTACCTTGCGCGCACCATCGGCCCCGGCTACCGCGCCGAATTGATCGACGCCTACATAGAACGCGGCGCTGAAGCCCTGCGCTACCTGGAACAACACAGCGAACTGAAATACGCCCTGCGGCCCTTCTCACCCGATTATTACCCGGACGAACCGGGTGCCACCGACACCGGCCGGGCGCTGGAGATGGTGGAATACGACGGCCGCCGCCTGGGCCCGGCGTTCAAACACCTGCGCAAGCCCACGCCGGGCATGCTGCTGTTCGGCGGCATGATGGTGAACCGCGTGGACATCCAGCATTTCCTCAGCTTCCGCCGCTCGCCACGCTCGCTGTGGCATTGCCTGAAACTGATGGCGCGCTATGCTCGCGACCGCCTCGGCCATGACCGTGGCACCCGGCTTACGGTGGGCAACGCGCTGATCGCACGGCTGGCCACCACCGCCTTCGACAAGGGTGTGCAGCTGTGGCTCAAGGCCCAGGCCACCCAGCTGGTGACCAACGCTGGCGCGGTGACAGGCCTGGTGATTCGCTACAACGGTCAGGATCTGCGGGTGCAGGCCCGTGCCGGCGTGGTATGCGCGGCCGGTGGCTTTGCCGCAGCCGCCGACGCCAGCCAACGCCGCCCCGCCACCGGCCCCGGGCACCTGACCATGTCGCCCGCCAGCAACAGCGGCGACAGCCTGGCGCTGGCCAGTGCCGTGGGCGCACGTTTGGGCGAAGGCCTGGCGGCGGACTTCTTCTGGGCGCCGGTGTCGCAACTGCGCTGTGCCAATGGCGACACCGAGCGCTTCCCGCACCTGGTCACCGACCGCGCCAAGCCCGGCATCATCGCCGTGAACCGCCACGGCCTGCGCTTCGTCAACGAGGCCAACTCGTACCACCACTTCGTCCAGGCCATGCAGCAGGACGGCAACGCGCCGTGCTGGTTGATCGCCGATGCCCAGGCCATGAATGCCTACGGCATGGGCCTGGCGCGCCCTCGCCCTGTGGATAACAGCGCCTTGATTGACGCCGGCTACCTGCACCGTGCCGACAGCGCCGAGCAGCTGGCACAACAGATCGGCATCGACCCCGCCGGCCTTGCCGCCACCTTGCGCCAGCACAACGCCGACGCCCTGACCGGTACCGATACCGCGTTCGCCAAGGGCGGCAACAGCTACAACCGTTCGCTGGGCGACCCGCACCATAGCCCCAACCCATGCCTGGCGCCGCTGACCCGCGCGCCCTGGTACGCCATCCGCGTGGAAACCGGCGACCTGGGCTCGGCGCGCGGGCTGGTCACCGACGCCAACGCCAACGTCCTCAACCTGCACGGCCAACCCATCGCCGGGCTGTACGCCGCCGGCAATGACATGAATTCGATCATGGACGGTACCTACCCCGGCCCCGGCATCACCATCGGCCCGGGCCTGACCTTCGGCTACATCGCCGCTACCCACGCCGCCGCACGCCTGCGCACCGGCCACACCACCCCACTCGAGGCTTGACCATGTTCTACGAACTGCGCACCTACACCCTCAAACCCACCAAGCTGGCCGACTGGCTGGCGCTGTACCAGAGCGACGCGCTGGCGGTGCAGACCGAGCACCTGGGCCAACTGGTGGGTTTCTTCACCACCGAGATCGGCGATGTGAACCAGGTGGTGCATATCTGGGCCTGGGAAAGCCTGGACGACCGCATGGCCCGCCGCACCGCCATGGCCGCCGACAGCCGCTGGATGGAGTTCAGCCGCAAGAACAAGGAGCTGGACGCGGTGGTGAAGCTGGAGTCGCGGATGATGCGGCCGACCGCGTTCTCGCCGCTTAAATAAAGGGCCTGCCATGAACGCCTCCGACAATTTTGACTGCGACGTACTGGTCATCGGCTCGGGGGCTGCAGGCCTGGCCGCTGCCGTGACCGCCGCCCATGCTGGCCTCAAGGTGATCGTCGCCGAGAAGCATCACCAGCTAGGCGGCACCAGCGCCTGGTCCGGCGGCTGGCTGTGGGTGCCTGGCAACCCGCTGGCCGTGGCCGACGGGCAGGTGGAAGCGCCCGGCGCGGTGGAAGCCTACCTGCGCCAGCAATTGCACACCGAGGTGCTGGACGAGCGTCTTCAAGCCTACCTGCGCCACGGGCCGATGATGGTCGAATTCTTCCAGCGCCATACCCAGGTGCAGTTTTATTCCGGCAGCCGCATGCCTGACATGCACGCCGGCCCCGGCGCTGCCAGCGGCGGCCGCTCACTGTGTGCGCAACCGTTCGATGGCCGGCTGTTGGGCGATTGGTTGCCCAGGCTGCGGCCGCCGCTGGAGCTGATCAGCCTGGGCGGCATGGGCATCGCCGGGGGCGCCGACCTGGCGCATTTCTTCAACGCCACGCGCTCGCCGCGCTCGGCGATCTACGTGGCGGGGCGGCTGCTGCGGCACTGGCGTGACCGGTTGCTGCACGGGCGCGGCCTGCACCTGGTGAACGGCAATGCGCTGGTGGCGCGGCTGCTGCGCAGTGCCCTGGACCTTGGGGTGCAGGTGCGCACCGCGGCACCCGCGCTTGGGCTGCTGTACGACGGCACGCGGGTAACCGGCGCGCGGTTGCCCGACGGGCAGGTGCGTGCGCGGCGTGGCGTGGTGCTGGCGGCGGGCGGGTTTGCCCATGACGCCACGCGCATCGCGGCGACGTTCGGGCATGCCAACCACCTGTCGGCAGCACCGCTGGAAAACACCGGCGACGGCCTGCGCCTGGGCGAACAGGCTGGCGGCACAATCCCGCCGCTGGCCCACGCGGCAGCCTGGGCACCGGTGTCCAAGACCCACAGCGGCGCTTTTCCACACCTGCTGGACCGTGCCAAGCCCGGCTTCATCGCCGTGCTCGACAACGGCCAGCGGTTCACCAACGAAGCCGATTGCTACCACGACTTCATGCAGGCGCTGTTCGCTCAAGCGCCCAACCCGCGCGCGCCGCACTGCTGGCTGATCTGCGACCACAAGGCCCAGCGCCGCTACGGCCTGGGCGCGGCGCGGCCGTTCCCATTCCTGAACCGCCGGCTACGGCGTGAAGGGTATTTGCTCAAGGGCCGCACCCTGGCAGAGCTGGCCGGGCGCTGTGGCATCGATGCGCAGCAACTGCAGCGCACTGTGGATAACTTCAATGCCGGCGCCCGCGAAGGCTGCGACCCAGCCTTCCAGCGCGGCGCCTCAGCCTACAACCGCGCCCAGGGGGAAGCGCTGCACGGCCCCAACCCGTCGCTGGGCGAGCTGGGCCGTGGGCCGTTTTATGCGGTGAAGTTGGAACCCGGTAGCCTGGGCACCTTCACGGGCCTGGCCACCGACGCCCGTGCCCGCGTGCTGGGCGCACAGGGGCAGGTCATCGAGGGGCTGTATGCGGTGGGCAACGACATGGCCAGCATCATGGGCGGCCACTACCCCAGTGGCGGCATCACCCTGGGGCCGGCGCTGACCTTCGGCCACATCACCGGCCTCGACCTGGCGCAGCCGGAGGTCAGGGTTGCAGGAAGCGCAGCACCGTCTCGACGATCATCTCGCGATGACGCACCTTGTGTGCTTCCTCGCTGAAGTCGATCTGGAAGATCTCGCCGAAGGTGTGCTTGTTGGACACGCGGTAGAAGCAAAACGAGCTGATCAGCAGGTGCACGTCCAGTGCGGCCAGCCCCTGACGGAACAGCCCAGCCTTGGCACCGCGTTCCAGCACTTCGTCCAGGGCATGCAACACGGTCTTGTTCATCGCGCGAATCGCCGAGGATTGCTTGATGTACTCGCCTTTGTGCATGTTTTCGTTACAGACGATGCGGACGAAATCGACGTTGCGGTCGTGGTGGTCGAAGGTGAATTCCACCAGGCGGCGGATACCTTCCTTCGGCTCCAGCTCACCCAGGTGCAGGTCCACCTCGGTGCTGCGGATGTCGCCGTAGAGTTTTTCCAGCACCTCGACGTACAACTGCTCCTTGCTGCCGAAGTAGTAGTAGATCATGCGCTTGGAGGTTTGCGTGCGCTCGGCAATGGCGTCTACCCGTGCACCCGCCAGGCCCTGCTGGACAAACTCGGCGATTGCCGCCTGGAGAATGTTCTCGCGGGTTTTCTCGGGGTTGTTCTTGCGGCTCTTGCGTGGTTGCGCTTCGGCGGTGTCCACGGAGCGTTCTGTCATTGTTGTCATTCTGGGCTCACGGCCATCGTTAAACAGCGGCAATTATGGAGCGGCCAGCGCGGCGAAGGAAGCCTGCAAGCCCCGGTATACAACCAAAGGCTTGCAGTTATCTACAAATGGTTACAGTTTGGCGTGACGGACACCCTTGCTACGCGCCTTGGCCATGGCCGCCAGGCGCACCGCCACGTTAGCCGCGCCATAGCCGGCATAACCATTGCGACGCTGGATGATTTCGAAGAAGAAGCGGTCTTCGAAGGGTTCGGTGTACACGTGGAACAGCTCGCCGCCGTTGGCATCACGGTCGTAGAGCACGTTGTAGTAGGCCAGCTCGCTGAGGAATTCGTCATCGAAATCGAAGCGCGCGGCCAGGTCGTCGTAGTAGTTCAGCGGAATATCCAGCAGCGCCAGGCCGGCTTCCTTGGCCTTGGTCACGGCGGCGAAGATATCGTCGCAGTCGAAGGCAATGTGGTGCACGCCCGAGCCACGGTAGGTGGACAGCGCGTGGGAAATGGCCGTGTTGCGGTTTTCCGAGATGTTCAGCGGCAGGCGAATGGAGCTGTCGCGGCTACGGATGGCGCGGCTTTTCACCAGGCCGTAGGGGTCGGGCAGCACCACTTCGTCGTCGGCGGTGAAGTCCAGCAGGCTCTTGTAGAACAGCGTCCAGTTGTCGAGGTTGTCCGGCGGCAGCGCCATGGCCATGTGGTCGATGCGCTTGAGGCCCAGCGCGCTCGGCTTGACCTCCTGGATGCTGAAGTCGGTGTCGTAGATGGTACGGCCCTGGTCGTCCTGGTCCACCAGGTAGATCAGGCTGCCATCGGGGGCGCGCACGGCGGCCAGTTCACGCTCGTTGGGGCCTACCAGGCCACGGAACGGCTGGCCCTTGTAGGCCACGGCGCGCTCCAGCGCCTTGGCGCTGTCTTTCACGCGGATGGCGGTGGCGCACAGCGACGGGCCGTGGGACTCGAAGAAGTTGTGGGCGAACGAGTACGGCTCGGAGTTGAGGATCAGGTTGATGTCGCCCTGGCGCATCAGGCTCACGGCCTTGGACTTGTGCTGGCCGGCCTTGGCGAAGCCCAGTTGCTCCAGCCACTGGCCCAGCTTGGCGCCCTGGGCTTCGTCGACGGCGAACTCCAGGAACTCGACGCCATCGTACTGATCGGCTTCAGGCGGCGAGAACAGGATGTCCAGGTTCGGTACCGGGGTGCTTTCCTTTTCCAGCAGCTTGCGGGTTTTCTCTTCCAGGTACAGCAGCGAGCGCAGGCCGTCGGCGGCGTTGGCACGCGGCGGCGCGGCACGGAAGCCGTCGTTGAAGATTTCCAGCGACAGCGGGCCGGTGTAGCCCGACTTGATGATAGGCGCCAGGAAGCCCGGCAGGTCGAACTCGCCCTGGCCCGGGAAGCAGCGGAAGTGACGGCTCCACTCCAGCACGTCCATGTTGAGGATGGGCGCGTCGGCCATTTGCACGAAGAAGATCTTGTCGCCCGGAATGTCGGCGATGGCCGCCGGGTCACCCTTCAGCGACAGGGTGTGGAAGCTGTCCAGCAGCACGCCCAGGTTGGGGTGGTCGGCGGTTTTGACGATGTCCCACACTTGCTGGTAGGTGTTGACGTGCTTGCCCCACGCCAGGGCTTCGTAGCCGATGCGCAGGTTGCGCTTGCCGGCGTGCTCGGCCAGCAGGTGCAGGTCGTCGATCAGGATCTGGCGGTCGCCCACCGAGTCGGCCGAGGCGTTGCTGCATACCAGCACCAGGTCGGTGCCCAGTTCCTGCATCAGGTCGAACTTGCGCTCGGCGCGGTCGAGGTTGCGGGCCAGACGGTCGCGGCGGCAGCCTTCGAAATCACGGAAGGGTTGGAACAGGGTGATGGCGATGCCCAGATCGGCGCACATCTGGCGGATCTCACGGGGGCTGCCGTCGTAGTAGAGCAGGTCGTTTTCAAAAATCTCGACGCCGTCGAAACCCGCCGCGGCGATGGCTTCGAGTTTTTCCGGCAGGGTACCGCTCAGGGAGACGGTGGCAATCGAACGATGCATGGTTCAGCTCCATGGGGCCGCCGGCAGGGCACTTCACGGGTGCGCATCTGGGCAGCTGACCGGTGTCCGTCGCGAGCGTCAGGCGCGCCTGCAACGGGTTGAAAGAATTCTTGGAAGCTAATTTATACCGCAAATTTGACGCGTACGAACCAGTTAGTTTTGTGTGCGATTATCGACCGGAAAGCGGCCTATTCAATTGACGATTTTTCGGCTGATCGCCAACATCCCAACCCCCATTGAAGTCCGTCATGCGGCCAAAAGCCAACCGACAAGTGAAACTGAATGTCTTAAACCCAGAGACCTTCAGCGCAGCGCTACTCCATAAAAATTTCAAGAATCGGGTAACTCACATGCACGCTGTAAATGCTCTCGTGCCTCGCCATGCCAGCATGGGCGAGAAAATCCGCGGCGCACTGGCCGTGGGCAAGACCCGCTGGGGCATGCTCGCCCTGGTGTTCTTCGCCACCACCCTGAACTACATCGACCGCGCCGCCCTGGGCGTGATGCAGCCTATCCTGGCCAAGGAAATGAGCTGGACGGCGATGGACTACGCCAACATCAACTTCTGGTTCCAGGTGGGCTACGCCATCGGCTTCGTGCTGCAGGGCCGGCTGATCGACAAGGTCGGGGTCAAGCGCGTGTTCTTCTGCGCGGTGCTGCTGTGGAGCCTGGCCACCGGCCTGCATGGCCTGGCGACGTCCGCCGCCGGCTTTATGGTGTGCCGCTTCATTCTCGGCCTGACCGAAGCCGCCAACTACCCGGCCTGCGTGAAAACCACGCGCCTGTGGTTCCCGGCCGGCGAGCGCGCCGTGGCCACCGGCATCTTCAACGCCGGCACCAACGTCGGCGCGATGATCACCCCGGTGATGCTGCCGTTGATCCTGACCGTGTGGGGCTGGCAGGCAGCGTTTGTCTGCATGGCCTGCCTGGGCCTGACCTGGGTGGTGTTCTGGGGCCTGAAATACTACAACCCCGAAGACCACCCGCGGGTGAAGCAGAGCGAGCTTGAGTACGTGCAGGGCGAGCCCGAGCCTGCGCAGCAGGCCGTGCCGTTCCACCGCATCCTGCGCATGCGCGGCACCTGGGCCTTTGCCCTGGCGTACTCGATTACCGCGCCGGTGTTCTGGTTCTACCTGTACTGGCTACCGCCGTTCCTGAACCAGCAATACCAGCTGGGCATCAACGTGACCCAGATGGGCATTCCGCTGATCATCATTTACCTGAGCGCCGACTTCGGCAGCGTCGGCGGCGGCATTCTGTCGTCGTTCCTGATCGGCCGTGGCGTGTCGCCTGTGAAGGCACGGCTGACCTCGATGCTGATGTTCGCCCTGTGCATCATCGCCGTGGTGGGCGCCGCGGGCACCAGCAACCTGTGGGTGGCGGTGCTGGCGATTTCCCTGGCGATTGCCGCGCACCAGGCCTGGACTGCGAACATCTGGGCGGTGGTAATGGACTACACGCCCAAGCACATGATGAGCACGGTGTTTGGTTTCGGCGGCATGTGCGCCGCGGTGGGCGGCATGTTCATGACCCAGATCGTGGGCTACATCCTGACCGTGACCAACAACAACTACCACGTGTTGTTCATGATCATTCCAGGCATGTATTTCATCGCCCTGGCCTGGCTGTACCTGATGGCCCCGCGCAAGGTGCCGGTGGTCGATTAGTTGTTGCGCCCCGTGGGAGCTGGCTTGCCAGCGAGCGGTTGAGGCCCAAAAACTCGCTGGCAAGCCCGCTCCCCCAAAGCCCGCACAGTATAACAGCAAAAATACCACCCAGGGCTTGCCCCAGACAGCTCTTCAGCCGCCGCCAACAAGGCAACCGACAGCTCCTGCAACCGCCCCTCGCTCAACCGCGCCGTCGGCCCGGCGACGCTCAACACCCCCACCACCTGGCCGTCCACCGGCCGGCGCACCACGGCGGCAATGGCCGAGGTGCCCACCGCCGAGCTCTCCATCACCAGCGAATACCCGCGCAAGCGCGCCTGTTCCAGGCATTGCAGCAACTCGGTGTTGGACTTCGGTGCGTTCGGCCCGAAGTCCGCCGGGTCGGCGATGCCCTGCTGCTCCACCAGCGCCAGCGCCTGGGCATCGCTCATGCTGGCCAGCCAGGCGTGCCCGGAAGCGGTATAGAACAGCGGCGCGTCGCGGCCCATCTCCGGGTCGTAGCGCAAGCCGGAACGGGCGCCCTGGGACTTGGCGATCCAGGTTTGCCGGTCGCCATCGATCACCCCCAGCCGCACCAGTTCGCCGGTGTACTGCGCCAGCCGGTCGAGAATCGGCTGGACGATATCGGCGCCGCTGCTGGCCAGGTAGCGAAACCCCATGGCCACAAGCTTGGTGGACAGGTGGTAGCGGCTGTTGTCCGGGTTCTGGCGCACGTAGCCCAGGCGCATCAGTTCGCCGAGCATGCGGTGGGTGGCGCTCTTGGGGATGTCCAGTTGCTCGGCCAGGGTTTGCATGGGCAAGCCGCGAGGGTCGCTGGTGAGGCTTTCGAGAAGGCTGAAAGCGCGTTCGATCTGACTGCCGGCCATGGTCGTGGGTCCTGGTGAAAGTGTGGCGATTCTAGCCACGGGGGGACGAAGCGCAACCATTGTCCGATCTTCGCCCAACTTCGGCGCCGCACCCCTTGGCCTGGCGGGAAACCCGGCCATAGAATGTGGAACTTGATTCCAGAATATTACATAACCCGTCAGCAAAAACGAATGCAGGGAGATTGCGCATGCAGAGCATCACCAACCGTCACGGGCTGAACATGCCCAAGCTGGGCCTGGGTACCTGGCCCATGGTCGGCGAGGAATGTACCGCCGCCGTGGTGCAGGCGCTGGAGGTGGGCTACCGGCACATCGACACCGCCGCCGGTTACAACAACGAAGACGCCGTGGGCAAGGCGCTGGTGCAGTCTTCGGTGCCCCGCGAGCAGATCCACGTCACCAGCAAGGTATGGTGGGACAAGCTGGCCCCGGCCGACATGCGCCAATCCTTCGACAACACCCTGAAGGCGCTGCAAAGCGACTACGTCGACCTGTTCATGATTCACTGGCCGACCAAGGACTGGGACCTGGAACGCACCATCGACACCCTGGTGTCGTTCAAGGAAGACGGCCGCGCGCGCAACATCGGCGTGGCCAACTTCCCGCTGCCGCTGCTGACCAGGGTGCTGGAAGAGCTGGGCGCGCCGCTGTCGGTGCTGCAGGTCGAATATCACGTCACCCTGGACCAGACGCCGCTGCTGCAACTGGCGCGCAAGCACGACATGGCCCTGACCGCCTACAGCCCGATTGTGCGCAACCGCGTGTCGGACATCCCGCAACTGCAGGCCATTGCCGAAAAGCACGGCGTGTTGCCGACCCAAGTGGCGCTGAAGTGGCTGCTGGACCAGGACGGCGTGGCCGCCATTCCGAAGGCTGCGAGCAAGGCCAACCAGCTGAGCAACCTGGCATCGCTGCAGGTGCCGCTGGATGATGAAGACCGCAAAATCATTGCCGCGCTGCCCAAAGACCAGCGCCTGGTAAGCCCGCCGTTCGCCCCGCAGTGGGATTGATGGCCACACAAAAAACCGCCGATAACGGCGGTTTTTTTGTGGCTGCAGACAGGCTTAGAAGTCGAAGAACACTGTCTCGCCTTCACCCTGGATGCGGATGTCGAAGCGGTAGGCGGTCTTGCCGTTCACTTCGCAACGGGTGGCGATCAGGGTTTCGCGACGGGCCGGCTGCTCGATCAGGTTCAGCACCGGGTCCTTGGCGTTGGCCTCGGCTTCGTCGCTGAAGTACAGGCGGGTCTGCAGGTGGATGTTGATGCCACGGGCAAACAGGCTGACGTTGATGTGCGGCGCCATCGGCACGCCGGCCGCGTTCTTGACCACGCCCGGCTTGATGGTGTGCAGGTCCCACTCGCCACCGTCGAAGGTGGTGGCGGTGCGGCCGAAGCTGTTGAACGGCTTCTCCAGGTTGTAGTCCGTGTCGTAGTGGCCGTTGGCGTCAGCCTGCCAGAACTCCAAGAACGAGTCGCGCACCTTGTGGCCGTTGCCGTCGTAGACGTCGCCGATCAGGATGATGTGCTCGCCGGGCGCGCCGGGCTTGGCCATCTGGTTCCAGATTTCCTCGTCGCGCGGCGGGTTGCCGGCAGCGGACAGGGCCAGGCCGATGTGCACGTACGGGCCGGCGGTCTGCGAAGGTGTTTCCTTGAGCAAGGTAATAGGCATGGTGGCGCTCTCCTCAGCAGTTCTCGAAGTGGGTCTTGCGCTGGCCGCGCAGCACGATGTCGAAGCGGTAGGCCAGGCAATCCATCGGGTTTGCGTGGTTCATGTCGAGCTTGGCGATCAGGCTCTGCACGGCTTCGGGGTCGGCGATCGACTTGACGATCGGGCACATCGGAATCAGCGGGTCGCCTTCGAAGTACAGCTGGGTGATCAGGCGCGTGGAGATCGACGGGCCGCTGACCGACACGTGGATGTGCGCTGGGCGCCAGTCATTGGGGCCGTTGCGCCATGGGTACGGGCCCGGCTTGATGGTGCGGAAGTTGAAGTAGCCTTCGCTGTCGGTAACCATGCGGCCGACACCACCGAAGTTGGGGTCCAGCGGCGCCAGGTAGCGGTCGTTCTTGTGACGGTAGCGGCCGCCGGCGTTCGCTTGCCAGATCTCCACCAGGGTGTGGGGAATAGGCTTGCCGTACTGGTCGCACACACGGCCGGCGACGATGATGCGCTCGCCGATGGGCAGGCCACCATTGTTGAAGTTCAGCAGCAGGTCGTTGTCGTACTTGCCGAATTTCAGGTGGGAAAAGTCAGGGCCGGTAGACTCGCTGGCCGACTGTGGAATGCTCACCAGCGCTTGGCGCGGGGAACGGGCCACGGAGGTCTTGTAGTCGGGGGTCAGGGCCTTGGGGTGCCAATTGCGATCACGGATAACGAAGCGACTGGTGTCTTGGGAAGACATGCCGTTCTCCTATTATTTGATTTATTGGGTCCTGCGGACAGGCTTCGGACTAGTCTCAATGAAAATTCCCACAACGAAAATTGAATATAGCAGTCGGATACATATCCAAATGGTTATCTGAATATCTGTCGTGGAGGGTGCTCACCATGCTGTGGAAAAAAGGCCGGCGCAGTGACAACGTGGTGGATGCCCGCGATGACGGTTCAGGTGCAGGCGGTGGGGGCGGCGGGCTGCGCATTGGCGGCAAGGGCCTGAGCCTGACCGCCGTGGTGCTGATCGTCGGCTTTGGCCTGCTGACAGGCCAGGACCCCATGCAGATTCTCGGACAACTGACCGGGCAACTGAGCCAGCCGCAGACCGCCCCGGTGGACACCAGCAACCGAGCTGCCCCGCCGGCCAACGACCAGCAGGCCGATTTTGTCCGGGCCATCCTCGGCGATACCGAGGACACGTGGCAGCAGATCTTCCAGCAAGGCGGCCGTCAGTATCAGGACCCCAAACTGATCCTGTTCCGTGGCCAGGTGAATTCGGCGTGCGGTTTCGCCACCTCGGCGACGGGCCCCTTCTATTGCCCGGGTGACCATCAGGTGTACCTGGACATGGATTTCTTCAAGGAAATGGACCAGCGCTTTCACGCCGCCGGCGAGTTTGCCGACGCTTACGTGATCGCCCATGAAGTGGGCCACCATGTGCAGAACCTGCTGGGCATACCCGCCAAGGTGCAGGCTGCACGCCAGCGTGGCGCGCCCATGGAAGGGGCCAATGGCTTGTCGGTAAGGCAGGAGTTGCAGGCTGACTGCCTGGCGGGAGTGTGGGCCTTCCACGCGCAACAGCGGTTGCAGTGGCTGGAACCCGGCGACGTGGAGTCGGCGCTGAACGCCGCCAATGCCATTGGCGACGATCGCTTGCAGCAGCAGAGCCAGGGACGCGTGGTCCCCGACTCGTTCACCCATGGCACTTCAGCCCAGCGCGTGCGCTGGTTCAAGGCCGGTTTCGCCCAGGGTCAGATCAACCAGTGCGATACCTTCGGGGCGAAGACCCTCTGATCAGAACGCAGCCTTGATCTGTACGCCAGCCATCAGCGCGTTCTGGGTGTTCACGCCGTAGAAGGCGCCGGGTTCCTTGATGTACTGCACGTCAGGGCGCACGGTCAGCCACTTGGTGACCTGGGCGGTGTAGCTCAGTTCGATCAGCTGTTCGCCGCTGTCCAGGTTGTCGATGGCATCGGCGGCGGCAGCAGTGCTGGCGGCGGCGATCTGGTTGTCACGGGTGCGCTCGTTCAGCACGGCACGGCCGTAGGCCAGGCCGATGGCGTCGTCAGGACGGCTGTCGAACGGCTTGTGCAGCACCACGCCAACCGAGTACCAGTGACGGAACGGCGAGGTAGCGGCGTCGGTCTGGGTAGCCTGGCCGAACACGTGCAGGTTGCGCTTGGCATCGGTGGCAGAGCGCCACACAGCCTGGTCAGCCAGTACGTAGGAGCCCGAACGGCCGGCGGCGGTACCGCTGCCATTGATGCGCGCAGTGTCGGAAGTATCGTAGTACCAGCCGAACTTGTACTGGCCGTCGTAGGTGCCGCCACGGGTGTAGATGGCTTCAATCGGCATGATGGTGCCGGTGTACTGGTCCGGGCTCACGCGCAGCGCGTATTTCGACTCGCTGCTGGTGACTGGGTTGACCTCGAACGCAGCGGTCTGGATAGCCCACTCGTCGTTGATCTTGTACTTCAGCATGCCGCCCCACTTACCGGTCGGGGCGTTGGTCCAGCCGCTGCCACCGGACATCGACAACGGGTGGGCGCAGAAGCCGGCGTTGACGAAGTTGGTGAGGATGCTCATGCCGCCGAAGTCGTTACCCATGGGCATGAAGCCCACTTTCATGTCCAGGTTCGGGGTGAATATAGTGCGCTCGTAGCTGATTTCGCTGATACGAGTGTACTGGCCGCCGTAGATTTCCTGCACCGGCAGGCGGTTGCCCACCAGGTCAGCCGAGGCGCTGTTGCCGCGACGGTCGGTGACCATCACCTGCACCACGCCGCCATTGTCGATACCCAGGATCTTGCTCAGGTCGAAACGGGCGCCAATACGCAGTTGTTGCGCGTAACGAGCGCCGTGGCTCTCGCCACCGTGCACGGTGCCGAACGTTTCGGAAACGTAGTCGCTGGTGATCTTGATGCCTTCGTTCTCGAGGCGGGTCCGCTCGCCACCCCAGTTACCGGTCATGGTCGAGTCGTCAGCCAGGGCCATGCCCGGGGCCGCAACCACCAGGGAGCCCAGCGACAGGCCGGCCACCAGGCCCGAAGTCTTAATGCAACGCGAGGATTTGATCAGCATGATTCTCTACGATTTGAATTGATTCTGGGGGTGTATCGGCAGGCAGGGCAGTTCTAGCCTAGTGCGAGGGGTGCATCATAATGACGCACCCCTCAAGGATTAAGACCAATGGTAGCAAAAAACTATTTCGAAATTTAAGAAAATGATCGGAATAGTTAGTTTAGTTTCATCTGCTGGTGTGCGAAGGTCCGCCGGGGGCAACCGTATCCCGTAGCAGCGGCCGAAGGCCGCGTCCCCGGCCCCATGCATGACGGGGGAGGACGCAGCCTTCGGCAGCTGCTACGGGGTAGTGGGAATCAGACGAGGTTGAGCAGGGCAGCGCAGGTGGGCGCGTGCCAGTCGGCCAGTTCGGGCCAGGGGTTATCGGGCAGGTTCACCAGCACGGTGTGGGTGCCTGCCGCGCGGCCGCAGTCCAGGTCAAAGCGGTAATCGCCGACCATCACCATCTGCGACGGCGCCACGCCCCAGGCGCTGGCCAACTTGAGCAGGCCATCGGGGTTGGGCTTTGGCAACGCGTCGTCACGGCCCAATACATCTTCCACTGCAAAGCAGTCGGCAATGCCGATGGCTTCCAGGGTGATATGCGCCAGCTCCCGCGCGTTGCGCGTCAGGATGCCCAGGGTGTGCCCACGCGCCGCCAGGCTGCGCACCAGCGCCACGGCGCCATCAGCGGCGCGCGAGGCCACCGCCAACTCGCGCTCGTGTTCCAGCAGCCAGGCATGCTTGGCCGCCGCCTCCTCGGCCGGCAACGCGGCCAGGTGGGTGAGGATATCGTCCTCGGGCGGTATCTCCAGGGCCACGCGAATGGCCGCGAAGTCATGCACCGCCACGGTCAGGGTGCCGTCCATGTCGAACACCCAGTGACGAATGTCGCGCAGGCTCACGCCCAGTCCTTGCGCTGGCGAATCAAGCCTTCCTGGGCGGCGGATGCCACCAGTTGGCCGGCGCGGTTGTACACGCTGCCGCGGCAGAAACCACGGGCGTTGGCGGCCCAGGGGCTGTCCATGGCATACAGCAACCAGTCATCGGCGCGCAGGTCACCGTGGAACCACAGGGCGTGGTCGAGGCTGGCCAGTTGCATATCCTTGTGCCACACCGACTTGCCGTGTGGCAGCAGCGAGGTGGTCAACAGGCCGAAGTCCGAGGCATACGCCATGATGTATTTGTGCAGCGCCGGGATGTCCGGCAGGGTGCCGTCGGCGCGGAACCACACGTATTTCACCGGGTCGCCGGGCGCCGGGTTGTACGGGTCACGCTCGGTCACCGGGCGCACTTCGATCGGCTTGGGGCACAGCAGCTTGTCGCGGATGTGCTCGGGCAACAGGTGCGCGTTCTTTTGCGTCAGCTCAAGCTCGGTGGGCAGGTTTTCCGGCCCCACCACGTTGGGCATCGAGGCCTGGTGCTCGTAGCCTTCCTCGTCGTACTGGAAGGAGGCGCTGCAGGTGAAGATCTGCTGGCCCTTCTGCACGGCCGTGACCCGGCGAGTGCTGAAGCTGCCGCCGTCGCGCACCTTGTCGACCATGTACACCACCGGCAACTGGGCGTCGCCCGGGCGCAGGAAATAGCCGTGCAGCGAGTGCACGTGGCGGGCATCTTCCACGGTCTGGCTGGCCGCCGACAGCGACTGGCCCAGCACCTGGCCGCCGAACAGCTGGCGGAAGCCCAGGTCCTGGCTGCGCCCGCGGAACAGGTTTTCCTCGATGGGTTCCAGGGTCAACAGGTCGACCAGGTCGTCCAACACATGGCTCATACGAACTCTCCAAATAACGCTGACAGTGCCCGTGAAACGAGCCAACGGGGGAAATGATACAGGCTTTACAGGGGCAAACCCCACCGCCGCGACGTTGGTCTAGCCGTGCAAGGTGTGGCGCCACTGGTCGCGGTCGATGCGGTACAGCACGTGGCGCTGCAGTTCATGGCCGGCGGGCAGGCGCGGGTGATCGAAGTCGTCCCGGGGGTCACGTTGCATGCCGATGGCCTGCATCACCTTCTCCGAAGGCAGGTTGCACTGGGCAGTGAACGACACCACCTCCTCAAGGCCCAACTGCCCGAAGGCCACGCGCAGGCTGGTCCAGGCGGCTTCGCTAGCAAAGCCCAGGCCCCAATGGCGGCGCGCCAGGCGCCAGCCGATCTCCACCGCCGGCGTAAACGGCGCCTCGAAGTTGACGTAGTTCAGGCCGGTGAAACCGATGAAGGCACCGGTGTCCTTGCGTTCCAGCGCCCACAGGCCGAAACCGTATTCATTGAAATGGCCACGCACGCGACCGATCAGCGCGGCGCTTTCCAGGCGCGTGAGTGGCGCCGGGAAATAGCGCATCACCTGCGGGTCGGCCGACATGGCGGCGAACTCCGGCAGGTCGTCGTCGCGCCACTGGCGCAGCACCAGGCGTGCGCTTTCCAGCTGCAAAATCGGCTTCATTGGTGCAATCCCCCGTGCAGTCCTTGAAGTTTACCGTGACCCTGGCAAGAATCGGACATCCACCTGCCGTGAATTGCTCATGCCGCTGCCACTGATTTATCACGACGACTACAGCCCGCCCTTCCCGCCTGAACACCGGTTCCCGATGGACAAGTTCCGCTTACTGCGCGACCACCTGGTGGCCAGCGGCCTGGTCAACGACGCCGACCTGCTGCGCCCGCAGCTGTGCCCCAATGAGGTGCTGGCGCTGGCCCATGACCGCGACTACATCGAGCGTTTCATGAGCGGCGACCTGGCCCGCGAAGACCAGCGCCGCCTGGGCCTGCCCTGGAGCGAGGCGCTGGCGCGGCGCACCGTGCGCGCGGTGGGCGGCTCGCTGCTGGCCGCCGAGCAGGCCTTGCAGCACGGCCTGGCCTGCCACCTGGCCGGCGGCACTCACCATGCTCATTATGACCACCCCGCCGGCTTCTGCATTTTCAATGACCTGGCCATCATCAGCCATGCGCTGCTGGGCAGCGGCCGGGTCAACCGCGTGCTGATTTTCGATTGCGACGTGCACCAGGGCGACGGCACGGCGCGGATCCTGGCGGATACCCCGGACGCGATCACCGTTTCCCTGCACTGCGAAAAGAACTTTCCCGCGCGCAAGGCCGACAGTGACTGGGACATCCCGCTGCCCATGGGCATGGGCGACGCCGACTACCTGACGGTGGTGAACGACACCCTCAACTACCTGCTGCCGCTGTACCAGCCGGATCTTGTTTTGTACGACGCCGGCGTGGACGTGCACAAGGACGACGCCCTGGGCTACCTGCAACTGACCGATGCCGGCGTCTCGGCCCGCGACGAAGCGGTATTGCGCCACTGCCTGGGCCGCGACATTGCGGTGATGGGCGTGATCGGCGGCGGCTACAGCAAAGACCGCGAAGCCCTGGCGCGCCGCCACGGCCTGCTGCACCACAGCGCGCAGCGGGTGTGGACGGATCTGGGGCTGTAACTTACCCACATCCACTGTGGAACCGCCTGTGGATAACCTGCGCGCAAGCTCTGCCACGCCAGTATCGGCGCGGCCTGCAGCCTGCTGTACGTTTTTTATCCACCGGCGATGAGATACAATGCACGGCTCAATTTCGCACCCGATGGCCGCCCCATGTCCGATTCCCTGCCCGCCCCTGCCCACCACGTCGCGATCATCGGCGGCGGCCCTGCCGGGCTGATGGCGGCTGAAGTCCTGAGCCAGGCCGGCGCGCGCGTCGAGGTGTTTGACGCCATGCCCTCGGTGGGGCGCAAGTTCCTCCTGGCCGGCGTGGGCGGCATGAACATCACCCACTCCGAGCCGTACGCTGCCTTCGTCGGCCGCTACGCCGAACGTCGCGACGAAGTGGCGGCGCTGCTGGAGGGCTTCAACGCCGACCAGCTGTGCCAATGGATTCACGGGCTGGGCATTGAGACCTTCGTCGGCACCTCTGGCCGCGTATTCCCCACCGACATGAAAGCCGCGCCGCTGCTGCGCGCCTGGCTCAAGCGCCTGCGCGAGCAGGGCGTGGTTATCCACACCCGCCACCGCTGGCAGGGCTGGAACGCGGACGGCAGCCTGCGCATCAGCCACCCCGATGGCGAATTGGCGCTGGCGCCAGCCGCCACGCTGCTGGCGCTGGGCGGCGCCAGCTGGGCACGCCTGGGTTCCAACGGCGCCTGGCTGCCGTGGCTGAACGCCCGCGGCGTGGCTACCGCGCCATTGCAGGCGGCGAACTGCGGTTTCGAGGTGGCGGCCTGGAGCGACCTGCTGCGCGAGAAGTTCGCCGGTGCGCCACTGAAGAACGTCGCCATGTACCTGGCCGGCGAAACACCGCGCCTGGGTGAAGCCATCGTCACCGCCGGCGGTATCGAGGGTAGCCTGGTGTACGCGCTGTCGGCGCAGGTGCGCGAGCAGATCAACGCCAGCGGCCAGGCCACGCTGTACCTCGACCTGCTGCCCAACAAGCCTGTGGATAAAGTGGCTGCCGCGCTGGCCAGGCCACGCGGTTCACGCTCAATGGCCAAGCATCTGCACAGCGTGCTTGGCCTGGATGGCGTGAAGGCGGCCCTGCTGCGCGAGCTGACCGACAAGGCCACCTTCGATGACCCGCAGGCGTTGGCCCAGGCGATCAAGGCGCTGCCGATCGTGCTGGTGCGGCCACGGCCGCTGGATGAGGCCATCAGCACCGCCGGTGGCGTGCGTTTCGAAGGGCTGGACGCCGGGCTGATGTTGCAGGCGTTGCCTGGGGTGTTCTGTGCGGGAGAAATGCTGGACTGGGAAGCGCCGACCGGCGGCTACCTGCTGACCGCCTGCTTTGCCAGCGGCCGGCGCGCTGCGCAGGGCGCGCTGGCTTGGCTGAACGCCCCACACATCCCGTACACCCCGTAGCAGCGGCCGCCAGGCCGCGTCCCGATGCAACGCAGGACGGCCGCCGGACGCAGCCTTCGGCAGCTGCTACGCAGAGAGGCCGAAGGCGCTGCGATAGGTCAGGGCTTGCGCTTGCGCGGGCCGGTGTTGAACGCGGGCACCTTGCGCACCGGCTTGGCCGCCGGGGCAACGTTTTCGGTGGGGGTGTCGCCGCTGTCCAACCATTTGCCCAGGGTGCGCTTGCCGCCGGTAACCTTGGGTTTCTTCGGTTTTTTCGGCTTCTTCAGCACGTCGCCGCTGGCGTTGGTTTCCGGCACCCGGTGGTCGGGCTCGAAGCCATGCTCTTCGGTACGCTTGAGGGTCTGGCGGGTCAGCACTTCGATGGCCGAGAGCAGCTGCACCTCGTCGGCGCACACCAGCGAGATCGCCTCGCCGGTCAGGCCGGCACGGCCGGTGCGGCCAATGCGGTGCACGTAGTCTTCGGCAACGATGGGCAGGTCGAAGTTGACCACGGTAGGCAGGTCGTCGATGTCCAGACCGCGGGCGGCAACGTCGGTGGCCACCAGGATCTGCACTTCACTGGCCTTGAAGCGGTCCAGGGCGCGCTGGCGCGTGGCCTGGGGCTTGTCGCCGTGGATACCGTCGGCGTTGATGCCCAGGCCCTGCAGGCGTTCCACCAGCGCGTCGACACCGTTGCGGGTCTTGGCGAACACCAGGGTCTGCTTCCACTTCAGGCGCTTGAGCAGGTGGATGAACAGCTCTGGCTTGCGCTTCTTGTCCACGGTCACCACCCACTGCTTCACCGACGCGGCGGCGACGTTGCGCGGGCTGACTTCAATGCTCAGCGGGTCGTTGAGCATCTGCCCGGCCAACAGGCGGATGGCGTCGGAGAAGGTGGCGGAGAACAGCAGGGTCTGGCGCTTTTTCGGCAGGGCGGCGTAGATGTCACGCAGCTCTTCGGCGAAGCCCAGGTCGAGCATGCGGTCGGCTTCGTCCAGCACCAGGGTTTCCAGTTGGCTGAACTTGACGGCGTTCTGGCGGTACAGGTCGAGCAAGCGCCCGGGGGTGGCCACCAGCAGGTCGACGCCCTTGCGCAGTTTCATCATCTGCGGGTTGATGCTGACGCCGCCGTACACCGCATAAGTGCTCAGCGGCAGGTGCTGGCCGTATTCCTGGATGTTGGCGTGCACCTGCTCGGCCAGCTCGCGGGTCGGCACCAGCACCAGCGCGCGCACCGAGTTGCTGGCAACTTTCGGGCCTTCCATGGTCAGGCGCTGCAGCATCGGCAGGGCAAAACCTGCGGTCTTGCCGGTGCCGGTCTGGGCGGCGGCCATCAGGTCGCGGCCGGCCAGCACGGCCGGAATGGCCTGGGCCTGTACCGGCGTCGGGGTCTGGTAGCCGAGGGTTTCCAGGGCGCGCAGCAGGGGTTCGATCAGGCCAAGGGTGGCGAATGTCATCAGGGGGTACCGTAAGGTCAAGTTCTGCAATGGTGCGCAGTTTACCTTGTCGGCGCCTGTTGCGGTTCGCCGGCGTTCAACCGCGCTGCTTGCGCAGCGCCTCGCCTATCTTGGCCGCGGGGATCTTCTGCAAGGTGCAGAACAGGTCGTGCCCGACGTTGCTCAGGCCATGGGTGCCACGCAGCTCCCCGGCCAGGTGCTGGATGAGGTTGGCGGCCATTTCGGCGTCGGCCATGGCCCGGTGGGCGGTGCCGGTGTTCGGCAGGCCGGCCCATTGGGTCAGGGTGCCGAGCTTGTGGTTGGGCGCGGCCGGCATCAGGCGGCGGGCCAGCAGCATCGAGCAGGCGAAGCGCTGGCGGCGCTCGCGGCGCAACAGGCCCAGTTCGAAGTCCCAGAACCGTTGGTCGAATGAGGCGTTGTGCGCCAGCAGCGGCGTGTCACCGACGAAGTCCGCCACCTCGTTCATCACCTGCGCCACCGGCGGCGCGCTGCGCACCATGGCGGTGGTGATGCCGGTCAGGCTGGCGACAAAGCCGGGCACCGCGACGCCAGCGTTCATCAGGCTCTGGTAACGGTCCACGATCTGCCCGCGTTCGAGCATCACCACGGCGATTTCAGTGGCGCGGCAGTAGGCGTTCGGCGAGATACCGGTGGTTTCAAAGTCGATGACGGCAATACGTTCCAAAGCAACTCCAGGTGTTCAGTTCTTGAGCAGCAACGCGCCTTCGATGGGCACGTAGCGGCTGGCGGCGCGGATCAGTGAATTGGCGGTGAGCCCCGGCACGCCGTAGGCAACGGCGGTGACGCCGTGCTTGCTGATGATGCGTTCGAGCAGCAGGTCGAAGTCGCCATCGCCGGAGGCCAGCACCACTTCGTCGACGCGGTCGGCGGCGTCCATGATATCGATGGTGATGCCCACGTCCCAGTCACCCTTGGCCGAACCGTCGCTGCGCTGGATGTACGGCTTGAGTTTTACCGTGAAGCCCAGGTTGCGCAGGATCTGCTGGAACTGCTGCTGTTTGCTGTCACCGCGGTCGATGGCATAGGCGTAGGCCTCGACGATCTGCCCGCCCTTGCTGATGTCAGCCCACAGGGCGGCATAGTTGAAGTGGCAACCATACGCCTGACGAACGGTGTAATAGAGGTTTTGTACATCGGCGAACACCGCGATTCTTTTCACCGCACATCCTCGTGGCGCCGAAGCGCTCGACCTTGATCAGGCCGTCAGTATGCCAGTTGCAACGCGGGTGCTGGGAATTGTCTGGCGAAACGGCCCGCCGGGGGTGGCGGGCCGAATGCCGAGGGGGTCAGACGAAGGTGTCGTCGTCGTCGAAGAAGCTGCCGCCGCCGTCATCGTTGAAGTTGGAGTCAGCGAAGCCGCCGTCGTTGTTGTTGCCGCCCCACGAATCGTTGTTGGCGAAACGCTCGGGCTCATTGCCCCAGCCACCCTGGTCCTGCATCGGCACTGGCTCTTGCAGTACTTCGACGATTTCCTGGGGCTGGTTGTTGTGGTGGAACAGGCTGCTGATGCCTTCGGCCAGCATCACGCCACCGGCCACGCCGGCTGCGGTCTGCAGGGCGCCACGCATGAAGCCGCCAGCGGCTGGAGCCGCCTGTTGTGGCGGTGGTGGTGGCGCGTACTGTGGCTGTTGGGGCGGTTGCTGGTACTGCTGGTTGCCAGGCTCGCGCCAGCCGCCGGACGACTGCGGGGCCGGGGCAGGCGCCTGCTCGCGGGAACCACCACCGAAAATGCTCGACAGGAAACCGCCGCTTTGTTGCGGCTGTTGCTGGGGCGCGGCTGCGGCGCGGGCTTGCGCCAGGTCGGCCTGCAGCTTCTTGACCTGCTCGTCCATGCGCTTGAGGGCCGCTTCCTGTACCAGGATGGCCTGGGCCATGTAATAAGGCACTGCCGGTTGCGCGGCCACATGTTCCTTGATCCGCTCGAACGCCTGGGCGTCGCGTGGGGCTGCTCCCGTTTCGGCTTGCTTGAGCCGGGTAAACAGACCATCGATCAGGGTTTGCTCTTCGCTGTTCATGGCGACCTCGTTAGATTGCCGGTAAAAATTCGGCCCGGCCCGGTATGGGCGGCCTGCGTACAAAATGGGGCACGTGCATGACGGTTTCAATGGTAGCGCCCCATGAAACTTCCTTCAGGCAGCGACACGCCAACGCGGTTGGAGCCACCAGGCGCATGGGCTAAAGTGTCGGCCTGCTTTGACTACTGCGATACCGACTGATGAACCCCTTGAGCGTACTGCGCGACTCCCTGTATTTCTTCCGCCGCAACCTGCTGGCCATTGCCCAGCTGTGCCTGCCATTGGTGGTGCTGGAAGCACTGGCCACCCAGGTGGTGCAGCACACCGTGGGCGAAGACGCCTCTCCCATGTATGACATCGTCGTGGGCCTGCTGTTCTACCCGCTGTACACCGGTGCGCTGATTCTGTTCCTGGATGCCCGCAGCAAGGGCCTGCAACCGCTCAAGCGCAATTTGCTGGCCGTGACCCTGCGCATGTGGCCATTCTTCGCCGTACTGGCGGCAAGCAGCACTGTGCTGATCATGCTCGGCCTGTCGCTGTTCGTGCTGCCGGGCGTGTACGTGATGGTCAAGCTGGTGTTCGCCGAATACTTGCTGGTATTGCGCGGCCTGACGCCCATGGCCGCCATGCGCGACAGCTTCCAGCTGACCCAGGGCCACTTCGTGCGCATCGTGCTGTGCGTGTTCGGCGCGCTGATACCGTTGTGGGCCATCGACCTGGTCAGCAATTCGGTGTGGCCCGAGCCCAGCAACTGGCAGGCGCTGCTGCTGGACAGCGTCAATGGCTTCCTGCAGCTGTTCACCAGCGTGGTGCTGTACCGCCTGTTCATGCTGCGCATGGACGACACCGCCCAGGCGTGAGGCTTGGGCGCGGCGCCCGGCTCGGTTATGCTCCGGTGATACCGCGAAGCCAAAGCCGAGCCCATGACCCGACTCCTGCGCAATACCCTGCTGGTACTGGTGACCCTGGCGCTGCTGCTGGGCATTCTGGCCTACACCCTGACGTGGCACCCGCCGCAGCGCGAGAAACTTGCCAACCTGTGCCGCGGGCCGGCGCCGCAGCTGGTGCCGGGCCAGGCCGTCAAAGTGATGACCTGGAACGTGCAGCACCTGGCGGGCAAGCAGTATGTGTTCTGGAACGATATGCCCGATGGCAGCGGCCCGGACGACCGCGCCACCACCGAGGACCTGGCCTACAACCTTGATGAAGTGGCGCGGGTTATCCGCGACGAGCAGCCCGACCTGGTGTTGCTGCAGGAGCTGGACGACGGCGCCAAGGCCAGCGACTACCAGGACCAGCTGTCGTTGCTGCGCGCCCGCATCGTCGACCTGTACCCGTGCGGCGTCGAGGCGTTCGACTGGAAGGCCGACTTCATTCCCAACCCGCACATCCTCGGCAGCGTCGGCCGCAAGCTGGCCACCCTGAGCCGCTTCCAGATCGTGCAGGCCGAGCGCCAGCAGTTACCCCAGGCCGAAGGCCACTGGCTGACCGCGCCGTTTGCCCCGCACCGGGCACTGCTGACCAGCTACCTGCCGATTCAGGATGGCGGCCAGCTGGCAGTGCTCAACACCAACCTGGACAGCCATGCCCCGGGCGAGGACACCCAGGCGCGGCAGATGCAGGCCATTCTCAAGCGCATCGACCGCATGGAAAGCCACGGCACGCCGTGGCTGCTGGGCGGCGATTTCAACGCCCTGCCCCTGGGCCAGGCCCTGCGCCTGCCGCCAGCGCAACGCAACGCCTACCCCACCGACAGCCCGCTGCACCTGCTGTGGGACCGCTACCCGATGATTCCGGCCAACACCGAAGCCAGTGGCGAGGACCGCAGCGACTGGTTCACCCATTACCCCAACGACCCGGCGATACCGGCGCCCGACCGCACCCTGGACTACCTGTTCCACAGCCCCAAGCTCAAGCGCATGGAGGCGCGGGTGCGGCAGGATGATACCGAGGAGATCTCGGACCACCTGCCGCTGACGGCGCGCTTGTTGCTGCCGCCACCCGCCCCCTGACGATCGATACCCGTGTGGGAGCTGGCTTGCCAGCGAGCTTTTATGGCCCCAACAACTCGCTGGCAAGCCAGCTCCCACAAGGGGTTATTTGCGCGGTTTGATGCGTGCGGTGGCTTCGGCGATCAGCGGGTCGTCCGGCCAGTAGTGCTTGGGGTAGCGGCCTTTGAGGTCTTTCTTCACTTCGGCGTAGGTGCTGCGCCAGAAGTTGGCCAGGTCCTGGGTGACCTGCACCGGCCGCCGCGCCGGCGACAGCAAGTGCAACAGCACCTTCTGGCGGCCGTTGGCGATGCGTGGGGTTTCGGCCAGGCCGAACAGTTCCTGCAGGCGCACCGCCAGAATCGGCGGCACCTCGCTGTAGTCCAGGCGCACATTGCTGCCTGACGGCACCATCAAATGCTGCGGCGCCAGTTCGTCCAGGCGCTGGGGCAACGGCCACGGCAAGGCGTTGCGCAGGATTGAAGACAGGTCCAGGCTGCCGAAGTGGCTCAACCGCGTGACTTTGCCCAGGTACGGCTCCAGCCAGGCTTCGAGGTTGGCCAGCAATGCCACGTCGCTGACGTCCGGCCATTCGCTGCTACCGCTGCCGGCCAGGTCCAGCTGGCGCAGCAGGTTGACCCGCGCCTGCCACTGGCGCAGCTCCGGGGTCCACGGCAACAGCTCCAGGCCCTTGCGCCGCACCAGCCCCACCAATGCTTTCGCTCGTGCGGCGTCGTCCAGCCCCGGCAACGGCTCGCGGCTGAGTACCAATTCACCCACCTTGCGCTGGCGCTCGGCGCGCAGCACGCCTTCGCGCTCGTCCCACTCCAGCTGGTCGACCTGGCGCACCTGCTCGGCCAGCACACCGTCGAATAGCCCGGCGTCGAAGTCGGTGGCCAGGTAAATGCGCTCTTCGCGCTGGCCCTGGCGGCTGCCCAGGTCGGCGATGACAATCCACTCATGCTTCATCAGCGCATCCGGCTCGCCGAATTGCGCGGCGCGGCCGTTGGCCAGGCGGTATTCGCCACCACCGGCACGTCGTTGTTGCGCCACGCGGTCGGGATAGGCCAGCGCCAGCAACGCGCCCAGCCAGCGCGGGTGGTCGGCATCGGCCACAGGCGTGCTGGCGTTGCCGCGCAGGTAGCTGCGGTATTGCCGCGCCAGTTGGCGCACCCGCTGCACCCCGCCCTGGCTGCCGCGCGCGCCACGTTGCTCGCCAGACACCAGGCCCAGGCGGCTGTGCAGGTCGGCACCGGCACCGCGCAGAATGTCGCGCTCGCCCAGCAGCGCCGCCACATCACAGGCAAGCCCGGCCAGGCCCAATGCCTGGCCGCGCAACAGCAGGTGGGCGATGCGCGGGTGCGCCGGCAGCTGCGCCATGGCCTCGCCATGCCTGGTGAGCGCCGTGGCGCCCGGCTCGGCCAGGGCGCCCAGGCGCACCAGCAGGTCCAGCGCCTGGCCATAGGCCGCCGCCGGTGGCAGGTCGAGCCAGCTCAACTGCTCGGGGCTCACACCCCAGCGGTTGAGTTGCAGCGCCAGCCCGGCCAGGTCGGCCTGGAGAATCTCCGCCGCGCCATAGGCGGCCAGTTGTTCATGCTGGGCCTCGGACCACAACCGGTAGCACACACCCGGCTCAAGCCGCCCGGCCCGGCCAGCACGCTGGGTGGCGCTGGCGCGCGAGATGCGCTGGGTGTCCAGGCGGGTCATGCCGCTGCCCGGGTCGAAACGCGGTACCCGCGCAAGCCCTGCGTCGATGACTACGCGCACGCCGTCGATGGTCAGGCTGGTCTCGGCGATGTTGGTGGCCAGCACCACCTTGCGCTTGCCTGCTGGCGCGGGGTCGATGGCGGCGCGTTGTGCATTGAGATCCAGCTCACCGTGTAGCGGGCACAGCAACACATTGCCGCCATCACCCAACGCCTCGGCCAGTTGCTGGTGCACACGACGTATCTCGGCCTGGCCGGGCAGGAACACCAGCAGGCTGCCGGTTTCGTCGTTCAGTGCCTCCAACACGGTATTCACCACCCGTGGCTCGATGTACTCGCCCACCTGGAAGGGCCGGCCCCAGCGCATGGCCACCGGGAACATGCGCCCTTCGCTGCGCACCACCGGTGCGTCATCGAGCATCGCGGCCAGCCGCTCGCCTTCCAGGGTCGCCGACATCAGCAGGATCTTCAACGGCGGCTCATCGCGCAGCAGTTCGCGGCCGTTAAGGCTCAGGGCCAAGGCCAGGTCGGCATCCAGGCTGCGCTCATGAAATTCATCGAAGATAACCAGCCCCACACCTTCCAGCGCCGGATCTTCCTGCAGGCGGCGGGTCAGGATGCCTTCGGTGACCACCTCGATACGCGTGTTCGGGCCCACCCGGCTCTCCAGGCGAATGCGATAACCCACGGTTTCACCGACCTTCTCGCCCAGCTCGCTGGCCAGCCGCTCGGCTGCCGCGCGTGCAGCCAGGCGCCGCGGTTCGAGCATGAGGATGGTCTGCCCGGCCAGCCACGGCTCGCCCAGCAACGCCAGCGGCACACGCGTGGTTTTACCGGCACCGGGCGGGGCTTCGAGGACAGCTTCGTGGCGCGCCGCGAGGGCCTGGCGCAACGCAGGCAGAACGGCATCTATCGGCAATGAAATCATGGTGGCTCCCAAGCAAGCCGCCAAGTATAACGGCGAACTAGAGCCTTATAATCATGGTCTTACTATCAGCAGCCATGTAGGGTTGCATTCACCATTTCGGAGATTCCCATGCGTATTCCTTCGCGTTTGATTGGCGGTGTGCTGGTGGGCGCCCTGCTCACCCAGGTAACGGCCTGCGGCAGCCTGTTCTACCCTGAGCGTCGCGGCCAGATCGAAGGCCGCATCGACCCGGTCATTGCCATCGCCGATGCCGTCGGCCTGCTGTTCTACATCATCCCGGGGCTGATCGCGTTCGGTGTCGACTTCGCCACCGGTGCCATTTACTTCCCCCATGGCAAGACCGCCCAGGTGGCGCCGGAAAAACTGCACGAGGCGGTGGGCGCCGACGGCAAGGTGGATCGGGCGAAACTGGAGGCTATCCTGCAGAACGAGCTGGGCCGCACCCTGCCCCTGAACGACCCGCGCCTGATCGAAAGCCGTGGCAGCGCGGAACAACTGGCCATGTACGGCCTCAAGCCCGCCGCTTAAGCACAGGCCACCATGACCACATCCGCTCACCACATCAAGCTGCTTCGCCTGGCCACACGTGCTTCCCTGGCCACGGCGGCCATCCTGATCGTCGCCAAGGCCATCGCCTGGTGGTTGAGCGGCTCGGTCAGCCTGCTGGCCGGCCTCACCGATTCGGTGCTGGACGGCGCCACCTCGTTTCTCAACCTGCTGGCGGTGCACTATGCGCTGCGCCCGGCCGATGAAGACCACCGCTATGGCCACGGCAAGGCCGAGGCCATGGCGGGCATGGCCCAGGCCTTGTTCATCGGCTTCAGTGCGGTGCTCATCGCCTACCAGGCGGTGGAACGGCTGCATAACCCGCAGCCGCTGGGGCAGGCCGGCATCGGCATCGCCGTGATGGTGCTGTCGTTGGTGCTGACTGCAGGGCTGCTGGCCATCCAGTACAAGGTCATTCGCGAAACCGGCTCCACGGCCATTCGCGCAGACTCGCTGCACTACCGCTCGGACATGATGCTCAACGGCAGCATCCTGGTGGCCTTGCTGCTGGCGCAGTTCGGCTTCGGGCAGATGGACGCCTTCTTCGGCCTGGGCATCTCCCTGTACATCCTCTGGAGCGCCTACCAGATCGCCCGGGAAAGCGCCGCCATTCTGATGGATGAGGAGCTGCCCGCAGACGTCAGCGCGCAGATGCTGGAACTGGCCTGCGCGGTGCCTGGCGTGCTGGGTGCCCATGACCTGCGTACACGCGTGTCGGGCAACCACTGGTTCGTGCAGCTGCACCTGGAGCTGCCCGGCACCTTGAGCCTGACCGCCGCCCACGCCCTGTGTGAACAGGTGGAAGCGGCGATCATGGCGCAGTTCCCCAAGGCCGAAGTACTGGTGCACGCCGACCCGGAAGAAGTGGTGCAGGCCGGCAAGGCCCACACCCCTCAGTTCACCCTGTAACCGCGGGTGCTCAGGCACGACGCCATGGCGTTGCGGTAGCTGTAGACCACCGCCGGGTCAGGCTGGTAGGTGGCGCTTGCCGGGTCGAACCCGGTCTGCTGCACGGCGATGCGGTAGCACTCGTATTTGTCTTGCTGGACCTGTTCCGGGCTTTGGCCGTAGGCCGGGTACACCGCCACGTCGTAAGGGTCGGCGGCCGGTTGTGGCTGAGGCTGCGGCTGGGGTTGCGGAATCTGTTCCTGGGCCACGGGCGGGTTCACCACCACGTAATCCTGGCTGTCGTCCGCCCACTGGTAGTAACTGCCAGCGGCCATGAAGAACAGTGAGCCACCGACCCACACCTCACTGGCATAGTCGGGCAGGTAACGCGTGCGGATGCCGTAGGGCGGCGCCACTACCACGTAGCGCGGGCCTTGAGGGCGGTACCAGTAGCCATCGGAGAAGAAGTAGTCACCGCCGCGATAGGGGACGCGGTAGGACTGCCCCGGGAAACGATCGACATATTGCCCCGGCCGGTATTGCGGGCCCGAGCCCCAGCCGTTGCCATAGCCACCCGGCCGCCCCGGCCAGCGGTGGTCGTCACGCCGGTCACGGTTGGGCATATCGGCGTAGTTGCCGCGAATAGGCGGCTGGGTCTGGCGCACTTCATCGGGGTGCGGGCGAATGGGCGGCTGCTCGGCCTGCTGCTGGCGCGGTTCCTGGTGAAACTGGTACTGGCCGCTTTGCTGCGGCGCGCGCGGCTGCTCCTGGTGGAACTGCGTGGGCGTGTCATGCTGCTGATGGAACTGCGGCTGCGCGTTCTGCGGCCGGGCGTTGCCGGGCTGCTCGCGGTTGAAATTCTGTTGATGGAACTGGTATTGCCCGCTTTGTTGCGGCGGGCGCTGTTGCTGCTGAGGCTGCTGCTGTTGTTGCGGATGGTTCTGCTGCTGGCCACCCCCGTGCTGTTGCCCCTGCGGACCGTGCTGTTCCTGTTGCGAGTTCGGACCTTCGGCCAGGGTTTGAGCGCTGGCGCTCACGCAAAGCAGACCAACACCTGCCAAATGCCAGATGCGCGACTTCATGCTATTCCTCACGGGGGGTGGATGGGCGCTTGTAGATAAGACTGGAAAAACCGCCTTCGGTTCTTCAAGTTTATCAGCCTGTATGCGAAGGGTATCGGCGGGGACATGATTTTCATGCGTGGTTGGTTTGGCACAGAGTTGCTAGTCGATGCTTTTTGATTGTTCATGAAATCGAGCGCCGCCCGCGCGGCGCTTCGCCGCCTTCGGCAGCTCCTACATTTGCTTAAACGTACCATGGCCTGATCGACCGAGGTCTTAGCCATGTGGGCTCGACGGAATTCAGCGTGGGCACCAGGCAGGCAACGCCTCTCGGACAGGCTGCGGCACGTTGCAACAGATGTAGGAGCTGCCGAAGGCTGCGAAGCGCCGCGGGGGCGGCGCGCGATTGGCGCGGCAACAAAGAAATACTGCCGGACACCTGGGCGCGGGACAGATTTTCCCGCGCACAAATAAAGAAGGGAGGCCCGTCGGCCTCCCTTGAGTGTCTTCCGTCCTGCTCGACGCTTGTGGCGCCGGCTCACCTCACGCCGCCTTCTGGGCAGTGTGCAACCCGGGGGCCAGCACAGCCCCTGTGGGGGTGGTGGCCGCAACCTGCCTGCTTGGGTCTGGTTGCAGTGGACTCGTGTCCGGGTAGTGATTCTGGTTAAAAGAATACGTCGAAGGCGGCGACAGGGGATTGCTAAGATTGCTGACGAAAACATCACTTGCGCAATTTTTGCCTTCAGATGGATAATTTGCAGCAATATTAAAGATCAAGGGCAGATCCATGAGCAAGCTGGACCGATATGACCTGAGCATTCTGGCTGAATTGCAGCGCGATGCTCGTATCTCCAACCAGGAACTGGCCGAGCGCATCGGCCTGTCGCCATCGCCGTGCTCGCGCCGGGTCAAGCAGCTGGAAGACGACGGCTACATCACCCGCCAGGTCGCCCTGCTGGACCGCAAGATGCTGGGCCTGAGCCTCACCGCCTACGTGCACATCGGCATGGACCGCCACACGCCCGAGCGTTTCGAGAACTTCGAGGCCGCAGTGCGCGCCCTGCCCCAGGTGCTGGAATGCAGCCTGGTGACCGGCATGGAAGCTGACTACCAGCTGAAAGTGGTGGTGCCGGACATGGACCACTACCAGAAACTGCTGCTGGGCCACCTGACCCGTATCGACGGCGTCACCAGCGTGCGTTCCAGCTTTGTGCTGAACCAGGTACTGGCCAGCACCGAGCTGCCCCTGACCCACCTGCGTACCTGACGGAGGTTGCCCATGGACCCGGCGGTATTCGAAGAATGGATGATGACCATCCTGGTGACCGTGCTAATCGGGTTCATGGGGTTTATCGTCTGGGACCTGGCGAAGAAGTCCAGGGCCGGGCGGTTTGGCACCATTATCCTGTTTGCGGTGCTGGGGCTGGGGATACTGGCGTTCGTGATCAAGAGCGTGGTGATTGCGGTGATTGAGGCCCATTGACCGCGGCGGGACGCGGCCGGTGGCCGCTGCTACGGGCGGGGGGCGGGGACTTCGCGGTATTTGCCTTGTTCCAGGCCATCCAGCGCCCAGTCGCCAATGCGCACGCGCACCAGGCGCAGTGTGGGCAGGCCAACTGCGGCAGTCATTCGTCGCACCTGGCGGTTGCGGCCTTCCTTGATGATCAACTCCAGCCAGTGGGTGGGCACGCTCTTGCGGAAACGCACCGGCGGGTCACGCGGCCACAGGTCTGGCTCTTCCAGCAAGCGCGCCTGGGCTGGCAGGGTCATGCCGTCATTGAGCTCGACGCCCTGGCGCAGGCGCTGCAGGTGCTCTTCGGTGGGCTCGCCTTCAACTTGTACCCAGTAGGTTTTCGCCAACTTGTGCTTGGGGTCGGCGATGCGCGCCTGCAACTGGCCGTCATTGGTCAGCAGCAGCAGGCCTTCGCTGTCGCGGTCAAGGCGCCCGGCGGGGTAGATGCCTGGGATGTCGATAAAATCCTTGAGCGTCGCGCGGCCCTCGCCGTCGCTGAACTGGGTCAGCACGTCGAACGGCTTGTTGAACAGGATCAGCCGCGGTTCGGCCGGCGGCGCCTTGGCCACGCGCCGTGGCTGCCCGGGTTTGGCAAAGGGTTTGGCGCCTGGGCGGCGGGCATTGGTGCGGGGTGGCAAAGGCATGGGGGCAAGGTTTCAAGGCAGCTGGGCCGACTATGCTAGTGGGCCCGGCTGCTTTGGGCAAACCTCAGCGGAACGGCGGCTCGTCGAAGCTGCGCAGTTTGCGCGAATGCAGCGAGTTCAGCTCGGTGCGCAGCAGGTCCAGGGCGGCGATGCCGATGTTCAAGTGCTGGCTGACCGCGCGGTTGTAGAAGGCGTTGGCCGAACCCGGCAGCTTGATCTCGCTGTGCAGCGGCTTGTCGGACACACACAGCAAGGTGCCGTAAGGCACCCGCAGGCGGTAGCCCTGGGCGGCGATAGTGCCGCTTTCCATGTCCACTGCCACGGCGCGCGACAGGTTGATCAGCGGCCGTTCCTGGGCCCAGCGCAGCTCCCAGTTACGGTCGTCGTAGGTCAGCACGGTGCCGGTGCGCAGGCGCTTTTTCAGTTCGTCGCCGCGCTCGCCAGTCACTTGGGCAGCCGCCTCCTGCAGCGCCATCTGCACCTCGGCCAGGGCCGGGATGGGAATGTTCGGCGGCAGCACGCGGTCAAGGATACCGTCCTGGCGCATGTAGGCGTGGGCCAGCACATAGTCGCCGATGGTCTGCGACTGCCGCAGGCCGCCACAGTGGCCGATCATCAGCCAGCAGTGCGGGCGCAGCACGGCCAGGTGGTCGGTGATGTTCTTGGCGTTGGAGGGGCCCACGCCGATGTTGACCAGGGTCACGCCGTCGCCGTCGGCGGCGATCAGGTGGTAGGCCGGCATCTGGTAGCGGTGCCACACCACGCTGTCCACCAGGGCCTGGGCCTGCTCGCTGGCCATGCCCTTTTCGATCACCACGTTGCCGGGCATGACCATGCGCACGAAACGCGGGTCGCTCTGCAATTGCTCCAGGCCATGGGTGACGAACTGGTCGACATAACGGTGGTAGTTGGTCAGCAGGATCCACGGCTGTACATGGCGCCAGTCGCTGCCGGTGTAGTGGATCAGGCGGCGCAGGGAGAAGTCGACGCGGGCGGCGTCGAACAGCGCCAGCGGCATCGGGTCGGCGGTGGCCCAGTCATACAGGCCGTCGGCGACGCCATCGGTGGCGGCGGACAGGTCGGTGCTGGGGAACACGCGGGCCAGGGCTGCGGCGGTGACACCGCTGCCGGCCAGTTCATCGCCCTGCTCGACCACATAGGGGTACGGGATGTTCTGTTCGCTGACGCCCACCTCGACGGTGACGGAGAAGTCGCGCATCAGCGGCTTGAGCTGGTCCAGCAGGTAGGTGCGGAACGCGGCGGGCTGGGTGACGGTGACCGAATAGGTGCCCGGCGACTGCACCTTGGCGTAGGCGCGGGTGATAGGCGGCACTTCGCCGCTGTAGGTGTAGGTGACGCGCAGCTCCGGGTAGTGGAACAGGGCGCGCTGGGCAGCGTCGGGTTCGCTGCGGTCCTTGAGGTATTGCTTGAGCGCCTGGCTCAGGGCCTTGGTACCCCGCTCGTGCAGCTCAGCCAGACGATCGACGGCTTGTTCGGCGGTTTCGACAACAACAAAGGCTTCGGCAGTTCGAGTCACGGTGCGCTTCCTGTCTGATCTTGCAGACCTCCATCTTGCCTGTAACAAAGCGTAAAGGCACGCGTTCAAGGTGTTTGTGGGAGCTGGCTTGCCAGCGAGATTTTCAGCGCCAGAAAAGCTCGCTGGCAAGCCAGCTCCCACAGGTATCATGCAAAGTAGGGGGTTGAGCGTTGGACCAGTGCTTCGACGTCGAGGCCGCGCGGCAGCGCGCCGTAGACGCGGCCGCCACCGCTCAGGCGGCTGGCGATGAAGGCGTCACTGACCAGCGCGTTACCGGCCTCCAGCAACAGCTTGGCCTGCACCGCCAGGGCGATGTCCTCGGTGAGCTGGCGGGCGCGGTACTGGATGTCGCTGGTGTCCTGGAACGCCGCCTTCAGCGCGTCGATGTGCGCCGCCAGGCGGCGGTCGCCGTGGCCATCGCCCAGCTCGCTGAACAGCGCATCGAGCACGCCCGGTTCCTTGGACAAGGCGCGCAGCACGTCCAGGCACTGGACGTTGCCCGAGCCTTCCCAGGTGGAGTTCACCGGCGCCTCGCGGTACAGCCGCGGCAGGATGCTGTCCTCGACGTAACCCGCGCCGCCCATGCACTCGGCGGCTTCGTTGATCATGGCGGGGGCACGCTTGCAGATCCAGTATTTGCCCACCGCCGTCATCAGCCGGGCGAAGCGCGCCTGCTGGCCGTCATCCAGGTGGTCCAGCGCCTGGCCCATGCGCAGGCTCAGCGCCAGCGCCGCCTCGCTTTCCAGTGCCAGGTCGGCCAGCACGTTCTGCATCAACGGCTGCTCGGCCAGCAGCCGCCCGCCCACCTGCCGATGGGCGCAGTGGTGCGCCGCCTGGGTCAGCGCCTGGCGCATCAGCGCGCTGGAGCCGACCATGCAATCGAAGCGGGTCATGGCCACCATCTCGATGATGGTCGGCACGCCACGGCCCTCCTCGCCCACCATCCACGCCAGCGCGCCGCGGAATTCCACTTCGCTGGAGGCATTGGAGCAGTTGCCCAGCTTGTTCTTCAGGCGCTGGATGTAGAACTCGTTGCGGGTGTCGTCCGGGCGGTGGCGCGGCAGCAGGAAGCAGGTCAGGCCCTTGTCGGTCTGCGCCAGCGTGAGGAAGGCATCGCACATGGGCGCCGAACAGAACCACTTGTGCCCCACCAGCTCATAGGCCTGGCCGGGCCCCGGCGCGCCTACCGGAAACGCGCGGGTGGTGTTGGCACGCACGTCGGTGCCGCCCTGTTTCTCGGTCATGGCCATGCCCAGCGTAACGCCCGCCTTGTGCGCCATGCCGACGTTGCGCGGGTCGTATTCGGTGCTCAGCACCTTGGGCAACCACTGCTCGGCCAGGTCGGGTTGCAGGCGCAGCGCCGGCACGCTGGCGAAGGTCATGGTCAGCGGGCAACCACTGCCGGCCTCGGCCTGGGTGTGCAGGTACGTCATGGCGGCGCGCGCCACGTGGGCGCCCGGGCGCGGCTCGGTCCAGGGTAGCGACGGCAGGCCGTGCTCGACGGCGGTGCGCATCAGTTCATGGTAGGCGGGATGGAACTCCACCAGGTCGATACGGTGGCCGTAGCGATCATGGCTGCTGAACACCGGCTTGTTCTGGTTGGCCAGGAAACCCGCCGCCATCAGCGGCCCACCGGCCAGCACGCCGTAGGCATCGATGCGCGCCTCGGCCCAGCCACCCCCGAAGCGCTTGGCCCAGGCCTGCAATGGCAGGTCGATACGCCACAAGTTGGCACCGTCCAGGGAAGGTGGCTGGTTGCTGACTTCGTGGGTTTCGGCGAACTGGTGCAGGTTCATGGCGCGCTCCCGGGGCAGGTTCATACCCCAGTGAATCACGCCACCCGCCAGCGTCAAAGTGACATATCGGCCTAAATGTCGGCGCTTTCGCCCTCAGCCTTCACCAGCAACCAGCGGTGCAGGGCCGTCTGCAGCTCCTCGAAACGCACCGGCCGGTTCAGGCAATCGCTCATGCCGGCCTCTAGGCAGCGCTCGCGCTCCTGGCGCTGGCCTACCACCGCCAGCACCGGCAGGCGCGCGCAGCCGGGCAACTCGCGCAGGCGCCGGCAGGTGGCGAAGGCGTCGGTAAGCGGGGTCTGGCAGTCCAGCAGCACGGCGTCGAAACGCTCGCGGTGCAGCAGTTCCAGCGCGGTAATGCCATCGTCGGCAGTGCGCACGCGGTAGCCCAGCTTGAGCAGCATGCCGCGAATCACCAGCTGGTTGATGCTGTTGTCATCCACCAGCAACACGGTGCAATCGTGCGGCGAACGCTGGGTGCGCTGGGGTTCGGTGCGCGGGCCTGCGGGGGCTGCGTCGGCGTCATCCACCAGGCCCAGTTGCACGTGCAATTCAAACCAGCTGCCGCGCCCCGGTTCGGAATGGTGGCTGATTTCGCCGCCCATCAGGTCGGCCAACTGCCGGCAGATTGCCAGGCCGATACCCAGGCCGCCGTATTCGCGGGTCATCGAGCCGTCGACCTGGAAGAAGCGCTGGTACAGGGTGGCGTCCGCCAGTTGGCTGAAGCCGATGCCGGTGTCGCTGACCTTGAAGCTCAGCGCCAGGCTATCTGCCGTGCGCTCGCCCACCCGCACGCGCAGGCCCACCGAGCCCTGGCGGGTGAACTTGATGGCATTGTCCAGCAGGCAGCCCAGGCACAGCGCCAGCTTCTTCGAGTCGCCCTGCAGGCGTTCGGGCAGGTCGCTGTCGGTTTCCACCGAGAACGCCAGGTGCTTGGCCTGCGCCGCGCGGCCGAACTGCATCTGCAGCGTGTCGAGCAGGGCCTGCACGCCGAACGGCTCGTGGCGCGGGTAGAGCTTGCCAGCCTGCAGTTCGGTGAGGATGAGGATGTCGTCGACCATGCGCATCATGTCCCGCGCCGAGCCGGCGGCGGTCTGCTGATACTGCTCAAGCTCGGTTGCCATGGGCACGGTCTGCATCAGTTCCAGCGAGCCGATCACACCGTTCATGGGCGTGCGCAGTTCATGGGTGACGGTGGCCAGGAACTCGTCTTTCAGGCGGTTGCTGTTGGCCAGTTGCTGGTTCAGCAATTCCAGCTTCTGGCCCGCTTCCAGCAGCACCCGCGCCTGTTGCTCGCGCATGGAATTGATGCGGTCGGCCAGCGCCAGCGACAGCAGGCCCACTTCCAGTGCCGAGCCAATCTGGCTGGCGTACATGGTGATGAAGACGTTGGGCAGGTAGCCCAGCACCATCAGGGTATTGACGATGCCGCCGGCCAGGAACGCGGTCCAGGCAATGATGAAGTAACGCGCCAGGCGCAGGCCGCGCCACCAGGCGATCAGGCCGGCGCTGAAGATCACCACGGTGAACACCAGCGCCAGCAACGTGGCCAGGCGCAGCGCCATGCCGTAGGTGGCGGTCAGCGACAGCAGCATCGTCACCACGCCCACGCCCATCAGGCCCATCAGCACGCGGTCGAGCCAGCGGCTGTGGTCGGCGGTCTGCAGGAAACTGCGCGCGAACTGGCTGCCGAACAAGGCGGCCGAGCCGATCAGGAACGGCGTGGCGGCGTTGGCCCACCAGGGGTTCTCGGGCCAGAAATACTGCACCCCGGCACCGTTCACCGACACCTGGTACAGGCCGAACGAGGCGATGTAGAGGATGTAGTAGAGGTAGCTTTTGTCGCGCACGCTCAGGTAGATGAACAGGTTGTAGACCAGCATGCCCAGCAGCACGCCATAAATCAGCCCCAGCACATACAGACGAGTGGGCTGATCTTCAAGGTAAGCGGTGTAGGACCACAGGTTCAGCGGCGCCTGCACCGAGCCTTCGCTGTGAATGCGCAGGTACACGGTCCTGGCCTGGTAGGCCGGGAACGGGATGGCGAATACGTAGTTGTTCTGCTTGATCTCGCGCACCGAGTACGGCAGTTCGTCGCCGGTGCTCTGGGCCAGGCGGAACTTGCCGCTGGCATCGGGCAGGAACAGCTCGATGCTGTCCATGGGCGGGTACGCCAGCTCCAGCAGCCAGTTGCCGACGGCGTCGGGGTCCTTGGGCGTGAAGCGCAGGTCCACGCGCAGCCAGAACACCGAGCGCGAGTAGCCGGCGTTGAGCACGGCTTCGCTTTGCCGACGGAATTTGTCGGCAAACGCCGCGGACGTGACCTGCTCGATGCTGGCCGAGCCATCGACATCTTCATAGACGTGCATCACGTGCCCCAGGGGAAGGGTGCGCGTGGACTCGTCAAAATCGAGCGCGCAGGCCAGCAGCGGTAGCCAGCCCACCAGTAGAATCAGGAAATAGCGCATACAGCCCCAGCGTAGCCTGTCCGAGCGCGTCAGGAAGCCCCCATTCCCTTTGAGACGACGTCGTCCGGCAGTGCCTGTTATCGGTTTCGAAGCACTCTAGCATAGCTTCTGGCCACTAGTGCAGCGCTTGTAGAAAATTGTATCAAAGGCTCTAGAACAACACTTACAGCCAATACCCTGGAAAATTGCCTGACTATTGTGACAAAAAATCAGTCCCTGCCGCCCGGTCCCGGCAAAAGCGTTTGGTGGTAAGCTCGCGCACCATGAATATCTATAGCTCCCGCCCCGTTGTCCTCTGTCTCTCCGGCCACGACCCCAGTGGCGGCGCCGGCCTGCAGGCAGATATCGAAGCCCTGATCGCCCAGGGTTGTCACGCAGCACCTGCCGTGACCGCCCTGACCGTGCAGGACACTGTCAATGTCACCGACTTCCGCGTGCTGGACCGCGAGTGGGTACTGGCCCAGGCCAATGCCGTGCTCAACGATTCCGAAGTGGCGGCAGTCAAGCTGGGCATGCTCGGCTCGCTGGAAATAGTCGACACGGTGGTCGAACTGCTGACCCAGCACCCGCACCTGCCGATGGTGTGCGACCCGGTGCTGCGCGCCGGTGGTGGCGGCCGCCTGGGCAAGGATGAAGTGGGCTACGCCATGCGCGAACGCCTGCTGCCGCTGGCCATCATTGCCACCCCCAACCTGCCTGAAGCACGCATCCTGGCCGAACTGCCCGAAGGCAGCGCCGACGAATGCGCGGAAAAACTGCTGCCCTACGTGCGCCACCTGCTGATCACCGGCGGCCACGGTGACGAGACCGAGATTCACAACCGCCTGTACAGCCGCGACGGCCGCCGCCAGACCTTCACCTGCCAGCGCCTGCCGGGCAGCTATCATGGTTCGGGATGCACCCTGGCCAGCGCCCTCGCCGGCCGCCTGGCCCTGGGCGAACAGTTGGAAAGCGCCGTGAAGTCGGCCCTGGATTACACCTGGCGCACCCTGCGTGACGCCGAGCAGCTCGGCAAGGGCCAGTATGTGCCGCGCCGCTTGCCGCTGGATTTCTGCTCGTAACGCCGCGCCAAAGAGGTGAGTGTGATGAAACTACGTGGCCTTTACGCCATTACCGACAGCAAGCTGCTGGCCGGCCGCTTCCTTGACTACGTCAAGGCGGCCCTGGACGGCGGCGTGCTGCTGCTGCAATACCGCGACAAAAGCACCGACGAGGCCCGCCGCCTGCGTGAGGCCGAAGCCCTGCGCAAACTGTGCGAACCCTACAAGACCCAGCTGATCATCAACGATGACGCCGAACTGGCCGCCCGCCTGGGCGTGGGCGTGCACCTGGGCCAGACCGACGGCCCGCTGACCCCGGCGCGTGCGCTGCTGGGCCGCAACGCCATCATCGGTTCCACCTGCCACGGCCGCCTGGACCTGGCTGAACAAGCTGCCCGCGAAGGCGCCAGCTACGTGGCCTTCGGCGCCTTCTTCGACTCCAGCACCAAGCCCGATGCCGGCCTGGTGCCCCTGGACACCCTCAGCCAGGCCCGTGCCCAGTTGAAGCTGCCGATCTGTGCGATTGGCGGCATCACCCTGGAAAACGCCCCCCTGTTGCTGGAACAGGGCGCCGACCTGCTGGCCGTGGTGAATGCGCTGTTTGGCGCCGACACCGCCCAGGAAGTGACCGCCCGCGCCCGCGCGTTCAACGCCCTGTTCGAAACTGCCTGATTAACGAGACCCTGATTATGTCCCGCTCCGAAACGCTATTCGCCAATGCCCAGAAACACATTCCCGGTGGCGTCAACTCGCCCGTGCGTGCTTTCAAGAGCGTGGGCGGCACGCCGCTGTTCTTCAAGCACGCCGCCGGCGCCTACGTCACTGACGAAGATGACAAGCGCTACGTCGACTACGTGGGCTCCTGGGGCCCGATGATCCTGGGCCACAGCCACCCGGACGTGCTGGACGCGGTGCGCAAGCAGCTGGAGCACGGCCTTTCGTACGGCGCGCCGACTGAAATGGAAACGCAGATGGCAGACCTGGTCTGCTCGCTGGTGCCATCGATGGAAATGGTGCGCATGGTCAGCTCGGGCACCGAGGCCACCATGAGCGCCATTCGCCTGGCCCGTGGCTTCACCGGCCGCGACAGCATCATCAAGTTCGAAGGTTGCTACCACGGCCACTCCGACAGCCTGCTGGTGAAAGCAGGTTCCGGCGCATTGACCCTGGGCGTGCCAAGCTCGCCAGGCGTGCCGGCGGCCTTCGCCAAGCACACCCTGACCCTGCCGTTCAACAACCTGCAGGCCGTGGCCGAAATGCTCGCTGAAGTGGGCGAAGAAGTGGCGTGCATCATCGTCGAGCCGGTGGCCGGCAACATGAACTGCGTGCCGCCTGCCCCGGGCTATCTGCAGGGCCTGCGCGACCTGTGCACCCAGCACGGCGTGGTACTGATCTTCGATGAAGTGATGACCGGCTTCCGCGTGGCCCTGGGCGGCGCCCAGGCCTACTACGGCGTCACCCCCGACCTCAGCACCTTCGGCAAGATCATCGGCGGCGGCATGCCAGTGGGCTGCTTCGGCGGCAAGCGCGAGATCATGTCGCACATCGCGCCGCTGGGCCCGGTGTACCAGGCTGGCACCCTGTCGGGCAACCCGCTGGCCATGGCCGCCGGCCTGACCACCCTGAACCTGATCAGCCGCCCCGGCTTCCACGACGAGCTGACCGACTACACCACGCGCCTGCTCGACGGCCTGCAACAGCGCGCCGACGCCGCCGGCATCCCGTTCGTGACTACCCAGGCGGGCGGCATGTTCGGCCTGTACTTCAGCGGCGCCGATGACATCGTCACCTTCGAAGACGTGATGAGCAGCGATGCCGAGCGCTTCAAGCGCTTCTTCCACCTGATGCTGGAAGGCGGCGTGTACCTGGCGCCTAGCGCCTTCGAGGCTGGTTTCACTTCCATCGCCCATGGCGATGCCGAGCTGAAAATCACCCTGGATGCGGCCGAGCGTGCCTTCGCGGCGTTGAAATAAGCGTGTTGTGGGAGCTGGCTTGCCCGCGAGTTTTTAGGGCCTCAAAAGCACCCTCTGAAGACAGCGACCCCCCACCGTCCCAGCT
>NZ_JBWCAM010000008.1:269915-275206 GCF_056175065.1 Pseudomonas sp. JC1203
CGGGTGTTGGGGCGGGGGGGGGCCCCGCTCGCGAGCCGCCCCTCAAACGCGCGGGGCCACCCCAGCTCCCACACAGCGTCCCAGCTGTTACTTTTACCCAATCCCTACCCACAGAGCAGAAAAACGAGTAAAGACTTTGTAAGGACGGCCCGGCTTATTTCATAATGTGCCACCAGTCCTTGTTCTGGCCGGGTCCGCCCGCATCCTGTTGAGGTAAGTCGATCCCCATGAACCGCACCGGCCGCGCCCTTGCCCTGGGCTGCCTGTTGCTCCTTCAGCCCCTGCTGGCATCCGCAGGCGGCAACTCGCTGTTGATTCCGGCGATGGGTCGCTGCACCCTCAACACTCAGCCGCAGGATCTGCCCCAGGCCCTGGCCAGCTGCCAGGCTGCCGCCAAATCCGGTGATGCGCAGGCGCAATACGAGCTGGGTCAGTTCTACTACGACGGCACCGCCACACCCCGCGACCTGAACCAGGCGCTCAATTACTTCGAGCAGGCCTCGCTGCAAGGCCATGCCGACGCGCAATACCATCTGGGCTTGATGTTCTTCCACGGCGAAGGCGTGGCCGCCAACAACGTGCAGGCCTATATCGTGTTGAAGATGGCCGCGGTCAATGGCCAGGAAGATGCCCTGGACACCGCCGACGAGGTAGCCGCGCAGATGCCGCGCGACCAGTTGGAGATGGCTACCCAGGTGCTGGGCCAGATTTTCCGCAAATACCTGCTGGAACTGCAGACCGCCGACGGCCGCTCGCCCTTCTCGCCCCTGCCCTGAGCTGGCGCGCTTACTTCTCCGGCATCGGCATGGGGAACGGCATGACATTGCTCACGCCGCGCGCTTCGCTGATTTTCGGCGTGCCCAGGCGTTCCACTTCGTCGATGCGCACGATCGAATGCATGGGCACGAAGCTGCGTACCACGCCCTCGAACTGGGCCTTGAGTTTTTCTTCGCTAGGGTCCACGACCACCTGGGTACGCTCGCCAAAGACGAATTCCTCGATTTCCAGGAAGCCCCACAGATCGCTCTGGAAGATCTGCTTGGCGTACATCTCGAACACCTGGCCCTGGTTGAGGAAAATCACCTTGTAGATTGGAGCTTCGCGTTTGGTCATCTTGGGTGGGCAACAGTGGGGGTGGTAAAGAGGGCGAAAACTATAGCACAAGCGCCCGCCGGGCAATGCCAGGAACCCTGCGCCCAGAACAACCGACCGATGGCGAAGCGGCTACCACGGGGGTAGGCGCGGGCGTTAGATGACCACTGGACATCTGGGGCCTTTCGCCGTTGGCCTGCTGGGGTTATCCTTGAATCCAACTCAACTGCCGTCGGGCGGCTAAAAACGACCTTGAACGCACCCATAGAACCTCATCGCTTCATCCTCGAGCCCTTCGAGGCTCGCCGCTTCGCCAACCTCTGCGGGCAGTTCGACGAGCATCTGCGCCTGATCGAACAACGCCTGGAAATCGAGATCCGCAACCGCGGCAATCAGTTCGAGCTGATTGGCGAACCCACGCACACCACCTCTGCCGAACACCTGCTGCGGCGCCTGTACCGTGAGACCAAGGCCACCGAGCTGTCCCCGGACCTGGTGCACCTGTACCTGCAGGAGTCGGCCATCGAAGAGCTGGACAACCCTTCTTCCAACGAAGTGCCGGTGGCGTTGCGCACGCGCAAGGGCATGATTCGCCCGCGCGGGCTGAACCAGCAGCGCTACGTGAAGGAAATCCTGGGTAACGACATCAACTTCGGCATCGGCCCTGCCGGTACCGGCAAGACCTACCTGGCCGTGGCCTGCGCGGTGGACGCGCTGGAGCGCGAACAGGTGCGCCGCATCCTGCTGGTCCGCCCGGCGGTTGAAGCTGGCGAGAAGCTGGGCTTCCTGCCCGGCGACCTGGCCCAGAAGATCGACCCGTACCTGCGCCCGCTCTACGACGCGCTGTACGAGATGCTGGGCTTCGAACACGTGGCCAAGCTCATCGAGCGCCAGGTGATCGAAATCGCACCATTGGCCTACATGCGTGGTCGTACGTTGAACAACAGCTTCATCATCCTCGACGAAAGCCAGAACACTACCGTCGAGCAGATGAAGATGTTCCTGACCCGTATCGGCTTCGGCTCCACGGCCGTGATCACCGGCGACATCACCCAGGTCGACCTGCCCAAGGGCACCAAGTCGGGGTTGTCCCATGTAATCGACGTGCTCGACGGCGTGCCGGGTATCAGTTTCACCCATTTCAAGCCCAAGGACGTGGTGCGCCATCCACTGGTGCAGCGCATCGTCGAAGCCTACGAGCGCTTCGATGCCCGGCCGGTAGAGAAGGACAACACCCGCAATGGTTGAACTGGACCTGCAGGTTGCCACCAATGACCCGGTGCCCAGCGAAACGCTCTTCCAGCAATGGTGCGAGACGGCGCTGGGCATGCGCAAGGGTGACTCGGAGCTGACCATCCGCCTGGTGGACGTGCCCGAAGGGCGCGAGCTGAACCACACCTACCGTCATAAAGATTACGCCACCAACGTCTTATCCTTCCCGGCAGACGTGCCTGACGACATGCTCGACATCCCCCTGCTGGGCGATCTGGTGATCTGCGTGGCCGTGGTGGAGCGCGAAGCGGCCGAACAAGGCAAGTCGCTGGAAGCGCACTGGGCGCACCTGGTCATCCACGGCTGCCTGCACCTGCTTGGTTTCGACCATGAAGAGGACGAGGAAGCCGAAGAGATGGAAGCTCTGGAACGAGAGTTGCTTGCCAAACTGGGTCATCCCGACCCCTATGCAGACGACGATGAACACTAATATTCACCACCGAAACAGCAAGGATCACGAGAAAAGGGCCATGAGCGAAGATCGATCGAGCAACGGGCAGAAGTCATGGCTGGGTAAAATCACCCAGGCTTTTGCCCATGAGCCGAAAAACCGCCAGGAGCTGCTGGAGCTGCTGCGCGAAGCCCACCAGAACAAGCTGCTCGACAGCGAAGCGCTGACCATCGTCGAAGGCGCCATTCAGGTGGCTGACCTGCAGGTACGGGACATCATGGTCCCGCGCTCGCAGATGATCAGCATCAAGTCGACCCAGACACCTCGCGAATTCCTGCCCGCGGTGATCGACGCCGCCCACTCCCGCTACCCGGTGATTGGTGACAGCCACGACGACGTGATCGGCGTGCTGCTGGCCAAGGACCTGCTGCCGTTGATCCTCAAGGAGAACGGCGACAGCTTCAACATCAAGGACCTGCTGCGCCCGGCCACCTTCGTGCCCGAGTCCAAGCGCCTGAACGTGCTGCTGCGCGAGTTCCGCGCCAACCACAACCACATGGCCATCGTCATCGACGAATACGGCGGCGTGGCTGGCCTGGTGACGATCGAGGACGTGCTGGAACAGATCGTCGGCGACATCGAGGACGAGCACGATGTGGAAGAGGACAGCTACATCAAGCCCCTGCCCAGCGGCGACTTCCTGATCAAGGCCCTGACGCCCATCGAGAACTTCAACGAGTTCTTCGACAGCGAGTTCTCCGACGACGAGTTCGACACGGTTGGCGGCCTGGTGATGAGCGCCTTCGGCCACCTGCCAAAACGCAACGAGACCACGGAAATAGGTGCTTACCGCTTCCGCATTCTCAACGCCGACAGCCGCCGGATACACTTGCTGCGCCTGACCCCCATTTCCCGCTGAAAACGCATTAAGGATCAAGATGCGCTGGATCACCCGCCCCGGCTGGCCCGGTAACCTGCTGGCCGTGGCGGCCGGTGCCCTGACTCCCCTGGCGCTGGCGCCGTTCAACATCTGGCCGTTGTCACTGTTGTCGCTTGCGCTGCTGTACCTGGGCCTGCGCGGGCTAAGCCCGCGCCAGGCCTTCATGCGTGGCTGGGCCTACGGCTTCGGCCTGTTTGGCGCCGGCACCAGCTGGATCTACGTCAGCATTCACAACTTCGGCGGCGCCTCGGTGCTGCTGGCCGGCTTCCTGATGCTGCTGTTCAGCATTGCGGTGGCGCTGTTCTTCGCCCTGCCCACCTGGCTGTGGGCGCGCTGGCTGCGCCGCAACGAAGCGCCACTGGCGGACGCCCTGGCGTTCGGCGCCCTGTGGGTGGCCCAGGAGGCTTTCCGCGGCTGGTTCCTGACTGGTTTCCCATGGCTGTACGCCGGTTACAGCCAGCTCGACGGCCCGTTGGCCGGCCTGGCGCCAGTAGGCGGCATGTGGCTGATTTCCTTCGTGCTGGCGCTGACTGCAGCGCTGCTGTGCAACCTGCACCGCCTGCGCCAGCGCGTCTCCTTCCTGCTGGCGGGCCTGGTGCTGCTGCTCGCCCCCTGGGGCGTGGGCCTGGCACTCAAGCACCACGCCTGGACCGAGCCCCTGGGCCAGCCCCTGAGCGTGGCTGCGGTGCAGGGCAATATCGAGCAGGAAATGAAGTGGGACCCGGCCCAGGTGGATGCGCAGCTGGCGCTGTACCGCGACATGACCTTCACGGCGAAAAAGACTGACCTGATCATCTGGCCGGAAACCGCCGTGCCCATCCTGATGGACAATGCCCAGGGCTACCTGGACATGATGGGCAACTTCGCCAGCAGCCATGGCTCGGCGCTGATCACCGGGGTGCCGATCCGCCAGCAGGTGCGCCACCAGAACCAGTACTACAACGGTATCACCGTGGTAGGCCAGGGTGACGGCACCTACCTCAAGCAGAAGTTGGTACCGTTTGGCGAATACGTGCCGCTGCAGGACCTGCTGCGCGGGCTGATCACCTTCTTCGACCTGCCCATGTCGGACTTCGCCCGCGGCCCGGCCGACCAGGCGCTGTTGCAGGCCAAGGGCTACCAGATCGCGCCGTTCATCTGCTATGAAGTGGTGTACCCGGAGTTCGCCGCCGGTGAAGCCGCCAAGGCAGACCTGCTGCTGACCATCAGCAACGACACCTGGTTCGGCACCTCCATCGGCCCACTGCAGCACCTGCAAATGGCGCAGATGCGCGCGCTGGAGGCCGGCCGCTGGATGATCCGCGCCACCAACAACGGCGTCACCGCGCTGATCAACCCATACGGGCAGATCACCGAGCAGATACCGCAGTTCGAGAAAGGCATCCTGTACGGCAACGTAGTGCCCATGCACCAGCTGACGCCGTACCTGCAGTGGCGTTCGTGGCCGCTGATCATCCTGTGCCTGGTGCTGTTCGGCTGGGCCCTGCTGGCCAGCCGCATCGCCAAGACCGTGTGATTGGGGTGGGAGCTGGCGTGCCCGCGCGCGGTTTTTTGGGGCAAAAAAACCCCGGGGCACACACAACCCCAAAAAACCCC
>NZ_JBWCAM010000008.1:275216-281773 GCF_056175065.1 Pseudomonas sp. JC1203
GGCGTTGGTTTGCCAGCGAGATTTTAAGGCCCCAAAACGCTCGCGGGCAAGCCAGCTCCCACAAGACCGCGAATGGCCGCTAGCGGTAGAACAACCGATACCCCACCAGCCCCACCGCCTCGTTCAACAACTGCCCACTCTGCCAGAACGCCTTCCCTTCCGGCAGCCAGCCGCCAAACACCCGCGCATTGTCGATGCCCAGGAACCCCACTGGCGCACTCACCACCTCAAACCCGGCATGCTCGAAGCTCCAGCGCGCCCGAGGCATGTGCCAGGCCTGCGTGACCACCACCACCCGATGAATACCCGCACCCTTGAGGATGTCGGCGCTCATGGTGGCGTTTTCCCAGGTGGTGCGGCTGACGCCTTCCTGCCAACGGGTTGCCACGCCGAAATCATCGCGCAGCGACGTCGCCATGATGTACGCCTCGCTGGGCGGCGAGCCGTAGTGCAGGCCGCCGGAGGTCAGCACCGGCAAGCCCGAGGCCTTGGCCAGGCGCGCCGCGTAGCGCACCCGCTCAAGGTTGACGCCGGTGGGCTGGTCTTCCCCGCCCCAGGCCGGGTCGCCGCGCTCGCGGCCGGCACCCAATATCACGATGGCATCGGCGCGCTGGGCCAGCAGCGGCCATTGCCCGATAGTCAACGCCGGCTCCTGTTCCAGGGCATGGGCGGCCATTTGCACCGCCCGGGGCATGCTCATCAACCACAGCCCCCCCAGGCCCAGCACAAAGCAGGCGCAGGCCAGGCGCGGGCGGGAACGGCGCAGCCACCACGCCAGCAGCAGGCACAGGAAAAGCAGGCCAGGCGGCAGGAGCAATTGTTTGATGAGGTAACGAAAAGGCATCGAGCATCTCCAGGGATGCCCGAAGCCTAAGGGTTAAGGCGCACGGCCTCAATCTGAAAGTGTGTACGCAAGTGGCGCCGGCAGGTTGGGTGCATGTGCATCACCTCCGGTCTATTATTTGAATTGCGCAGCCCTTGCCTTGGCGCCGGTCTTTCTCGCGGCCTTGTCCTTGATCCACACCACATTGCTGGTGGCGGGCGCGGCTTCCCTGGGGTCACGAACCACGGCGCCAGCATGTACGCCCACTGGCATGGAATCCAGGTAGGCATTGATCAGTTCCACTTCCGCGCGGCTCAGGCCACGCAACTCCAGTTCAACGGGCGCCTCGTTGCGCAAACGTACAGATGTGCGGGCAACGTCGAGGGCCAGGCCAAGACGATCGATCAGGCGCTCGAACAGCTCCGGCTTCATAGCTTTAACATGTGACTCAACCATCCGTTCACCTCATTGAAGATAAAACAGCTTCCCCATTGATGAGCTTAGCGGCGCAGGCGAAACCAGCCCGCTGCCGCGACCAACGGCCAGTGCCTGCGGGGCTTTGCTGGCATTCGGCCGCTTCGCGCGGGCATGCGTTGATGCAATATGGGTTTCCCACCTTGAAGCGGGGTCATGTATGCTACGGCGTTTAAAGATCGCCACCGGATTGCCGGGTGTAGCGGATTTCACGCTGCCTGGATAAGGTCACCCATTTCTCAGCGCAAAGTAGCCATGCACGAACTCTATCAGCCCCGCGAAATCGAAGCCGCCGCCCAGTCGTTCTGGGATGAGCAAAAGTCCTTTGAAGTAAGTGAACAGCCAGGCAAGGAGACCTACTACTGCCTGTCGATGTTCCCCTACCCCAGCGGCAAGCTACACATGGGGCACGTGCGCAACTACACCATCGGCGACGTGATCTCGCGTTACCACCGCATGCAGGGCAAGAACGTCCTGCAGCCGATGGGTTGGGACGCCTTCGGCATGCCGGCGGAAAACGCCGCCATGAAGAACAAGGTCGCGCCGGCCAAGTGGACCTACGAGAACATCGCCTACATGAAGACCCAGCTGAAAAGCCTGGGCCTGGCGATCGACTGGTCGCGCGAAGTCACCACCTGCAAGCCTGACTACTACCGTTGGGAGCAGTGGCTGTTCACCCGCCTGTTCGAAAAAGGCGTGATCTACCGCAAGAACGGCACCGTGAACTGGGACCCGGTCGACCAGACCGTACTGGCCAACGAGCAGGTCATCGACGGCCGTGGCTGGCGTTCGGGCGCGCTGATCGAGAAGCGCGAAATCCCGATGTACTACTTCGCCATCACCGCCTACGCCGAAGAGCTGCTGGAAAGCCTGGACGAACTGACTGGCTGGCCTGAACAGGTCAAGACCATGCAGCGCAACTGGATCGGCAAGTCGCGCGGCATGGAAGTGCAGTTCCCGTACAACCAGGCGTCGATCGGCGAAGCCGGCACCCTGAAGGTCTTCACCACCCGCCCCGACACCCTGATGGGCGCCACTTACGTGGCCGTGGCCGCCGAGCACCCGCTGGCCACCCTGGCGGCGCAGAACAACCCTGAGCTGCAAGCGTTCATCAACGAATGCAAGAGCGGCAGCGTCGCCGAAGCCGACGTCGCCACCCAGGAAAAGAAAGGCATGCCGACGTCGCTGTTCGTCGAGCACCCACTGACCGGCGACAAGCTGCCGGTATGGGTAGCCAACTACGTGCTGATGCACTACGGCGACGGCGCGGTCATGGCCGTGCCTGCGCACGACGAGCGTGACTTCGAGTTCGCCCACAAATACGGCCTGCCGGTGAAATCGGTAGTGCGCACCAGCGCCGGCGACACCAACCCTGCCCCATGGCAGGAAGCCTATGGCGAGCACGGCACGCTGATCAATTCCGGTGAATTCGACGGCCTCGACTTCGCTGGCGCCTTCGACGCCATGGAAGTGGCGCTGATCAAGAAAGAGCTGGGCAAGTCGCGTACCCAGTTCCGCCTGCGCGACTGGGGCATCAGCCGCCAGCGCTACTGGGGCTGCCCGATCCCGATCATCCACTGCGACGCCTGTGGCGACGTGCCGGTGCCTGAAGACCAACTGCCGGTCCAGTTGCCCGAAGACGTGGTACCGGACGGCGCCGGCTCGCCGCTGGCGCGCATGCCCGAGTTCTACGAGTGCAGCTGCCCGAAATGTGGCGCACCGGCCAAGCGTGAAACCGACACCATGGACACCTTCGTGGAATCGTCGTGGTACTACGCCCGCTACGCTTCGCCCCAGTACGACCAGGGCATGGTCGACCCGGCTGCGGCCAACCACTGGCTGCCGGTTGACCAGTACATCGGCGGTATCGAACACGCCATCCTGCACCTGCTGTACGCGCGCTTCTTCCACAAGCTGATGCGTGACGAAGGGCTGGTGAGCTCCAACGAGCCGTTCAAGAACCTGCTGACCCAGGGCATGGTGGTCGCCGAGACCTACTACCGCCTGGAAGATAACGGCGGCAAGACCTGGTTCAACCCGGCCGATGTCGAGCTTGAGCGTGACAGCAAGGCCAAGGTCATCAGCGCCAAGCTGATGAGCGACGGCCTGCCGGTGGAAATCGGCGGCACCGAGAAAATGTCGAAGTCGAAGAACAACGGCGTCGACCCGCAGTCCATGATCGACCAGTACGGCGCCGACACTTGCCGCCTGTTCATGATGTTCGCCTCGCCGCCCGACATGAGCCTGGAATGGTCCGACTCCGGCGTCGAAGGTTCGCACCGCTTCATGCGCCGTGTATGGCGCCTGGCCCAGGCCCACGTAGCCCAGGGCCTGCCGGCCGCGCTGGACGTCGCCAGCCTGTCCGATGAGCAGAAGGCGATTCGCCGTGCCACGCACCTGGCCATCCGCCAGGCCAGCCAGGATATCGGCCAGCACCACAAGTTCAACACCGCCATCGCCCAGGTGATGACCCTGATGAACGTGCTGGAGAAAGCCCCGCAGGCCACCGAGCAGGACCGCGCGCTGATCCAGGAAGGCCTGGAGACCGTGACCCTGTTGCTGGCCCCGATTACCCCGCACATCTGCCACGAGCTGTGGAATGCGCTGGGCCACGCCGGTGCGGTCATCGACGCCGGCTGGCCGGTGCTGGACGAAAGCGCCCTGGTGCAGGACAGCCTGCAGTTGGTGATCCAGGTCAACGGCAAGCTGCGCGGCCAGATCGAGATGCCGGCCAGCGCCAGCCGCGAGGAAATCGAGGCGGCCGCCCGGGTCAACGAGAACGTGCTGCGCTTCATCGACGGCCTGACGATCCGCAAGGTCATCGTCGTGCCGGGGAAACTGGTCAATATCGTCGCCAGCTGATCGGATCAGCGCGCCCGGGCAACCGGGCGCCATTTACAGAGTCGGCCCACAAGGTTTCTAGGGAGCAACAAGATGATCAAACGCAATCTACTGGTTATGGGCCTGGCCGTGTTGCTGGGCGCCTGCGGTTTCCAGTTGCGCGGCACCGGCACCAGCGTCATGGCTCTCAAGGAGCTGAACGTCACTGCCCGCGATGCCTATGGCCCTACCGTGATGCAGCTGCGCAAGCAGATCGCCGCCAGCGGTGTGAAAGTCTACGACGGCGCCCCCTACAAGCTGGTGCTGAGCCGCGAGCAGGAAGACCAGCGCACGGCCAGCTACACCAGCGGTACGCGTTCGGCTGAGTACGAGCTGACCACTACCCTGAGCTACGACATTGTCGGCCACGAGAACCTCAACCTGCTCAGCGACAAGATTGTCGTCGACAAGACCTACACCCAGGATGGCAACAACCTGGCGGGCTCCGACCAGGTGGCTCACGAGACTCGCGACGAGATCCGTCGTGAAATCGTCCAGCGCCTGATGCTGCGCCTGCAGCAGATCACCCCGCAGCAGCTGGACAAGCTGCAGGATGATGCCGAAGCCAAGGCCAAGGCCCTGGCCGAGCAGGAAGCCGAGGCCCAGCGCATTCGTGACGCGACGCCGCAACAGTCGCCGATCCAGATCCCTTCGAAGTAAAAGAGGAACGGGGCGCTCAGGCGCCCCTTCTTTCATCACCATGAAACTGACCCCCGCCCAACTCAACAAGCACCTGCAAGGCAGCCTCGCGCCGATCTACGTGATCAGCGGCGACGACCCGCTGCTGTGCCAGGAAGCCGCCGACGCGGTGCGCGCCGCTGCGCGCCAGCAAGGCTTCGATGAACGCCAGGTGTTCAGCGCCGACGCCAACTTCGACTGGGGGACGCTGCTGCAAGCCGGCGCCAGCCTGTCGCTGTTCGCCCAGCGCCGCCTGCTGGAGCTGCGCCTGCCCTCGGGCAAGCCCGGCGACAAGGGCGCCGCGGCACTGATCGAGTACTGCTCGCGCCCCGCCGAAGACACCCTGTTGCTGATCAGCCTGCCCAAGCTTGACGGCAGCGCGCAGAAGACCAAGTGGGGCAAGGCCCTCATCGAAGGCCAGCAGACCCAGTTCGTGCAGATCTGGCCGGTGGACGCCAACCAGCTGCCGCAATGGATTCGCCAGCGCCTGTCGCAGGCCGGCCTGGCGGCGCAGCAGGATGCCGTGGAGCTGATTGCCGCGCGGGTGGAAGGCAACCTGCTGGCCGCCGCCCAGGAAATCGAAAAGCTCAAGCTGCTGGCCGAGAACAACCAGGTCACCCTGGAGACCGTGCAATCGGCGGTGGCCGACAGCGCGCGTTTCGACGTGTTCGGCCTGGTGGACGCGGTGCTCAACGGCGAGGCCGCCCATGCCCTGCGCATGCTCGAAGGCTTGCGGGGCGAAGGCGTGGAACCGCCGGTCATCCTTTGGGCCCTGGCCCGTGAACTGCGCACCCTGGCCAATATTGCCCTGCAATACAGCCAGGGCACGCCACTGGACAAGGCCTTCAGCAGCGCCAAGCCGCCGGTGTGGGACAAGCGCCGGCCTTTGATGAGCAAGGCCCTGCAACGCCATTCGGCGAAGCGCTGGGGCGAGCTGCTGCAGGACGCCCAGCACATCGACGCGCAAATCAAGGGCCAGGCGCAGGGGTCGGTGTGGATCAGCCTGTCGCGGCTGTCATTGTTGATGGCAGGCCAGCGCACGGTGCTCCCCGCCCAGTGATAAAACCTGTAGCAGCTGCCGAAGGCTGCGTCCCAGGCAACGCGGTATATGCGCAGCGGCGGGACGCGGCCTGCGGCCGCTGCTACGGTTGCGTGGAAGGCCAACGGACCGTGCTTGAAACCTGTAGCAGCAACTGTCTTGAAATGGCGTCGTCTGCATCGCGACGCGGTCCATGGGGTATCCGCGTAGCAGCTGCCGAAGGCTGCGTCCGGCGGCGGTGCTGCGTGGGTCCGGGACGCGGCCTGGGGCCGCTGCTACAGATTCGTGTAGCAGCAACTGTCTTGAAATGGTGTCGTCTGCATCGCGACTAAAGTCGGCTCCTACGCCGTACGTGGTAGGAGCCGGCCTTGGCCGCGATGCAGGCGACGCGGTCCATGGGGTATCCGCATTCGCGTAGCAGCAACTGTCTTGCCCAGTTAATTACGTCCGCCATGCTGTGCCCTCGCGCAGCATGGCGTTAAGCCGGATCAGCAGCACCCGCATGCACGCCACCAGCGCCACTTTTGCGCACTTGCCTTTATCGCGCAGCCCCTCGTAGCGCGCCTTGAACGAGGCGTCGTAGCGGATGACTGTCCAGCACGACATGTACAGCACTCGCCGCACCGCACTGCGCCCGCCGCAGATCTTGCGCTTGCCCTTGAA
>NZ_JBWCAM010000009.1:0-9902 GCF_056175065.1 Pseudomonas sp. JC1203
ATGTTCGAGGTCGGCTCGTTCAACTGTTCGGGCTTGTAGCCAGAGCGGAGAGGTGAATGGCGGTTCTGCTGCTACACGTGCTTATCAACACTGCTGCCGAACAACCTGCCATTCACCGCTCTCACCTTAGATTCTATTCCCTTCTCTAGACACAAGCTGCCAAAGGCTGCGTCCGCAGCCAACGCGGTATTGCCCCCGGACGCAGCCTTCGGCAGCTGCTACGGGGTTGTGCATGGTGCCCCTGGCGTGCACCGCCGCAAGGCGTTTTTGCCCTTGTATCGCGCAGAAATGGCATGAAAATCACCCCGGTGAAAATCGCCATTCATCGCCAAAGCCGCTAAATACAAGGCTTGCAGCCTTTCCATCACAAATTCGCAACATCATGAGCGCATTTTTTCAAAAGCTGGCACGCGCTCTGCAATGTAGTAAGTGCAGCAACAGCAACACACTCCCAGTTTTGGGGTCCTTGGTACAGGCAGGCCGGGGAACCCTTCTTTACAACCGGGGCGCGCAGCACTCGACGAGCGTTGCGGTCCCACACCCGTTTTGGGGACCTTGGTACAGGCAGGCCGGGGATTCCCCTTCTTTACAACGGGGCGCGCAGCACGCGACAGGCGCTGCGCCCCTTCCCGCTTTTGGGGACCTTGGTACAGGCAGGCCGGGGATTCCCTCTTTTATTCCTCCCGGAGGCTGAGCTTCAGCCTCCAGCGCCCACCCTCTTCTTCACCACTGATATCACCCTGCAAGGGCCGCGCCGCCACCACGTTCAGCAACAGGCCGTTTTCGCCCGGCTGCGTGCGCCAGTTGGCCTTCCTGCCGTTGATGTCCACCTGGCCGTTGCGGGTCAGGCCGTGCGCCTGGAATTGCACCACCAGCGCACCGTCCACCGTGGTGGCCTGCACCTTGGGCTCACCGGTAAACCACAGCACCAGCGCCGCCGGTTGTGGCTCGATCTTCACCAGTTCGAGGGTTTCGGGGTTGGTCAGCTTGCCGATCATCAGCCCTACCATCAGGCCCACTATCGCCAACGAAAACATCACCCGCGGGAACAGGCTCGGACGCGGGTCCGGTTCAGGGGTAGAATGCTGCCCGTCTTTCAGTTCGGAGCCGTGCATGTTTCACGTCATCCTTTTTCAACCAGAGATACCGCCCAATACAGGCAACATTATACGGCTGTGCGCCAACAGTGGCTGCCACCTGCACTTGATCGAACCGATCGGCTTCGAGCTCGATGACAAGCGCCTGCGCCGCGCCGGGCTGGACTACCACGAGTACGCCACGCTCAAGCGCCACGCCGACCTTGCCAGCTGCCTGGAAAGCCTGGGCAACCCGCGGTTGTTCGCGTTCACCACCAAGGGCTCCAAGCCGTTCCACGAGGTGAGCTTCGCCGACGGCGACGCCTTCCTGTTCGGCCCCGAAAGCCGTGGCCTGCCGCCCGAGGTGCTGGACCCGCTGGGCAGCGACCAGCGCCTGCGCCTGCCGATGCGCGAAGGCTGCCGCAGCCTGAACCTGTCCAACACCGTTGCCATCGCGGTGTACGAGGCGTGGCGCCAGTTGGGCTTCGCCTGACCTTGTAGCCACAAAAAAGCGCCCCGAGGGGCGCTTTTTCGTTGCGGCAAGCCTTACTGCAGCGAAGGCTTCGGCGCTTCGCCGGCTTCCTGCATGCGTTGCAGCTCTTGCGCGTACAGGGCGTCGAAGTTGACCGGGGCCAGCATCAGCGCCGGGAACGAACCACGGACAACCAGGCTGTCCAGGGTTTCGCGCGCGTACGGGAACAGGATGTTCGGGCAGAAGGCGCCCAGGGTGTGGCTCAGCGAAGCGTCGTCCAGGTTCTTGATCAGGAAGATACCGGCCTGCTGCACTTCAGCGATGAAGGCTACTTCCTCGCCGTTCTTGACGGTGACCGACAGGGTCAGCACGACCTCGTGGAAACCTTCTTCCAGCGCCTTCTGGCGGGTGTTCAGGTCCAGGGCAACGCTTGGCTCCCACTGCTGACGGAAGATGGCCGGGCTTTTCGGCGCTTCGAACGACAGGTCACGCACGTAGATGCGCTGCAGGGAGAATTGCGGGGCGTTGGCTTCTTCGTTCGCCGCGCCGTTGTTCGGTTGATCAGTCATCGCAGATCCTTCTTACTTTAAGGTCGTAACGTGGTTTGAATTCAGGCCTGGAGCAGCGCGTCGAGCTTGCCGGCGCGTTCCAGTGCATACAGATCGTCACAGCCGCCAACGTGGCGCTCGCCGATCCAGATCTGCGGTACCGAGGTGCGCCCGGCCTTCTGGGCCATGGCGGCGCGCACTTGTGGCTGGCCGTCGACGCGGATTTCTTCGAAGGCAACGCCCTTGCTTTCCAGCAGGGCCTTGGCCCGCATGCAGTAGGGGCACCAATCGCTGGAGTAGACGACGACGTGGCTCATTTCACTTTACCAGTGGAAGGTTGTCAGCGCGCCAGCTGGAAACACCACCTGACAGTTTGGCTGCGGTGTAGCCTGCCTTCAGCAGCTCGCGTGCGGTAGTACCGGCATGCTGGCCGATGCTGTCGACGATGATCAGGGTCTTGCCCTTGTGCTTCTCAAGCTCGGCCATGCGCGAGGCCAGCTTGTCCTGGGGAATGTTCAGGGCGCCGACGATGTGGCCGGTGGCGTAGTCTTTCTTGGCGCGAATGTCGATGACCACGGCCTGCTCGGCATTGACCAGCGCGGTCAGTTCACGCGGGCTCAGGCTTTTGCCGCCACGGCTCGCTTCCAGCGCAAGCAGCATGATCAGCAGGATGGCGAAAGCGCCGACGAGCAGATAGTGATTTGTGGCGAATTGAAGCAGGTGATCGGCCATCAGCAGGTTCCAGGGCGTTAAAATGTCGGCCAGTATACACAGCAGCCAAAGTGGACCAAAGCCCGCCGGGCGCAACCTTCACGGAACCGGCCCCGGCTGGCCTTGTCTGTGCTTCATTGGTGCGATTGATGAAGGTTATTCGCAAGCGTTGGCATCTATGCCCTAAAATACGCTCCTCCTTTTCCATCTGACATAGCCGCGAGTGGATCTATGACAACCACGCCTAAACCTTTGGTCCTGATCATCCTGGATGGTTTCGGTCACAGCGAAAGCCACGAATACAATGCTGTCTATTCGGCGAAGAAACCCACGCTGGATCGCCTGACCAAGACCATGCCCAATGGCCTGATCTCCGGTTCCGGCATGGACGTGGGCCTGCCCGACGGTCAGATGGGCAACTCCGAGGTCGGCCACATGAACCTGGGCGCCGGCCGCGTGGTGTATCAAGACTTCACCCGCGTGACCAAGGCCATTCGTGACGGCGAGTTCTTCCACAACCCCACCATCTGCGCAGCCGTGGACAAGGCCGTGGGCGCCGGCAAGGCCGTGCACATCCTGGGGCTGCTGTCGGACGGCGGCGTGCACAGCCACCAGGACCACATCGTGGCCATGGCCGAGCTTGCCGCCCAGCGTGGCGCCGAGAAAATCTACCTGCACGCCTTCCTCGATGGCCGCGACACCCCGCCAAAAAGCGCCGAGGCGCCGCTGGAACTGATGGACAAGACCTTCGCCCGCCTGGGCAAGGGCCGCACCGCCACCATCATCGGCCGCTACTTCGCCATGGACCGCGACAACCGCTGGGACCGCGTCAGCGCGGCCTATGAGCTGATTGTCGACGGCACCAGCGAATTCACCGCCGCCACCGCCATCGACGGCCTCAACGCCGCCTACGAGCGCGGCGAGAACGACGAATTCGTCAAGGCCACGCGCATCGGCGACCCGGTGCAGGTGGAAGACGGCGACGCCGTGGTGTTCATGAACTTCCGCGCCGACCGCGCCCGGGAAATCACCCGCGTGTTCGTCGAAGACAACTTCGCCGACTTTGCACGCAAGCGCCAGCCCAAGCTGGCCGGCTTCGTGGGCCTGACCCAGTACTCGGTGAAAATCCCGGCCCCGGCCGCCTTCGCCGCCGGCAGCCTGCACAACGTGCTGGGCGAATACCTGGCCAACAACGGCAAGACCCAGCTGCGCATCGCCGAGACCGAGAAGTACGCCCACGTGACCTTCTTCTTCTCTGGCGGCCGCGAAGAGCCGTTCCCGGGCGAAGAACGCATTCTGATCCCGTCGCCAAAGGTCGCCACCTACGACCTGCAGCCGGAAATGAGCGCCCCTGAAGTCACCGATCGAATCGTCGACGCCATCGAGCACCAGCGCTTCGACGTGATCGTGGTCAACTACGCCAACGGCGACATGGTCGGCCACAGCGGCATCATGGAAGCGGCGGTGAAGGCCGTGGAATGCCTGGACACCTGCGTGGGCCGCATCGTCGAAGCCCTGGACAAAGTGGGCGGCGAGGCGCTGATCACCGCCGACCACGGCAACTGCGAGCAGATGGAAGACGAGTCCACCGGCCAGGCGCACACCGCGCACACCACGGAGCCGGTGCCCTTCATCTACGTCGGCAAGCGCAAGGTACACGTGCGCGAAGGCGGCGTGCTGGCTGACGTGGCGCCGACCATGCTGCACCTGCTGAACATGGCCAAGCCCGACGAAATGACCGGCCACTCGATTCTGGTAGACGACTAAGCTCACTGCGCGGGGGCCGGTGCCAGCGCCCTGCCCCCGCGCCCTGGATGAAACGTCCGGCAGTTGCCGCACGGGCGTTTTTTTTGCAAGCCGCGGCGGGCATACTAGGCCCGTCTCCACACTGGTATCGCCCACCCCCATGCTTCGTGCACTGATAGCCCTAGCCCTTGCCGGCCTGCTGAGTACGGCCTACGCCGATGACCGTGAGCAAACCCAACAGCAGTTGGAAGCCACCAGGCAGGACATCGCCGAGCTGAAAAAACAACTCAGCCAGGTACAGGAACAAAAGAACGGCGTGCAGAAAGACCTGCGCGGAACTGAAACCGAGATGGGCAAGCTGGAGAAGCAGGTGGAGGCCCTGCAAACGGAACTAAAAAAGACCCAAGGCGAGCTGGATCGCCTAGCCCAGCAAAAAGATCAACTCCAGCAAAGCAAGACTGAACAACAGCGCCTGATCGCCATCCAGGCCCGTGCCGCCTACCAGGGCGGCCGCCAGGAGTACCTCAAGCTGTTGCTCAACCAGCAGAACCCGGAAAAGTTTGCCCGGACGCTGACCTATTACGACTACATGAGCAACGCGCGCATGGCGCAGCTCAAGCAGTTCAACGAAACCCTGCGCCAGCTGGCCAATGTCGAACAGGACATCGCCGGCCAGCAGGCGGCGTTGCTGGCCCAGCAAAGCAGCCTGGACAGCCAGCGCCAGGACCTGGACAAGGTGCGCAAGCAACGCCAGGCGGCCCTGGCCAAGCTCAACGACAGCTACAAGCAGCAGGACCAGAAGCTTTCCGCGCGCCAGCAAGACCAGGAAGACCTGGCCAAGGTGCTCAAGACCATCGAGGAAACCCTGGCCCGCCAGGCCCGCGAAGCCGAGGAAGCGCGGCAGAAAGCGCTGCTGGCGGCCCAGGAGGCCGAGAAGCAGCGCCAGCGTGAAAACGCCCAGGCCAAGGCCGATGACGCGCCAAAACGCCCCAAAGCGACGCCAGGTGCACTAGTCTCCAGTGGCGGCGCCAGCTACGGCGGGCCATTTGCCGCGGGCCGGGGAAAACTTCCGTGGCCTGTCGATGGTCGATTGTTGGCACGCTTTGGTGAAACTCGCGGTGATGACGCCCGAACCAAGTGGGATGGTGTCATGATCAGTGCTCCCGCCGGCACCCAGGTGCACGCGGTACACGGTGGCCGGGTAGTGTTCGCCGATTGGCTGCGCGGCGCCGGCCTGCTGGTGATTCTCGACCACGGCGACGGCTACCTGACGTTGTACGGGCACAACCAGAGCCTGCTCAAGGGCGCTGGTGACATCGTGAAGGCCGGCGAGGCTATCTCGACGGTTGGCAACAGTGGTGGGCAGGACACCTCGGCATTGTATTTTGCCGTTCGCCAGCAAGGTCGCCCCAGCGATCCTTCGCAATGGTGCCGCGGCTGAAGTCGGCACCAACAACAAGGGCGTTATGGCCGTCGTGAATGACGGCGCGCCGATGCCCCGAAAGGCGCAAAACCAGAATCAGGAGTTCGTTCGTCATGCTGCACTTGCCCCGCCTTACCTCGCTGGCCCTGACGATCGCCGTGGTGATCGGCGCCCCGCTTGCCCGTGCTGCCGAGCCTGCACGCCTGGCCGCCACCACCACGACCGCCCCGGCACCGGCCGCGGCCGCCGCCGACCCCACCAAGGCGCCACTGCCGCTGGACGAGCTGCGCACCTTCGCCGAGGTGATGGACCGCATCAAGGCCGCCTACGTGGAGCCGGTGGACGACAAGACCCTGCTGGAAAACGCCATCAAGGGCATGCTCAGCAACCTTGACCCGCACTCGGCCTACCTGGGCCCGGAAGACTTCCAGGAGCTGCAGGAAAGCACCAGCGGCGAATTCGGCGGCCTGGGCATCGAAGTGGGCGCCGAGGACGGCGTGATCAAGGTGGTCTCGCCTATCGACGACACCCCGGCCACCAAGGCGGGCATCGAGGCCGGCGACCTGATCGTGAAGATCAACGGCCAGCCTACCCGCGGCCAGTCCATGACCGAGGCTGTGGACAAGATGCGCGGCAAGATCGGCGAGAAAATCACCCTGACCCTGGTGCGCAACGGCGGCAACCCGTTCGACGTGACCCTGGCCCGCGCCATCATCCAGGTGAAGAGCGTGAAGGCGCAGCTGCTGGACGACGGCTACGGCTACATTCGCATCACCCAATTCCAGGTCAAGACCGGCGAGGAAGTCTCCAAGGCCCTGGCCAAGCTGCGCAAGGACAACGGCAAGAAGCTCAACGGCCTGGTGCTGGACCTGCGCAACAACCCCGGCGGCGTGCTGCAGGCAGCGGTAGAGGTGGTGGACCACTTCATCAGCAGCGGCCTGATCGTGTACACCAAGGGCCGCATCGCCAACTCGGAACTGCGCTTCTCGGCCACCGGCCACGACGAAAGCGACGGCGTGCCGCTGGTGGTGCTGATCAACGGCGGCAGCGCCTCGGCTTCGGAAATCGTTGCCGGCGCCCTGCAGGACCACAAGCGCGGCGTGCTGATGGGCACCGACAGCTTTGGCAAGGGCTCGGTGCAAACCGTGTTGCCGCTGGCCAACGACCGCGCGCTGAAAATCACCACCGCGCTGTACTACACGCCCAACGGCCGCTCTATCCAGGCCCAGGGCATCGTGCCTGACGTGGAAGTGCGCCAGGGCAAGGTCACCAGCGATTCGGCCGACAGCGAGAACTTCAAGGAAGCCGACCTGCAGGGCCACCTGGGCAACGGCAACGGCGGCAAGGACCGGCCTTCGGGCCAGGCGCCGATCGGCAAGCAGAAGGCGCGCCCGCAGGACGGCGACTTCCAGTTGAGCCAGGCGCTGTCGCTGCTCAAGGGCCTGAGCGTCACCCGCAACAAGTGATGCCTTTACGCGCTATTGCCCTTGCCCTGTTGTGCTGCCTGTCCGGCCTGGCCCACGCCACGCCGGACAGCAGCCCCGCCAAGCCCCGCAAGGCCTACTTCACGCTGATCATCGACGACCTGGGGCAGAACCTGCCCCGCGACCGTCGCGCCCTGGCCCTGCCCGGGCCGGTGACGCTGGCGGTGATGCCCGACACCCCACATGCCGCCGACTTCGCCCGCGAGGCGCACAAGGCCGGCAAGACGGTGATCGTGCACATGCCCATGGACCCGGCCACCGGGCCGTTCGCCTGGCACCCCGACCTGCCCATGGACGAGCTGCGCGCGCGCCTGCAGGCAGCGCTGAAGGCCGTGCCCTATGCCGCCGGCATGAACAACCACGAAGGCAGCAAGATGACCTCGCAGCCCGAGGCCATGGCGATGCTCATGGGCGAACTGCAGCAGCGCAACCTGTTCTTCGTCGACAGCCGTACCAGCGCCGCCACCGTGGCTGCCGCCAAGGCTCAGGACATCGGCTTGGCGCACGTGTCGCGCGATGTATTCCTGGATGACGTGCGCACCCCCGAGGCAGTCGCCAGGCAGCTGCACACGGCCATCGCCCATGCGCAGAAGTTCGGCTCGGTGGTGGTGATCGGCCACCCGTACCCGGTGACCATGGACGTGCTGGCGCGCGAGCTGCCCGACCTCAAGGGCCAGGGCATCGACTGGATTCCGGTGCGCCAGATGATTGCCGTGCGCGCCAACCGGGCGATGCCGGCGCATGGTAAAGACGGGACTTATACCCCGGCCAAGCCATGATTATTTAGTGCGGCGCCGCGGCTGAATCACGGTCAACTGGCCTTTCATATCGCCAGAAGGACCTGCGCCATGAAACAGCTAATCGCGTTTACCGCCGCCTTGTTGATCCTCCCTGCCCACGCCGATGATGGCTTCACCGAACATGGGCCCTCGGTACTGCTAGAGAACGCCTCCGGTGCCTACGACCGCTGGAAAGGCATTGGCCGCATTGAAAGCCTCGGCAACCGCCGTTGCAGCGCCGTGCTGATCGACACCCGAAGCACCGGTGGCGGCACGGACGCCCCGGCGTACGTACTCAGCAGCGGCCACTGCAACTACAGCCAACTGGGCCTGGTCGCCACAGACCTGAAGACTCAGGGCCACATTGAATTCAATTATTTCAAGGACACCGCCGCCCAGCGCCAAATCTACCCGCTGAAACGCCTGGTATGGAACAGCCTGCAGAACATTGACCTGGCAGTGATCGAGCTGGGAGTGCCCCTGCAACGCCTGATCGATGAAGGTATCGAGCCGCTCAAGCTGGCCGCGCGGCAGCCTGCGCTCAACACGCCCGTGCTGGCAGTGGGTGCCCCGGAGGTGGCGGGGAGCGGCTACACGCTCAGGGCCTCGGCCTGCACATTCGACGGCACCCGCGACATCGCCGAGTTCCCCTACGTATCCAACGCCAACCTGCGCAACGGTTGCCAGGATGTGCTGCCCGGGGCCTCCGGCAGCCCGTTGCTGGACCGTGCGAGTGGCGAAATCATCGGCATTACCGGCACTACGACCCGGGGTTCCCAGGCCGCTGACAAATGCTTGAAAGATGCCCCTTGCGAGCTGACTGACGGCCAGGGCACCTGGCACGCCAACACCAACTACGCCAGCCCCGTGACCCGGCTGCATGCCTGCCTGGCCAACGGCCGGTTCGACCTGGCCCTGCCTGGCTGCGACCTGCAGCCCGCCTTCTCGGTCAACCTGCACCACCCCTACTACCTGACGCCCATGGTGCAAGCTGGCGTCAGGCGCAAGGATTGGGACCTGCGTTTTTCCACCGACACCAGCCATTACTTCCGCAAACTGGCCCGCCAGCCAGCCCAGTGCCAAAACATCAAAGGCTACAGCAAGGCGCTGAGCAGCAAGCAGGCGCGTATCGACCACCCGAAACTGACGGAACCAGGCGTGCACCTGTTATGCGTGATCGGCTCGGACCTGGGCAGCGAACCCGTGTCGCAACGCGCACTGAGCAACGCGTTCGTACTGCCCATTCAAGCGGTCAAGGACATGCCGGCACCGGTGCCGGACGTGACGTTGACGCGTTTGGAGACTGGCCGGGAAAGCGTGGTGTTCAACCATTCGACGCGGGTGCCGCATTACCAGTACAAATTCGGTAGCCCGGATTCGACCGACTGCGCTGCCGAACAGGGCTACAAGCACGCCTACTACGCCTTCACCATTTCCCCACGCTCGATGCCGGCCAAGCTTTGCACCCGGGCTACCGACGTAGCCGGGGCGGTGTCGGCACCGCGAACCGACCTGATTCAGTAAGCCACGCGTGCAACCTGCGTGGCAGCAACTGTCTTGTGGGAGCTGGCTTGCCAGCGAGCTTTTATGGCCCCAACAGCGCGCTGGCCAGCCAGCTCCCACAGGATGTAGCAGCTGCCGCCAGGCAGCGTCATGGGACGCA
>NZ_JBWCAM010000009.1:9912-116119 GCF_056175065.1 Pseudomonas sp. JC1203
TTGGTGGGGGGGGCGGGCGGCCCCGTGTTTTTTTCCCCCCCCCCCCGCGGGGGGCCCCCCCCGCTCCCACAGGATGTAGCAGCTGCCGCCAGGCTGCGTCATGGGACGCATGTCGCGGGGCGGTGGGGGTCAAAGGTAACGGGCCATGATGTCGTCGATGTTGCCTTCGGCGCGCATCTGGTCCAGCGCCTGCTGCAAGCGGGCCACCACCTCGTCCGGGGTGCCTTTGTTCAACGCCAGGTAAAGCTGGGCGCTGTTGAAGCGCAGCACGGTCTTGAGCCCGCTGACGCCCTGCAGGCGCGCCAGGTAGCGGCCTGCGGGGTCACCGGTGGCCCACACGTCGATCTCGCCATCCACCAGCTTCTGGGCGTTGTCCTGGTCGCGCAGGGCGATCACCGGGTGCATGCCTTCGCGGGTCAGGGTCTCGGCGATAGCGTCGCCCTTGTACGCGCCTATCTTCAGCCGGCGCGCCTGGGCCAGGCTGTCGAGCTTGAGCTTGCTGTCGGCACGCGCCAGCAGAATCCAGTCATCGGGGCCTATGGGGCCCACCCACTTGAACGCCTGCTCGCGCTCGGGCAGGCGCGCGGTCACGAACACGCCGTAGCCGGGGCTTTGCATGGCCAGCTTGTAGATGCGGTCCCAGGGGAAACGCAGGGTCATGCTGTAGGGGATGGCGGCGCGCTTGAACATCTCGCGCACCACGTCGGCGGCGATGCCCTGGATGTTCTCTTCGCGGGCGAAGTTCTTGCCGTTGGCGGCCATGTTGTACGGCGGGAAGTTCTCGGTCAGCAGCACCATGGAGTAGTCGGCTGGCACCTCGGCGCGGGCGCCCAGGGCAAACGACAGGCTGACACAGGCGAGCAAGGCGAATGCAAAACGCTTCATGAGAGTCGAGCCCCGGATCCATGGCTGTCGAATGCAACACTAAGGCAATTAGCCATTACCCGCAAATCATTAAACCTGTGGGAGCTGGCTTGCCCGCGAGCTGTTTGAGACCCCAAAAGCTCGCTGGCCAGCCCGCTCCCACAGGCTTTGTATCAGCGGACGACGATGCCCTGCTTGGCCATGAACGCCTTCGCTTCCGGCACGGTGTATTCGCCGAAGTGGAAGATGCTGGCCGCCAGCACGGCGCTGGCGTGGCCTTCAAGCACGCCGTCGGCCAGGTGCTGCAGGTTGCCGACGCCGCCCGAGGCGATCACCGGAATGCCCAGCGCGTCGCTGATGGCACGGGTGACGCCCAGGTCGAAGCCGTTCTTCATGCCGTCCTGGTCCATGCTGGTCAGCAGGATCTCGCCGGCGCCCAGGCCTTCCATCTTCATCGCCCACTCTACCGCGTCCAGCCCGGTAGGTTTGCGGCCGCCGTGGGTGAAGATCTCCCAGCGCGGGGTTTCGCCCGGGCCGGAGACTTTCTTGGCGTCGATGGCCACCACGATGCACTGCGAACCGAAGTGCTGCGCGGCTTCACCCACGAATTCGGGGTTGAACACCGCCGCCGTGTTGATGGACACCTTGTCGGCACCGGCGTTGAGCAGGTTGCGGATGTCCTGCACGGTGCGCACGCCACCGCCCACGGTCAGCGGGATGAACACCTGGCTGGCCATGCGTTCCACGGTATGCAGGGTGGTATCACGGCCGTCGACGCTGGCGGTGATGTCCAGGAAGGTGATTTCGTCCGCGCCCTGCTCGTCGTAGCGACGGGCGATTTCCACCGGGTCACCGGCGTCGCGGATGTTCTCGAACTTCACGCCCTTCACCACGCGGCCGTTGTCCACGTCGAGGCAAGGGATGATGCGTTTGGCCAGCGCCATGGTCTGTTCCTCAGCCTTTGTAGGAGTCGCAGAAAGCCTGGGCTTCGGCGACGTCCAGGGTGCCTTCGTAGATGGCGCGGCCGGTGATTGCACCGATGATGCCCGGCGCCTTGGCGTCCAGCAGGGCCTTGATGTCGCCCAGGTTGTGGATGCCACCCGAGGCGATCACCGGAATGCGCGTGGCCGCAGCCAGGGCAGCGGTGAACGGCACGTTGCAGCCCTGCATCATCCCGTCCTTGGCGATGTCGGTGTAGACGATGGCGCTGACGCCGTCGGCTTCGAAGCGCTTGGCCAGGTCGATGACCTGCACGGTGCTCACTTCAGCCCAGCCGTCGGTGGCGACGAAGCCGTCCTTGGCGTCCAGGCCGACGATGACCTTGCCCGGGAAGGCCTTGCAGGCCTCGGCCACGAACTCCGGCTCTTTCACCGCCTTGGTGCCGATGATCACGTAGCTGACGCCGGCTTTCACGTAGTGCTCGATGGTTTCCAGCGAGCGGATGCCGCCGCCGATCTGGATCGGCAGGTTGGGGTAGCGCTTGGCGATGGCGGTAACCACTTCACCGTTCACCGGCTGGCCTTCGAAGGCGCCGTTCAGGTCGACCAGATGCAGACGGCGGCAACCGCCCTCCACCCACTTGGCAGCCATGCTCACCGGGTCATCGGAGAACACCGTGGAATCTTCCATGCGGCCCTGGCGCAGACGTACGCAGGCACCGTCTTTAAGATCGATAGCGGGGATAATCAGCATCTGGCAAACCTTCAATTCGATTTTTCAGCGATGCTCGAGATCAGTTTTTCTCGAGCGCCCACAGGTCGCTTTCAATGCTCTCGAAACGCTCCTTGAGGTGCGCCTGAACATCGAAAATCGCCCTGTTGTAATAGTGCGGAGCAATTTCGCGGGTAAACAGCTCAAGAATCTCCGCCGCCTCGAACGACCCCAGGTCCAGCTCGAAACGGTCCTCCATGAAGCGCTTGATCTTCGTGGTGGCCTGGCTTTCCTGCTCGGGGGTGAGCGTGAGGATCGGCGGTTTCTTCTTGCTCATTACCAGCGGCCATCCCATGCGGCGAAGTTCTGCAGCAGCTGCAGGCCATGGGTGTGGCTCTTCTCGGGGTGGAACTGCACGGCAAAGCGCGACCCTTCGGCCAGCGCTGCGGCGAAGTCGACGCCGTAGTGCCCACGGCCCACTACCTGGCCGGCCTTGGCGGCGGCAATGTAGTAGCTGTGCACGAAGTAGAAGCGCGCCAGGTCCGGAATGTTGTGCCACAGCGGGTGGTCGACGCTCTGGGTGACTTCGTTCCAGCCCATGTGCGGCACTTTCAGGTGCGCGCCGTCTTCGTGCAGGTCCTTGCCGAAGAACTTCACGTTGCCGGGGAACAGGCCGATGCAGTCGACGCCGTCGTTCTCTTCGCTGTGGTCCAGCAGGGCCTGCATGCCCACGCAGATACCCAGGAACGGACGGTCCAGGCTGACTTCACGCACCAGGGCGTCGAAGCCCAGGCGCTTGATCTCGGCCATGCAGTCGCGAATCGCGCCCACGCCGGGGAACACCACGCGGTCGGCTTCGCGGATGACCGCGGCGTCGCTGGTGATCAGGACCTTGCCGGCACCCACGTGCTCCAGGGCCTTGGCCACCGAGTGCAGGTTGCCCATGCCATAGTCGATAACCGCTACCGTCTGCATTACAGGCAACCTTTGGTGGAAGGCATTTGCCCGGCCATGCGCTCGTCCAGGGTGATGGCCATGCGCAGTGCGCGGCCGAACGCCTTGAACACGGTCTCGATCTGGTGGTGGGTGTTGTGCCCACGCAGGTTGTCGATGTGCAGGGTGACGTTGGCGTGGTTGACGAAGCCCTGGAAGAATTCCTGGAACAGGTCAACGTCGAAGCCGCCGACGGAGGCGCGGGTGTAGGGCACGTGCATCTGCAGGCCTGGGCGGCCGGAGAAGTCGATGACCACGCGCGACAGCGCTTCGTCCAACGGCACGTAGGCGTGGCCGTAGCGGAAGATGCCTTTCTTGTCGCCGATGGCCTGGTTGAACGCCTGGCCCAGGGTGATACCCACGTCCTCGACGGTATGGTGGTCGTCGATATGCAGGTCGCCCTTGCACTCGATATCCAGGTCGATCAGCCCGTGACGGGCGATCTGATCGAGCATGTGTTCAAGGAAGGGAACCCCGATATCAAATCGGGCCTTTCCGGTGCCATCCAGGTTGATCGAGGCTTTGATCTGGGTTTCCAGAGTGTTGCGCTCGACGGACGCCTTACGTTCGGCCATCACCAGCTCCGCAAAATCATTGGGCGAAAAAGGCAGACATTATAGGCCGGGCGGGCGGCAAACAGAAACAAAAGGCTGACATGAACTGACCGGTGCGTTTGTGGGAGCTGGCTTGCCAGCGAGCTTTTCAGCCTTAAAAAGCTCGCTGGCAAGCCAGCTCCCACAGGTTCAGGCCCCCTTCAAGGGGCCTGATGGTGTATCAGTGGAACAGCACCGCAGTTTTCTGCAGGGTCACGACCACGCCCCACGCCAGCGGAATACCCACCACCAGCCAGGCCAGCACGGCCAGCGGCTTGCTGCCCGGGGCCGCTTTCCATTCCAGCACGGTGCTGGCGTCGGCGCCCTTGTCATGGCCCAGCGCCTGTTCGGCCGCCAGCTGCGCTTCGGTCATGAAGTGCTTGTCGGCCACCGGGCGCACCAGCGCGTTGCAGAGGAAACCCAGCACCAGCAGGCCGGCGAGGATGTACAGGGTGATGTCGTAGGCGGCGGCGCGTTCCACGCCGATGCTCAACTGGTACTCGCGCAGGTAGTTCACCAGCACCGGGCCCAGCACGCCGGCAGCAGCCCAGGCAGTCAGCAGGCGGCCGTGGATGGCGCCGACCATTTGCGTGCCGAACAGGTCGGCCAGGTACGCAGGCACAGTGGCGAAACCGCCGCCGTACATGGACAGCACCACGCAGAACGCCGCCACGAACAGGGCAACGTTGCCCAGGTGGCCCAGGTTCGGCACCAGGCCGTACAGCGCAAAGCCCAGGGCGAAGAACACGAAGTAGGTGTTCTTGCGGCCGATGAAGTCCGAGCACGACGCCCAGAAGAAGCGGCCACCGATGTTGAACAGGCTGAGCAGCCCGGTGAAGCCGGCGGCAATGGCGCCAATCTGCGCCAGTTGCGCTGGGCTGAGCTGGCTGAAGGTCAGGTCCAGGCCCAGCAGCTTGCCGCCGAACACTTCCTGCAGCAGTGGCGAAGCCATGCCGAGAATGCCGATACCGGCCGACACGTTAAGGCACAGCACCAGCCACACCAGGGCGAATTGCGGGGTTTTCCACGCAACGCTGACGTGCACGTGGCGGTGGGTGATCATCGCGTTGCTGGCCTTCTTCACCGGCGCGGTCCAGCCTTCGGGCTTCCAACCGGTAGGTGGCACGCGGTACAGCAACGCACCACCGAGCATGAACACGAAATAGATCACCGCCATGGCCACGAAGCTCTGCCACACGCCGACGCTGTCGGGGGTAGCGAAGTGGCTCATCAGGGCGGTGGCCAATGGCGCACCCACCATGGCACCGCCGCCAAAGCCCATGATCGCCATGCCGGTGGCCATGCCGCGCTTGTCCGGGAACCACTTGATCAGGGTCGAGACCGGCGAGATATAGCCCAGCCCCAGGCCGATGCCGCCGATAACCCCGGAGCCCAGCCACATCAGCGCGATCTGGTGCGTGTACACGCCCAGCGCCGAAATCAGCAGGCCGCCGCACCAGCACAATGCCGACACGGTACCGGCCTTGCGCGGGCCCGCGTGTTCCAGCCAGCCGCCCCAGATGGCCGCCGAGCAGCCCAGGAAGATGAAGAACAGGGTGTAGATCCAGCCCAGCATCGAGATCGGCCAGTCACAGGTGGACGAGAACACCTGGTCGAAGAAACCCATGTCGGCCGGGCACGCAGTGGCCGCGGTAATGCCGATGGCCTTGGACAGTGGCAGCCAGAACACCGAGAAGCCGTAGGCCATGCCGATGCACAGGTGAATGGCCAGCGCGGCCGGTGGTACCAGCCAGCGGTTGAACCCCGGCTTGGCGATAATGCGCTCCTTGGAGAAGAACGCCGGCTGCTCGCTGGCGACGCCTCCCGAAGTGATGGTGCTGCTCATTGTGTTGTTCCCCCTTGGATTTTTTATGGTTCGACGGCCCTCTTGGCCGCCCACGACCTTGAAGCACGCAGGCATGCGGTCGTTTTATCGGCAGCTGCAGGCTTTTCGCGACATAAAGCCGCAACCTGACCGGCGAACGGCGAAAGATTACCACCGCAGGGTTACAGTAGAAGCAATCTGATATCGCTTTTTGCGTCGAATCTGCACCGCCCGTTCAGCAAATCCGGTGTAGAAATATTCTGAAACAGGTCGATTCCGCGGCAAAACCCGAGTTGCAGGCCGTGTTGCCCTGCCAGCTGGCCCGTGGCGCTATACTCGCGGGCTAAATTTGAATTCGAAACTACAAGGACTCGCCCATGAAAGCGTTCGGCAAAATCCTGGGGCTGTGTGTTCTCGGGCTGTTGCTGATCATTGTGGCTCTCGGTTTCGCCGTGACCCACTTCTTCGATCCCAACGACTACAAAGACGAGATCCGCAAGCTGGCCCGCGACAAGGCCCACGTCGAGCTGACCCTCAATGGCGATATCGGCTGGAGCCTGTTCCCGTGGCTGGGCCTGGAGCTGCACGACGCCAGCATTGCGACCTTGCAGCACCCCACCACGCCGTTCGCCGACCTGCAGATGCTGGGCCTGTCGGTGCGCGTGCTGCCGCTGCTGCGCCGTGAAGTGCAGATGAGCGACGTGCGCGTCGAAGGCCTGAGCCTGACCCTGACCCGCGACGAAAGCGGCCACGGCAACTGGCAGGACATCGGCAAGCCGCTGCCCAAGCAGCCGGCCCCAGGCGAGGTGCTGAACCCCAATATCACCAGCCCCGCAGCCGAGCCGCAGGGCAGCCCGGACAAGGCCGAGCGCCCGGTGAAGCTGGACATCGACAGCCTCACCGTGAACAACGCGCAGGTGCACTACAGCGATGCCAAGACCGGCCGCGAGCTGACCGCCGAAAGCATCCAGCTGAGCACCGGCCCGGTGCACGACGGCATCGATATCCCGGTGAAGCTGACCGCCTTCCTGGGCACCAACCAGCCGAACCTGCGCGCGCGCACCGAACTCAGCGGCGAGCTGCGCATGGAGCGCGCGCTCAAGCGTTACCAGTTCAGCGACATGAAGCTTGCCGGCGAAGCCAGCGGCGACCCGCTGCAAGGCAAGACCGTGACCTACTCGGCGCAGGGCAACCTCAACGTCGACCTGGGCGCCAACGTGGCCGACTGGAGCAACCTGAAACTGTCGTTCAACCAGCTGCGCGCGCTGGGTGAGCTGAATGCCCGCGACCTGGGCACCGAGCCCAAGGTTACCGGTGGCATTTCCATCGCCCAGATGGACCTGCGCGCCTTCATGGACGGCCTCAACCAGCCGCTGCCAGCCATGGCCGACGGCAGCCTGACCCAATTCGAAATGGTCAGCCGCCTGGAGGGCACCAGCAACAGCCTGGCGCTCAATAGCCTGGCCGTGAAGCTCGATGGCAGCAGCCTGGTGGGCAGCCTGGCGGTGACCGACTTCGCCCGGCAGGCCGTCACCGTGCAGCTCAAGGGCGATAAATTCGACGCCGACCGCTACATGAAGCCCAGAAGCGCCGAGGCTTCCAGCGCCGGCGCCGCACGCGATGCCGAGGTGAAGACCACCGAAGCCACGGCCATTGGCGGTGGCGGCGACACCCCGCTGCCCAGCGCACCCACCCAGGGCGCCTGGAGCAACGACACCCTGTTGCCCGTGGAGCGCCTGCGCAAGCTTGCGCTGGCAGCCGACCTTAGCTTCGGCCAGCTCACCCTGCACCAGTGGCCCATCGACGACGCCAGCCTGAAAGTTCAGGGCCAGGATGGCCTGATCACCCTGGAAAACCTGTCCGGCGGCCTGTACGACGGCACCTTCAGCACCAAGGGCACCCTCGACGTGCGCCCCGACAAACCGCTGGTGGCGCTGCAGACGCAACTGAACAAAGTGCCGGTGGAGCACTTTATCAAGGGCAAGGACGGCGCCGCCGCCCCGGTGCGCGGCCTGATGACCCTGAACAGCAACCTCACCGGCACCGGCAACAGCCAGAAGGCGCTGATCGACAGCCTCAACGGCACCGCCAGCTTCGCCCTCACCGACGGCGTGCTGGTGAATGCCAACCTGGAACAGCAGGTGTGCCAGGGCATCGCCACGCTCAACCGCAAGGACCTGAGCAGCACCCCGCGCGGCAAGGACACGCCCTTCCAGGAACTGAAAGGCAGCGTGGTGGTGCGCAATGGCGTGGCCAGCAACCAGGACCTGAAGGTGCGCATACCGGGCATTACCGTGAACGGCGACGGCGATATCGACCTGCGCGTGCTGGGCATGGACTACAAGGTGGGCGTGGTGGTGGATGGCGACAAGAGCGACATGCCCGACCCCGCCTGCCAGGTCAACGAACGTTTCGCCGGCATTGAATGGCCACTGCGCTGCCGCGGTCCGATCGAACTGGGGGCCAAGGCCTGCCGTATCGACCGCGAAGGCATGGGCAAGGTAGCTGCCAAGGTTGCCGGCGACAGGATCACCGAAAAACTGGAAGAAAAATTCGGCGACAAGGTCAGCCCCGAGCTGAAAAACACGCTGAAAGGTCTGTTCAAACGATGAACCCAGAGCAATTTTCCACCGCAATACTGGAATGGTTCGACCGCAACGGCCGTCACGACCTGCCCTGGCAACAGGGCATCACCCCCTACCGGGTGTGGGTGTCGGAGATCATGTTGCAGCAAACCCAGGTCAGCACCGTGCTGAACTACTTCGACCGCTTCATGGCTTCCCTGCCCACCGTGGAAGCGTTGGCCGAGGCGCCTGAAGACGAAGTGCTGCACCTGTGGACCGGGCTGGGCTACTACACCCGCGCCCGCAACCTGCAGAAAACCGCGAAAATCGTCGTCGAGCAGTACGGCGGCGAATTCCCCCGTGACGTCGAGAAGCTGACCGACCTGCCCGGCATCGGCCTGTCCACCGCCGGCGCCATCGCCAGCATCAGCATGGGCCTGCGCGCGCCTATCCTGGACGGCAACGTGAAGCGCGTACTGGCGCGCTACACCGCCCAGGAAGGCTACCCGGGCGAGCCCAAGGTGGCCAAGCAGTTGTGGGCCAACGCCGAGCGCTACACCCCGCATACCCGGGTGAACAACTACACCCAGGCGATGATGGACCTGGGCGCCACGCTGTGCACCCGCACCAAGCCCAGCTGCCTGCTGTGCCCGCTGGAAAAGGGCTGCCAGGCGCACATGCTGGGCCTGGAAATTCGCTACCCGGTGCCCAAGCCGAAGAAAGCCGTGCCGCTGAAACACACGCTGATGCCCCTGCTGATGAACCGCGAAGGCGCCATCCTGCTTTACCGCCGGCCGTCCAGCGGCCTGTGGGGCGGTTTGTGGAGCCTGCCCGAGCTGGACCGCTACGAGGACATCGAGCACCTCACCGCGCAGCATGCCCTGGTGATGGCCCCACCCAAGGCCCTGGAGCCGCTGACGCACACCTTCAGCCACTTCCAGCTGGCCATCGCGCCGTGGCTGGTACACGTCGAAGAGTCAGCCCACCACGTGGCCGAGGCCGACTGGCTCTGGTATAACCTCGCCACCCCGCCGCGCCTGGGCCTTGCCGCCCCGGTGAAGAAGCTGCTCAAACGCGCGGCCGATGCCTTGAATGCAGGAGAGTTGTCATGACCCGCACCGTAATGTGCCGCAAGTACAAAGAAGAGTTGCCAGGCCTTGAGCGCCCACCCTACCCGGGCGCCAAGGGCCAGGACATCTTCGAACACGTTTCGCAGAAGGCCTGGGCCGACTGGCAGAAGCACCAGACGCTGCTGATCAACGAAAAGCGCCTGAACATGATGAACGCCGAAGACCGCAAATACCTGCAGGGCGAAATGGACAAGTTCTTCAGCGGCGAAGACTACGCCCAGGCCGAAGGCTACGTGCCACCGAGCGAATGAGCCCGGAAAAACGTAAGCGGAGGAATTAATTAAAAATTTTTTGCGATCGTGCTTGACGCAAGGTCGAAAAAGCCTTTTAATGCGCCCCGTTGCCCAGATAGCTCAGTCGGTAGAGCAGAGGATTGAAAATCCTCGTGTCGGCGGTTCGACTCCGTCTCTGGGCACCACCTTTCGCTTTCAGGTGGTGTACGCAGTACCTGAAAGCCACGAGAAACCCGCCTAGTGCGGGTTTTTTGTTGCCTGCGATTTCTTGTCCGCCCCTCTACAACAGCCCCCTCACCGTATCAGCCTTGAAAAATGCCGACGCACGGTGGACGGCAGTACCCGCCTTTGTGGGCTAATATTGCGGCTGTTTGGCCAATTGCCAGTACCTTTGCGCGTTGGCCGCTACATGAGGCCCGACCCACTGGCCTCATCTCGATCCCCGGTGGGCGCCCAAAGGACTGTCAGGCATGAAACATCGCATATTTCACTCTACCGACCTGCCCGATCGCCTGCCGTCACTGGCCGAAGAACTGGGCGTGACCCTGGACGGCCTGAAAACGGTGTACCAGTGGGGCATGAGCAACAACATGCTGTTCGCCGAGGGCGAGGGCGACCAGGCCCGCTACAGCATCTGCTCGGTGAATATCGAGACTGCCATTCCCGACCCGCTCGCCAAGCGCCTGTACCAGCGCCTGCGCCAGGATATCCCCACCACCCTGGTGCCACGCTACGGCAAGAACTGGGCAACGCTGAAAGACCGTTGGCTGCGCGTGTGGGAGCAAACCTACAACATCATCATCAACAAGATCCCCAGCCACAACGTGCGCCTGGCCTGGCTGCGCCTGGGCGGGGCGAAAATCGGCAAGGGCTCGACCATCTGGCGCAACACCGAAGTGTTGGGCGTGGAAAACCTGGTCATCGGCAACGACAGCGTTATCGCCTGGCATTGCCAGATCGACGCGCGCGCCGGGCTGATCATCGGCGACCACGTGGCCATTGCCTCGCACGTGCTGATTATTGCCGGCACCCACGACCTCACCGCGCCGGAGTTCTGGTCGGTGTCGGGGCCCATCCACATCGATGACTACGCCTGGATCGCCACCCGCGCGCTGATCGGCCACAGCGTGCGCATCGGCCGCGGCGCCGTGGTGACGGCCAACACCTTGGTGGCGAAGAACATCGCGCCGTACAAGATTGTCGGCGGCAGCGGCGCCAAGCCCATGGGCGAGCGCCCCCACGACCTCAACTACAAGGTAGGCGGCAAGGGCCTGTTCACCCTGATGCATTAGACACATGGCATGAACAGGGGGGAGCGTTGCCACCCCTCGGCTGGTATGGTGCACCGCTGTGAAACCGACCGCCGAGGAATTGACCATGAGCACCCAGGAAAAAATGACCGGGGACCTGTTTGAAGTAGACAAGCGCCTGTCGCTCAAGCCCGTCACCGAATTCAACGGCTACCTGCGCGCCGCCTTTGGCGACGGCACGTGCACCTGCGTGCGTTGCCTGACCAGCAATGGCGATGAAACCGGCTATGAATTCCAGCACACCTTCACCCTTGAGGGGCAGGTACTGAACCGCCGCTACGCACTGACCGCCGGCAGCGACGTGTTGCTGGTTCTGAAGAAGGCCTGGCTGTCGTACACCAAGACCGAGCTGGGCAACGGCGCCATCCTGGACCTTGCCGCCATCAAGGGCTTCGTCGAGCCCGAGCTGCACAAGCGCCTGGTGCCGCTGTTCCTGGCCAGCGGCCTGGTGAAGGACATCGACGGCAACCTGCACATCCAGCCGCAGGCTGCCTGATACCCCCACGCGCTTGTGGGAGCTGGCTTGCCAGCGAGCTTTTCGGGCCTCAACAGCTCGCTGGCAAGCCAGCTCCCACAGAATTTACCCCCGCACCCGGTTACGGTTGTGCGCTTGCGTGGCGCGCGCCGGCACTTCAGTATTCGCGTTCTGCCAAGTAACAGAACCCATACAACAATGAACATGCTGAAACGGATCTGGCTCGACCACACCCTCAAACGCGCCCTGCGCCAGCACCGCTGCCGTGTTGACTGCGGCACGCGCGGCCTGCGCGGCAAGGTCAAGCTCACCCTGGAACGCCACGTAAAGCTGCACACCGTGAAGGTGTTTTCGAAAGACCTGCGCATCGGCGCCTTCACCGACATCGTCAGCAACACCGAACTGCGCGACGTCAGCAGCATCGGCCGCTACTGCTCCATCGGCACCAACTGCGTCATCGGCCAGAACCGCAAGCAGCATCCCATGCACTGGCTGTCCACCAACGTCGCGCTGATCGACAGCCGCCTGGAAGCCATGCCCTCGCTGCCTGCGCACTGGGACGTGACGCCCACCACCATTGGCCACGACGTGTGGATTGGCCGCGACGTGATCATCATGGAAGGCATCACCATCGGCACCGGCGCGGTGATCGGCGCCCAGTCCCTGGTGACCCGCGACGTACCGCCCTACACCGTGGTTGCCGGCTCACCGGCGAAAATGATCCGCTACCGCTTCGAAGAGCCGCTGCGCGAGCAACTGCTGGCCAGCCGCTGGTGGGAGCACGACCAGAGCGAGCTGGCGCAGCTGCCCACCGAAGACCCGCAAGCGTTCCTGGCCGCGCTGGCCAAGCTGCCACCCAAGCCGTTCAGCGACGCCACGGTACAGGTCAGCACGTCGCCGCTGCGGGTGCAGCGCTAGCCACACGCGCGTGGGTATGGGTGCGGGTTACAGGCCTGGGAAGCTGTCGCCGATTTGGGCGGTGGCGTACCAGGCGATAATCGCTTCCATGCCTGGCGCGCCCTCGGCGACGGTCCAGGGCATGTAGTCTTCCTCGGGGATAGGCGTGTACACGCCATCCTTCACCTCGAAGATCACCGCGCCTTCATCCAGCGACAGCACCGCATGCCAGACCCCGGCCGGGGTCTCGACCATTTTTACCTCTTCGCCCAGCACTACGCGGTCGGTCACCTGGCCGGCGTCGTTGAAGTGCAGCACCACGAAACGCCCACGCAACGAATGCAGCAGCTCGAAGGTGTGCGGGTGGCGGTGGGCACGCACGTAGGTGCCCGGCTCCATGGCCACGGCCAGGCGCTGGGTGGGGTCGGCCAACTGCGGGTGCATGTTGTGGTGCGCGCGCAGGCGTGGCGCCTGCTGGGCGCGGGCGGTGAGTTCGTCGAGGAGCGCGGTGGTGATCTGCTTCATGGGGCTGGGCACGGTTCGAGTTGAAAGGCCCAGTATGCCTGCGGGTTGGTGAAATTCTCCTGAACGCCGCCCACAAAAAAGCCGCTGTCATCGCTGACAGCGGCTTTCAGGTTTTTGGCGGCCCTGGACGCGGCCTACGGGCCACCTGTAGCAGCGGCCGCAGGCCGCGTCAGGGCGCAACCACAATCACTTGCCGAACGCAGCCTGGCCTTGCGGCAGGGCCTTGCGACGACGGTCAACCAGCAGCCCAGCCGCAACCACGGCAACGGTCAGCAGGCCAGTGGCCAGGATCTCCACGCGGTGGTCAACACGGATAGCCATGATGGTCAGTACCGCGATGATGAACGCAATCACCAGCCAGGTCAGCACCGGGAACGCCCACATCTTGAACTCGACCTTCTCGCCTTTCTGCTCACGCTGTTTGCGCATGCGCAGTTGCGACACGGCAATCACCAGGTACACCAGCAGGGCGATGGCGCCGGAGCTGGCCAGCAGGAAGTCGAACACTTCAGCCGGGGCAACGTAGTTGGCGAACACAGCCAGGAAGGCCGCAGCGGTGGACAGCAGCACGGCCCAGTACGGAGTGCCGCCCTTGCTGGTGCGCTGGGCCATCTTCGGCGCGTCGCCACGCTTGCTCAGCGAGTAGAGCATGCGCGAGGAGGTGTACAGCGCCGAGTTCAGGCAGCTGGTCACGGCAACCAGTACCACCACGTCAACGATCATCTTGGCGTTAGGCACGCCAATCAGGTTCAGCACGGTCTGGTACGAACCAATGGCCGGCAGCGCCGGGTTGTTCCATGGCACCAGGGCCACGACCAGGAAGATCGACACGAGGTAGAACAGGAAGATCCGCCAGATCACCGAGTTGGTGGCCTTGGTGATCTGCTTGCCCGGGTCCTTCGATTCGGCAGCCGCGATGGTGACGATCTCGGTACCCATGAACGAGAACATGGTGGTCAGCATGGCTGCAACCACGGCGCCCAGGCCGTTGGGCATGAAGCCCACGGTGTCGACGATGTGGCTGACACCGCTGACCTGGCTGCCCGGCACCAGGCCGAACACGGCAGCAGCGCCAAGAACGATGAAGCCGATGATGGCGATAACCTTGATCAGCGCGAACCAGAACTCGAATTCACCGTAGTTCTTCACGTTGAGCAGGTTGGTACCGGTCAGCACCAGGGTAATCACCAGGGTGAACACCCATACGGCAATGTCCGGGAACCAGGCATGCAGGATGCCGGCGGCGGCGTTGGCCTCCAGCGGAATCACCAGTACCCAGAACCACCAGTACAGCCAGCCGATGGTGAAACCGGCCCAGTGGCCGATGGCACGGTCAGCGTAAGTAGAGAACGAGCCAGTGTCCGGTTGCGCGATGGCCATTTCGGCCAGCATGCGCATCACCAGGACTACCAGCGTACCGGCTGCGGCGTACGCCAGCAGCACGGCAGGGCCGGCTTCGGCGATGGCATGGCCGGAACCCACGAACAAGCCGGCGCCGATAACACCGGCGATGGACAGCATGGTCACGTGACGCTGTTTGAGCCCCGACCCGAGGTCGTTGTGGTTGTGCTTATTGCTCATAAAACTACCTATGCAAAGAATAGCGTTCGGTCCAGCAATTGGCGTTACACCTACCCGTGTTGTGGGAATGCAACATGCCGTTGAGGATTTTTTACGCAAATATTGCGCCAAAACCTTTCACGATTGATGCCAAAGCGCTAGGACGGCCTTTTGAGCCCTATTGGTCAAGCCCTTGATCAAAATGACATTTCGTCACACCTGTAACCAAGGGTTACCGGCCTACACAATAACAGGACGAAATGTCGCACCAAAAACTGACTTCGGTAACACCGATGCACAATTTAAGTGCAACCAAAGGTGCAACCTGGCACGGGTTTTAGCGACAAAAACGTGCAACCAACGGACGTGACTGGGCACAGTGCACACCGGTCGGTTTAATGAATGGTTACTTTCCATTGGCGGCCAAAACTGGCACCATCGCGCCTTTTTTCACGCGCACCCGCTTGCGCGCGGGCCCCATGGGCGTTGGTCGGCGACATGCCGCTACAGCCATGCGACACCCCGTGCCCGTGCCCACTGCCATAACGGCGGCGCCATGCTAGTTTGGCGCACCGCTTCAGGGCGGGAACGCAACCGTATAGATGAGGACCGCACATGGCCCAGGCCACGCCCGCGCTGGAAATCCGCAACCTGCACAAACGTTACGGACAGCTTGAGGTGCTCAAGGGCGTTTCGCTGAGCGCCCAGGAAGGCGCCGTGATCTCGATCCTGGGCTCGTCCGGCTCGGGCAAGTCGACCCTGCTGCGCTGCACCAACCTGCTGGAGAACCCGCACGAGGGGCAAATCTTCGTGGCCGGTGAAGAGCTGAAACTGAAGGCGGCGCGCAACGGCGAGCTGGTGGCCGCCGACAACCGCCAAATCAACCGCATGCGCAGCGAAATCGGCTTCGTGTTCCAGAACTTCAACCTCTGGCCGCACATGACCGTGCTCGACAACATCATCGAGGCGCCGCGCCGCGTGCTGGGCCAAAGCAAGGCCGAGGCCATTGAAGTGGCCGAAGCGCTGCTGGCCAAGGTCGGCATCGCCGACAAGCGCCACGTGTACCCCAACCAGCTGTCGGGCGGCCAGCAACAGCGCGCAGCCATCGCGCGCACCCTGGCCATGCAGCCTAAAGTGATCCTGTTCGACGAGCCCACCTCGGCGCTGGACCCCGAAATGGTCCAGGAAGTACTGAGCGTGATCCGCAACCTGGCCGAAGAAGGCCGTACCATGCTGCTGGTCACCCACGAAATGAGCTTTGCCCGCCAGGTGTCCAGCGAAGTGGTGTTCCTGCACCAGGGGCTGGTGGAAGAACAAGGCACACCTGATCAAGTATTCGACAACCCAGTGTCGGCACGCTGCAAACAATTCATGTCCAGCAACCGTTAACGGAGCATCACGCATGCAGACTTACAAAAAATTGATCCTGGCCGTTGCCGCCAGCCTGGCGATGAGCGCCAACGTGATGGCCGACACCCTGAAGATGGGCATCGAAGCCGCCTACCCTCCGTTCAACAGTAAGGACGCCAGCGGCAACGTCGTCGGCTTCGACGCCGACATCGGCAAGGCCCTGTGCGCCAAGATGAAAGTGGAGTGTGAAATCGTCACCTCCGACTGGGACGGCATCATCCCGGCCCTGAACGCGAAGAAATTCGACTTCCTGATCTCGTCCATGTCCATCACCGACGAGCGCAAGCAGGCCGTCGACTTCACCGACCCGTACTACACCAACAAGCTGCAGTTCATCGCCGCCAAGAACGTCGACTTCCAGGTGGACAAGGACGCGCTGAAAGACAAGATCATCGGCACCCAGCGCTCCACCCTGTCGGGCACCTGGCTGGAAGACAACATGCCGGACGTGCAGGTGAAACTGTACGACACCCAGGAAAACGCTTACCTGGACCTGACCTCGGGCCGCCTGGACGGCATCCTGGCCGACAAGTACGCCAACTACGAGTGGCTGAAATCGGCGGCCGGCAAGGACTACGAGTTCAAGGGCGAGCCTGTTGAGCAAAGCGACAAGATCGGTATCGCCGTACGTAAAGGCGACGCCCTGCGTGAGAAGCTGAACGCCGCCCTGAAAGAAATCAAGGCCGACGGCACCTACAAGAAGATCAACGACAAGTACTTCCCGTTCAGCATCGAATGACCTGCCCGACTACCGCCGCGCCCCGTGCGCGGCGGCTGGTCCTCAAAAAAGCCTGCCCATGAACATTGATCTCCACGGATTCGGCCCGGCCCTGGCGGCTGGCGCGCTGATGACTGTCAAACTCGCGCTGTCGGCCCTGTGCCTGGGCCTGGTCCTGGGCCTGCTCGGCGCGCTCGCCAAGACCTCGCCCTACAAGTCGCTGCAAGCGCTGGGCGGCACCTATTCCACCATCGTGCGCGGCGTGCCCGAACTGCTGTGGGTACTGCTGCTGTACTTCGGCACCGTCAACATGATGGCCGCGCTGGGCGGCTGGCTGGGCATGCCCGACCTTACCCTCAGCCCCTTCGCCGCCGGCGTCATCGCCCTGGGCCTGTGCTTTGGCTCGTACGCCACGGAAGTGTTCCGCGGCGCCATCATCGCCATCCCCAAGGGCCACCGCGAAGCCGGCCAGGCCCTGGGCCTGTCCAAGCTGCGCATCTTCACCCGGCTGATACTGCCGCAAATGTGGCGCATCGCCCTGCCGGGCCTGGGCAACCTGTTCATGATCCTGATGAAGGACACCGCGCTGGTCTCCGTCATCGGCCTTGAAGAAATCATGCGCAACGCCCAGAACGCCGTCACCGACACCAAGCTGGCGTTCAACTTCTACATGGTGGCCGCGGTGATGTACCTGGGCCTGACCGTGCTGGCCATGGTCGGCATGCACTTCATGGAAAAATACGCCGCACGCGGCTTCACGAGGGCCGCGCAATGAACTGGGAAGTAATCATCAAGTGGCTGCCCAAGCTCACCCAGGGCGCCACCGTGACCCTGGAGCTGGTAGCCATTGCCGTGCTGGCCGGGCTGATACTGGCCGTACCGCTGGGCATCGCCCGCAGCTCGCGCAAGTGGTACGTCAGCGCCCTGCCCTACGGCTACATCTTCTTCTTCCGTGGCACGCCGCTGCTGGTGCAGCTGTTCCTGGTGTACTACGGCGCCGCGCAGTTCGACGCCGTGCGCCACAGCGCCTTGTGGCCGTACCTGCGTGACCCGTTCTGGTGCGCCGCCGCCACCATGACCCTGCACACCGCCGCCTACATCGCCGAGATCCTGCGGGGCGCCATCCAGGCCATCCCCAAGGGCGAGATCGAAGCCGCGCGCGCCCTGGGCATGTCGCGCACCAAGGCGCTGCTGTTCATCATGCTGCCGCGCGCCGTGCGCATCGGCCTGCCGGCCTACAGCAACGAAGTGATCCTGATGCTCAAGGCCAGCGCCCTGGCCAGCACCGTCACCCTGCTGGACCTGACCGGCATGGCGCGTACCATCATTGCCCGCACCTACCTGCCGGTGGAAATCTTCTTCGCCGCCGGCGTACTGTACCTGCTGATCTCGTTCGTGCTGGTGCAAGGCTTCAAAGGGCTGGAGCGCTGGCTGCGCGTGGACGCCTGCCAGGGCCGCTGAAATTCGCGGGAACAACACCACCCCGTAGCAGCGGCCGCAAGGCCGCGTCCGGCCCCACCACCGAAGACGCCGCCTGGCGGCAGCTGCTACGAGGGTTACACCCCATGAACCTTGCCACCCGCTTCCAGGCCCTGGACGCCTTCCTGCTGGCCCACCAGCCCCTCTGGCGCCCCAAGCCCTTCACCCAGCTCACAATGCCGTGGGAAACCGCCCACCCGCAGCTGGCCAGCCGGCTACGCAGCCGCACCCTGGAACAGGCCGAAGCTGAGCACAACCACCCGCAACTGCTCGAAGCCCCCGCGCCCTACCCCGCCATAGCCGCCCAGGCCGCCGCCCTCAGCGCACTGCCCACGCTGCCCACCGGCGCCCTGCAACCCTGCCACCCGCGCCTCAACGTCGACGTACCCGGGCGCAAATGGCAACAAATCGAAGCCTTCGCCGACGCCCTCACCTTCCACCGGCCCACCCACGGCTGGCTGGACTGGTGCGCCGGCAAAGGCCACCTGGGCCGCCGCCTGCTGCAGCCCGCACAAAGCCTCACCTGCTACGAATACGACCCCGCCCTGGTCGACGCCGGCCAGGCCCTGAGCCGGCACCACCAGCTCAACGCCCACCACCGCCTGCAAAACGTCATGGCCGCCGACTGCCACCTGCCGGTGGACAAAGCCGCCGTAGCCCTGCACGCCTGCGGCGACCTGCACGTACGCCTGCTGCAGCGCGCCGCCGCCGACGGCTGCCCGCAACTGGCCATCGCCCCCTGCTGCTACAACCGCACCGCCGCCGAGCACTACCAGCCGCTGTCCAACGCCGCAGCCACCAGCGCCCTGCGCCTGAGCCGCGACGACCTCGGCCTGCCCCTCAGCGAAACCGTCACCGCCGGCGCCCGCGTACGCCGCCAGCGCGACCAGTCCATGGCCTGGCGCCTGGCCTTCGACCTGCTGCAACGCCAGGCAAGCGGCACCAACACCTACCTGCCCACCCCCTCACTGCCCAGCGCCTGGCTAGCCAAGCCATTCCCTGACTACTGCCGCGAACTGGCAGCACTGAAAGGCGTGCCATTGCCTGTGGACATCCCCTGGCCAACCGCCGAAGCCAACGGCTGGCAACGCCTGGCCCAGGTGCGCAACCTGGAGCTGGTCCGCAACCTGTTCCGCCGCCCATTGGAAGTGTGGCTAGCCCTGGACCGCGCCCTTTATTTGCAGGAAAACGGCTACCAGGTAAGCCTGGGCGTTTTCTGCACACCCCAGCTCACCCCCCGCAACGTAATGCTGCTGGCAGAACGCCCATAATCGTTTCAAAACCAACACACAACCTGTGGATAACTCTGTGGACAGAATCCACAGCAAGCTAAGAAAATCGCTGGATCCAACGATTTTTTCCAACTGGTCATTTTTTGTTCATCATTTATTCCGCAGCAAAAACAGCCATTTGCGCAAAGAGTGCAAAATCGGCACCGCGCTAGGGGGCGTTTGGTCTGTTCACCGGGGGATTGTGCATAAGCGTTTTTGGCGGTGGCAGCGGTTGCCATGAAAATAGTGCAAATTGGGGGTTGCCTCGGCCCGACGAGTCGCTATAATCAGCGCCCTCACATGCCGGTATAGCTCAGATGGTAGAGCAACTGACTTGTAATCAGTAGGTCCCGGGTTCGATTCCTGGTGCCGGCACCATACGCAGTATCGAAGAAGGCTCACCGCAAGGTGGGCCTTTTTTGTTTGTGCGCGAAAAGGCATCGCTGGCGCTGCCCCAAAGGCCACCACCGTAGCCGCTGCCGCCAGGCTGCGCTGGCCCTCGGCTCTGTATGAAATGTGTGGAGCGTGCGTGGAACACTGTGGGAGCTGGCTTGCCAGCGAGCTTTTGAGGCCCGAAAAGCTCGCTGGCAAGCCAGCTCACACACCAGAACCCACCCTTACATGCTTTTCATACAGTCCCTAAGCATCGTCGCCGGAGTCGACCTCAAACACGCCTTCGTCGCTTCGCGCCCTGCTTCGAGAAGCAAAAAACGCCGACCAAAAAAAACCGCCTCCCAAGAAGACGGTTTTTCGATTCAGCTCGATTTGTAAGGTCGAGCTGCAGATTTTCACAGGTCACTCCAACGAGTAGAGGAAAGCCGTTATCGTGAGGCCCGGTGGCAAGTCAAGTATCAGTGGGGCCGGCCTGACTCGCATAATGTGAACTGGGCGGACGCTTACGCAGGGCTGACCCAAATACCCTCGGCTCACCTACGGATACAGCATGAAAGCGCTGCCGTCATGCCACTGGCTAGGATTGATATCCGTGATGTCTAGCCCGTAGGTACGCAGCAGCCAGCGTGTTCGCCCACCGTATTCACTTCCAGGCTCACTGCGCCCATGTAGGGCAATGCGATTGTTCACCAAGGCGATATCACCTGGCTGCAAAGGTACAGCGATCGCGCAGTCAGCGCATGCATGCTTCAGAGCGTCCATCGCCTCCTGCGCGGATTTGTGGCCGATGTCAGCAATCTGGGTGGTACTGTGGCTGAAGCGGATCCACCAGCTCCCATTCATTTGGAAGAGGAGCTGCGCATCATCGACATCGAGCTCGTCGCCCAGGATGTCGACCATTCCATCGCGGAAAGTCAGCTGTGAACCGATGATGTACTGGGGCTTCTGGAGCTCATCGATATGCTCTTGGCTCAGGCGCGCCATGAGGTGATCGAGAGGCATCACAGTAGTCGGAACTTGCTTCGGGTTACGCAGTGCCGACAAGCACACAAAGTCTGGAGAGGGTGCAATGCGGTCATTCAGAGGGTCGCGGTACCCCCGCAACGGGAAGGTCACGCCATCCGTGTGCCCGCTCATCTTGTCCGCCGATTTGGTTGTGAATTTACCTCGGCCAGGCGGGAACACTACCAGGTTCACGAACAGGTCGCCTCCGTTCTCGGAGCCGTAGGAAACCGTGGCGGAATTGATAGCCGCAAGGCACGCGATCGCAGTAACTCTCGCAATGACCGTGCCTTCTGCTTCAGGCACCGGGCAAAAATCAATAGGGGTATCGGGTAGGTCATCTGGCTGGAAGATACCCTCCAGCGTCAGGCATGGCTGTGCCCATGCAAAGGCTTGCACATCTGCACAGCTACTTCCCCGGCTATGGAGCTCTCGCTCGATCGCAGGCTTAAGCTCACGCCCCAGATCGGTAGGGCGCGCCAAGTACTCAAGCACTTGCTCAAAGGTCACTTTCGCTCGCCATTCGTTGACGGCGACACGCACTGCTTCTGAAAAGATTGCCTGGATCAATTGTATCCCTACACCCGCGAGTGATATAAAAGTGATGTACGCCAGCGTGATTCTCACGCACGATCCCAGCAGCGACCAAATCAGTCTATGAAAATGCCCAAGCTTCAGCCTGCCGATTATCTCCAAGGGTGCGCTAGTTTCCTAGCCTGCCTTAAGCCATTCATGCACCTGCGGGAGACCTCCCAGGGGATTGAGTGCGAGATGACCCTGGCTAATGGCCATCCTGTAGTGGTCACTGGTAAGGACGAGCCGCACCTGCTGCTTGGCTTAATGTCCGTGCTAGTCGAACTCATTCCTCAATTTCCTGCTGACGAACGGTCAGCGATGCCATGTGTCTCACGCACAGCGCCTGCGGTTAAGCAGACTTTGGAGACGACCATGCAACCTACCGCCACTACCAAAAATACTGATGAACGAACCCAAGCCCGCTTGCAAATTGGTTTAACTACCAAAGTCTCGCTTCACGAGTTGGTAAGAGGCGTAGCAAAACGCCGTGGGGTATCGCTGTCGATCGCTGCGCGAGATCTGGTGCAGGACGGGCTGACCCGGTTCGATAAAGAATCAAGGACAGTAGATCCTTCGGAGCTGCTGACTGATTACGAGCGCACTGCCAATGATTACGCAGGTGCCGATTCGGAGAGTTGGATCATTCGGGCTGACAGGCGCCTGGTGATGAGAGCGCGTTTACGCGCAGGCGAATATGAGCGCTCGGTGTCATCATTCACCAACTTCCTTCTCGCCAACGCGTTGAGCCATTGTCCTCACGCTGCCGCTGTGCGCGAAGCAACGACAGGTTCGAATACTGGTGATGAGGCTGTCATAGAGGCTGTCAAGGCTATCGAGCAGGTCAGTGGGGTCAAAGCTCGTGCTCTCGCTCCTCAGATCGATCTAGGTGAGCAACGCGGCCTGACTAACATGATCCTTGGTGGTTCGGTACTGGCGCCTGCACGAGTCCTGGCGAAGCTGGCCGTCGTTTTGAACAAGCCTTTGGAAGTTGTGTCGGTAGCCTTGGAGCGTCGGTTCGATACCCAATGTGTTCCAGCGTTCAAAGCGACTGACGGAAAACCTACAGTGCAAGCGGAACGCAAGGCGTGGGGTGTTGCAGTCAAAGAGCTTCAGCTGCCGGCTGAGGAGCAAGAGCGTCTCCTGAACCTAGAGGGCTAAGTGTGAATCCATTCGACCGGGCACGTCGGCAAGCATTCGAAACCCGAGAAGCCTTGGTCGGACTGGCCGCATCTCTAGGTCGAGTCAGCTCCTCTGAGCTCCTGGCTCATGTTGAGGACACGCTCGAAATTGCAATTGAGCGCTTACCTTTCGGGCACCCAGAGTTGGGTGGCGGCAGCGGGGTGCTCAAGCGAGAAATTCAAACCATCTACATCCGCAACGACGTATCTCCAGGAGAAACGGCCTATCTTATCGCTCATGAGTTGGGTCACTGGTACCTCGACGGCGATCGTCCTGCACAGACGGTCGCTCATCTGACCAGCATGACGGATTCCTATGGGAGTCAGGCTACGGTGGCGGTGGAAGCATACGGTGCTCGTGAGCGCTTGGAGCTTCAAGCCAATGTGTTTGCCCGTGAGCTTCTGCTACCCCGTGGTGTCGCAAGCCAGCTATTCCAGAGCGGTAGTGGTGCCACGGTCATCGCGGCCACTCTGGAGGTACCGCTGGAGATCGTTCGCCTTCAGCTATTCGACGGCATTTTGCTCCCCATACTGCCTCCTGCTCCACCTCCTCCTCTTCCGCTTATGACGCAGGGACAGCACGATGCTGCTACCGCGTCCGAAACCTTCGTCAACGTTGTTGCCGGGCCGGGTACTGGCAAAACTACGACACTGATCCATCGCATCAAACACCTGGTCGAGCGCGGTACCCCTCCCAGTCAAATCTTGGTGCTGACCTTCACGAACAAGGCTGCTCATGAATTGGTTGAGCGCTTGAAGATATCTGGCATCGCCGGAGCCGCCGACGTGTGGGCCGGGACTTTCCATGCATTTGGGCTCGAATTCCTTCGCAAATACCATCAGATTTTCGGCCTGGAGTCCGACGTTCGGCTCGCAGATCCGCTGATGCAAGTCCGCCTGATGGTGAGCACGCTGCCCAAGGTGCGGCTCAAGTATTATCTGAGGCTACAGAACCCGTACGATTGGCTACCTGGCGTTCTGGGCCATATCAAACGACTTAAGGAAGAATGTCTCACCGTTGCCGACTACCGCGCACGCCTGGCTGCACTGCCGCCCTGCGAGCCGGATGTAGCCAATGAGCGCGAAGACATCGCCACCTTGTTTGAAGCCTACGAAACAGCAATGCGGGCTGCGCATTTGGTCGACTACGTTGATCTCATTGCCCTCCCTGCATCCCAGGCCAAGCGGGATCGAACAAGCGTTGTTCAGTACATCGATCATTTCTCGCACGTGCTAGTGGACGAGTATCAGGATGTCACCGAGGTGATGGCCGACCTCCTTCGCCAATTGGCGCTGAATGCTCAATCTTTCTGGGTCGTCGGTGATGTGCGTCAGGCCATTCACCATTGGCGAGGCGCGTCGATCCGTAGCTTGATGCACTTCGACACCACGTTCTTGAGCACCGTTCCAGGGGCAACGGTGCGCCGTTACGCTCTCGATCTGAACCGGCGAAGCACCCCTGAGATCCTGGAGCTATTTTCCTGCGCAGGCATCCATCATGCACTCAACGACCTGATGCCTCTGGAGCCAGTCACAGCGTTTCGTCCCTCGATCGGGGTCATACCTACCCTGTATGAATGCGACTCCAAGTCCTCCCAAGCCGTCACGATCGCTCAGCGCATTGATGGGCTGGTGCAGAGGGGTGTCCCGTATAGGGATCAAGTCGTGATCAGCCGTAAATCGGCAAACGTTGAGCAAATTGTTGAAGCGCTTGAAAACCTGAATGTGCCAGTGCTGCACATCGGCGATGTCTGCCAGCGCCCTGAGATCAAGAAGCTGCTATGCCTGATGGAACTGCTGTGTATGCGACAGCCGCGCTCACTGGTCGGGCTGATCTCTGAGCCAGCGTTTCGAATGCCGCCCCAAGACATTGAGCACTTGATATTCCTGACCCGCAAAGGCGCGGGATTGAGCATGCAGCGAGGCCGGTGGCTATGGCTGCATACGCCAGGCCTCTCGCCCGCTGGCCAGCAAGCCAAGTCAAATTTGGCGCAGCTGTTGGAGGGGCTCAAGCGGAATTCAAGGCCATGGGATTTTGTCTCCAAAGTACTGCTCGATCAGCGCTACGGTCTCCCAAGCCCTGCTGATCAGACCATACAGGCCCATACTCAGCGCTTGGCAACATGGCTGTTCGTCTACGCCGTACGCAATGGTGACGGCGATATCCGCCAGGCACGGCTTTCCCAGTTCCTGCTTCGTGAGGAGCTGCGCCGCAGGATCGGAGAAAAGCTGGGGGATCGTGGCTTACCGCCTGAAGCGCGAGTCCTGGATGCGGTGAGAGTCATGACTGTGCACTCCAGCAAGGGACTTGAATACCCTGCAGTTCACGTCACCGACGTTGACGACGCGTCCTACGGCGCCAATCGGCCCTTCGCATACGATTTGCGGGGGTTGGATCTCATCCCCCCTGAAGTGCTGAATAGCACCGGAAAAGAGTTCATGTTCGAAGAACGGGTGGAGCGCAATAACCTGCTCTACGTCGCTCTGTCTCGGGCCCGTGATTACTTGTATCTTTATGAGATCAGCGGGTGGCCACGTCCAGTTCCGCTCAATCGCGCTGCTGTCACAAGTCTGGTTAAGCGCTCGGGGATGAAGGCACCGCCTGCACCCATCATGCCGCTGCCATTGGCTAGCAGCACCGTGGTACCCACTGTGAGCTATGAGGCGTTCCAGGCCTACATGAGTTGTCCCCTCCAGTACCACTATCGCTATGAGCTAGCGCTCACTGCCGAGCAGGAAATCGACGTCTCGATCCGTGCTCGTTGGGCGATTATGGACATGCTGTTGGCCGTGGCGAGGGACGGCTCTGACCCCAACACGGTATTCCAAGCCACATGGGCGTTACACGGACTTCCAGATAGTGCAGAAGACCCTGGCTTGATGGATGATGCGATTGCCGCCGCCAAGCGTGGGCTGGTGGTGGTTAATAGCGTTGGCGGTGCCGTCGAAGAAGGGATGGTTTCTGTCGTCAACGGTGTGCGCATTGAGCTCCCTTGGATGCTCGTCGATAAAGGGCAGCTGCACTGGATTCGAGCTCAGACGGGGATCCAGTACACTCTTAGTCACCTACGCCCCATGATGCTTGATATCAATGGCTCTCGAAGGCCGAGTGCGAAGATCTACTCCATTATCACTGACCAGCACATGATGGATGGCCCTTCCAGGCAGGTCGCAAGCACGTCCGTATACAAGATGGCTCATCGTTTTGCTGCAGGTGATCGATCTGCTTCCAGGGGGCAGCATTGTGGGCGCTGCGCCTATCTGAGCATCTGTGCCAGCATCCCCTGAATGACCTCAAGCTCCAGCGCTGTATCGCAATGGGCTATCTCTCAGCGGTGCGGAAATCTGCGCGCTGAGATGAGGAGGTAGCTTGGCCGCCATTACACAAGGACAGTTTTGGGTATGACCTACATTAACCTGCCGAGTAATCAGCAAGCTGCAATCAGCGACGTGGACGAAACGGCGCTTCGGGCCGCAGTACGCAAGTGCCTGGATGAAGAGCGCATAGGGCCGATTCATGGCCTCGGCCTCAGCAACTGTGGGCCCTATGTGGATAACAAACTCCATCGGTTCCAGCAAGCGATTACTGAGTACAGCAAGGCCAAGGCCCATGCCAAGCGCGAACGCTCTCGGCAGGATGCGCTGTATGCTGGCAATGACCTCATTCACGCTTTGCAGCAGATGAAGGAGCGGCTCGAAACTGAGCGTAAAGAGGGTGAGCTGTTCTTCATTGATGATCAGCTCAGGCCGCCTGTCCATCTCAGTAAGCGGCTATCAGTGCAAGTGTCGTTTCGCTGGCGAGCGTCGCCGTCTGCAGACTGGAAGTACGGGCACCTGACGTTCGTCTACGATTTCTCCCCTCAGCCCAGCTACACGTTGCCGCTGCCCAAGCGCAAACCCAGCGCGGCCCAAGCAGCGAGGGATGTAGAAGACACCTTGTACCGAGAATGGGAGCGCCTGAAGGCTCAGGCCCTCTTCTCTATGAGGGAGTTCTTCCGCGAAGGTGGCGACGGTAATGCTGTGCCTAAGGTGTTCGCGGTGAGACCTAGTCCCTACAGTGGGGGGTTGAACAACTTCAGCTGCAATTTTTGGCAGGCCGAGAGGCCAGCACCATAAATTCGAGCAGTCATCAGCCTCGGGAATATTCTAAATGGGGACAGATGTATTGTGCCGCTCATAGGAAAGTGAAAAGACGAAATAAAAAACCGGCCCCCCTGTTCAGTCCAATTTTCGGTCCGTTCCACATTGATTTTCCAAATATTCCACTTTGCGCCTCTTGCGCATACGTCTAGGAGCATGTATGAAACAAAGTGAAGCGAGGACGTTAACTCTCGTTGTCGAGGCGAAATCTGACGTGCATCTGCACCATCTGCTAGAGATGGCGCTGTTCGAGTTGAGGGAATCACAAAAGGATGCCAACGACTTTTGTGAGGAACTCGGCTCAACCAAGCAATTCGAAACTGAAGGAACAATGGGAGGGTACAAGCTGGACTATACATACGGCGGCGCAGAGCTTGTCGCGGTAAGGAATCAATTAGTCAGTGAAGGATATGAGCTGACTCACCGGGCTAGCGTATTTAACAAAGACGCTCTCTATACTCATTCAAACGGGAAATCGGCAAAATTGTTGAACGTAAACACGTTGGAAATTAAGAACCACGATCCAGAAAGACCGTTGCCTTTTTAGGTCTTTACCTGATAGAAGGGCTCCTCGGCTTACGAAATTTTTAACATAGCGCCTACAACCTACTTAATGGCGACTGAGTTCTACAACTTAATGAACGCTTTGGTCGACCTTAGACCTTTTAAACTGGCGTAAACGACCATATATCTGTGTAATTGGCGCGGGCTTGCGAGCATCCAAATCGACGCGACTGTTAATTTTTTTGCGGCTCAAATGGTCCAAACTTAACAATATCGGCAATAGCGGAACCAATGGGAGGAGCTGTAACGCCTTGCCTCAAATCCACAGTCATAACAATGCGTTCTCCCGATGTGTTTTCGTCTAGCTGCGTGATTAGCTTTAGTAGCTTCTCGTGGAAGTCTCTAATTGAACTTGGCTTTTCAGGCATTTCAACGCTACTATGTTCAATAGTCAACAAGTTGACGCGAGGAGTCCTAACCCCTTGGGCAATCTCGAACTGGATAATTTGCTTGGCTTGCCTGCAATGATATAGAAAGCGATGACCTTTCAAACCAACAAGCAACTCAATTAAATCAATGGGCAGTGAAATGGCAAACTTATTTAGAAAATCGTCTATGCTGCCGGAAAACTTATCATTCTCTTGCTCAACAAAATCACCCCAGGTAATTACACCTTCACCATATCTAGTCTCGCTTGAGAAGAAATCCTGCCGAGCGATTTGATCATAGTATTCTTGTGAGAATAGTTTTCCGGGGACTAGCTTGACGAACCCACCTGTAACTTGGGTCGTTGTCACCTTATAAGTTTCAGAAAGAACCTCCATATAGCTAACAACCGCTGGCCTCAAAATTGTTAATAGTTTTTTCAGAGCATTACTTTCCGCTTCTTCTTCAAATGCTTTTTGGGCAAAATCTTTTCGCTCACTCAGCTTGTGAGATATGGAATTCAAAAACAAACCAATCGTAATAACACCCAAAACAACTTGGGCGGTTACTACAAGAAGAAGCGGAGCTGCATCAAGCCTCGGAGTCAGATCACCAAACCCTAATGTAGTGACTGTAACGACACTAAAATACAACGCTTGCACATAATTTATTGGATCGCCTTTAAAGTCACCAACAAATATAAGCCTATAAATCAAGCCAAATATAAAAATATTTGCCAGGTAAATCAACCCATAAGCAAATGGCGCGTATGAGGTTACATCAAGTAATTTTTTGCTTTTCATCTTTGGTCTAAATTTAGCCTCTGGACTACATTGTAAAAATTAGCTACAAACAGGCGAAAACTGGTGAATAAAATTCTCTTACTAATGACCGAGACGGTCTTACGCCATGCCATCTTCACTGACACTGAGGTCATATACAAACTTAATAAGTTCTTTCGCCAGCATGCTAACTGGACCACCCATAAGCTTTCAACCAGGGTCCTAAACAAGAGGACAGCTACAGTACTGGCATCGCTGCAAGGCTGCAGGGTATAGATCGGAGGATTTTACCAGATTTCTTAAATACCTTAGAGCGATTGCTCTTCGCGATAGCTACCTTTTAGCAACCACAGCTTTGAGCCGCTAGCTGTCGCTGAGCAGAGCTGTGGAGTGTCCCCCTTGTCAGCATGACAGGCTGCTATGCCTCGTGGTCACTCGGTCGTAATGAGGCTTTGCTTGCCTCTATCAAAGATCGAGCGTATCCCAAAGGATGTTTTTAGAGATAGATAACCGAGAATAAAAATAAGACATTATAAATCACATAGCTATTAATACTTTCGACTCTTGGTACCTAAAGGAAAATCCCCTCCGTTCCTTCCCCGCCCATAATTGCATCCCGTTAAACCGATTCACCATCAATCTGCACGCTTGCCTCACCGGTATCCGAGTAGGGAATGCTTACCTTCACCTTTTTCCCCGACTCGGTAGTGATCTCAACCACAAGCCTATGGGGCGGCGCAGCAAAATCATCAGTGAACAGAACGTGTACTGCTTCCCTGCATGAGTCGCCCTTCGATACCGGCCAGTATGCAGAGCCGTCTACCGTTGGCAGGTACACTTCAACATTGGACATCCGTTTTCCCCAAGCTGGTTGATTGGCATTGAAGCTAGCAGAGCTGCGCAAATTTTCCCGCCAGCCCATCCGCCAAGAGCAGATATGAGCTATTTCGATTCCTGGGCTCCACTAAGAGTCCAGTGAAAAAAGGCCGCTCGAGCCGTAGCCTACTCACCCTCCCCAACCACCACCCCCATCACCCTAGCCCGCTCCTCCCCCGACATCCGATAAAACGCCACCAACAACCGCGCCTCATCATCATCCTCGCTATAAAAATACGAAGCCGGCAACCTCAACACCGCAGCAATCTGCCTAACCATCTCCGGGTTCGGCACATGCTTGTCCTTCTCGTACTGATTCATCCGCGCGCTAGCCGACGCAGGCTCGATCCCTGCCTCGATGCCCAATTGCTCCTGGGAGATCCCTGCCGCCTTCCGTGCTTCCTTCAACCGCTTGCTGAACGTGCTCATTTTTTAGCCGCGTAAAGGCTAAGAGATTCTTAGATTCACGTTGACCGCATACTAAGACTTCCTTAGTATTCGGCAGAATCTGTGCTTTCTTGAGGGAAAGGACGCCTGGGCGCAGTCATGATGGAGGGCTGCGTCATTGCCTTTTTAGGCGAGAAGCGAGGTGGTTTGATGCCGGGCTTCCGCAAGGATTAGCTGCTGTGAATATCGATAAGTACCTACGCAAGCTGCAGAACGAGCTTCAGCAGTTCATCGGTTCTGGCGACCCGGTGGAGGATGAGTTGCTTCAGGATTGGCAGACGATGCTGGGTATCGTGATCCTTGAAGTAGAGGCGTTGAGGGGGGCATTTCAGGGTGCGGCCGACGTGCATGATGGGATGGCGTTGATGGCCAAACTGCTGGATTCAGCGCATACGGATCAGCTGCCGGCGGACGAAGTTCGTTGCCTGATTGAACCCCTGCGGGAGCGGTTGGGTGTGGCGCTTGAGGACGCTCGGCAGGTGTTTTAGGTCAGCGATTGGGCTGTGGATAACTTGGTATCGGTGGGTGGGCTAGACGCCTGTGGAAAATCCCCGAGTGCGTGTTGTGGATATTTTTACCAACAACACAAAGCGCCCTAAAGACGAAACATAACCAAGTTATCCACATGTATAACTCATTGATGTTAATAGTTTTTCCTGCACAACTGTGGCGTTCTTTTCGCGGGCAGAGCCCGCTCCCACATCGAAAATGACGGCCAAACGGGCTGTGGATAACCACCCAAAACATCACGCCTTGAGCCGCCGCCTCAACCTCACCAACACCCCCGTCATCCAGCACAAATGCCCCGCCACCGCTCCCCCTACTACCACGACCAAACAGAACGCTACCCGCACGGAGTCGTACAGCGCATACGCCGCCAGCCCCTTCTCCCGCGCCACTCCAATTGCATGCCAAACAATACCCAGCACGTCCGGCAGGAACACCAGCACCACCATCAAGCCCATCGCCGCCAACGGCAGGCACCGGCCAAACAGGGCCGCTTCGACCACGGCCAAGGGCGCGTGGCGGTCATGGGTGGGCACGGCCAGTTGCGTGGCGTGGTTGATTTCCTGGTACCAGGCGCCGTAGAGGATGGCGACCACGGCCATGAGCAGGCTGGCCGCTGCGATGGCGTCGCTCATGGGACGTACACCGCCGGGGTGGCGCCGAGTACGGTGCACAGGTGTTCGTAGGAGCATTTGGTGATTTCGTAGGTTGAAACGCTGCCGCGCTTTTTGCTGACGGACGCCAGGGAGCCGTCGATGGCGGCCAGCCTTTTGTTCAGTTGCTCGATCATGCTGGTGCTGTTCATGGTTACCAGGTAGGGGCCGGTTACTGTTTCGGCTACCGCGCGCTCCAGGTCTGCTTTCAAGGTGCGGTCGATGGGGTCGCGTAGCCGGTATTGGTAGGTGGACATGGCAGAGCGCAGCAGGGTGGCGCTTCCTGCTGCGGTGGTCTGGAAGATGCGGCTGATGGTTTGTTCGTCCGGCATGGTGCCGAATACGTTTTCCACCAATAGCACCAAGCGGTGTTCACGGATCTCGGCAACACGATTGAGTGCTTTCTGGCCGCGCATCATGGCCAGGTACTCTTGCAGGGCCGAGGCGGCGTAGCCGGCCATGGCGGTGGGGAGGGAGGAGGTGGGAGTGCCGATGATCTGGGCGATTTCAGTGATTTCGGCAGGGGACAGTAGTAGGTCGAATTCGATGCGCATTGGGGCGATTCCGGTGGGGTCATGGACGAAAGCTGTTGGGCTTTGTCGCGATGATCCGTAAGGGGATGCGCGGAAAAAGTAGGAAATTTCCGAAGCGGGTGAATGGTGGGTTTGTGGGCGTTCGAGGGCCAGCGCAGCCTGGCGGCAGCGGCTACGGGTTATTCGGCGACTACGCGGTTGCGGCCGCTGGCCTTGGCGCGGTACAGGGCCCGGTCGCTGCGGCCCATCGCGGCCTCTGCCCCGCCATCGCCTTCGCGCAGGTCGCTGACGCCGATGCTCACTGTCAACCCTATCACTTGCCCGCCATGCATCAAGGGCGTCACCGCCAGCATTTCCTGCAAGCGCACGGCGAAGGCGCAGGCTTCGCGGCTGTGGGTGCCGCGTAGCAGCACGGCGAATTCTTCGCCGCCGATGCGGCCGGCGGCGTCGGTCTTGCGCAGTTGGGCGCTGAGGATGCTGGCGAAGTGTTTTAGCGCCAGGTCGCCGGTGGCGTGGCCCCAGCGGTCGTTGATGTGTTTGAAGTGGTCGAGGTCGAGCATCAGTACGCAGGCGTTGTTTTGCTGGGCGTTGAGTTGTTGCATGAAGTGGCGGCGGTTGGGCAGCTGGGTGAGGAAGTCGATGCTGGCGTGGGCCTGCAGGTCGGCTTCCAGGCGCTTGCGCTCGGTGATGTCGGTGGTGGTGCCGATCATGCGCAGGGGGTTGCCGGCAGCGTCGCGGGCGACGACTTTGCCGCGGCTGTTGATCCATTTGTAGGTGCCGTCCTTGCAGCGGATGCGGTGCTCCACTTCGTAGGCGCTGGTGCGCTGCTGGAAGTGCGCCTGGATGGTGGCCTGCACGAAGGGCAGGTCGTCGGGGTGCACGCGGTTGTAGCTGTCGCGCAGGTGGGGGGTGAGTTCGTGGGGCTCGTAGCCCAGCAGGGCTTTCCAACCGGCGGAGTAGTGGATCAGGTTGTTGGCGACGTCGCGGTCCCATACGCCGGTGCCGCTGTTGTCGATGGCCAGGGCCAGGCGGGCCAGTTGCTGCTGGGTGGCGGCTTCCTGTTGTTCAGCCTGCAACGCGGCGGCGGCCAGTTGCACCAGGTCGTGCAGCAGTTGTTGTTCGCCGGGGTGCAGTTGCTGGCGGCCCAGCAAAATGAATTCACCCAGGGGCTGGCCGGCGGCGTCGAGGATGGGCGTGCTGCTGCGCGGCACTTCGGCGTCGCCGTGCGCTGCCGTACCGCTGCTGGCGCGCAGCACGGGCTGGCCGTCGCGCAGCTGCAGCAGCATGGCGCAGTTGACGGCGAAATGCCGTTGCGCCAGGCGGGTCAGGCCCTGGAAGCGCTCGTCTGCGGACACATCGGTTTGTGGGGGCTGTGCGCTATCAGCGTCCACGCTTTGTTACCCTGAAGAAGGCCTGGAGCCATCATGGCACAGGTTACTGGCCGGCAACCGTCTGTCCGACGGGTGTGCTTGCCGTTTCTGCGGCTGGGGGTGGTAGAGTCCTGCGCATCAATTGCAAGGAGTTACCTGTGGCGAGCAAAACCTATATCGAGAGTTCCCTGTCGGCCGGCGAGAAGGTCGAGGCCATTTTCAAGCTGCACTGGCTGAGCTGGGTGAATGTGTGGTTCTGGGTGCTGCTGGCGGTGCTCACCGTGGGCATTCTGTCGCCGGTGGCCATTTACAAGTGGCTGAGCCTGCGCTGCCAGGAGAACGGCGTGACCAACAAGCGGGTTATCCACAAGCGCGGGATTATCAGCCGCACTACCGATGAGATGAAGCTGTCGTCGATCGAGACGGTGGACCTCGACCAGACGGTGATGGGCCGCCTGCTGGGCTTTGGCACGGTGCGCATTACCGGGCGCGGTATCAGTGACCTGGTGTTGAAGGGCATTGACGACCCGTTGCAGGTGAAGCGGCAAATCGAGGGCGTAAGCAACCCGGTGCGTTGAAGTAGAGCGCGCTGCAACTGGCCCTGCCCTGCCTGGTCTCTGTACTATGCGTGCTGTTTTGTACGCCTGTGCTGCGTCAACCCCTCACTCATTCTGTTGGGTAACTGATCATGAAGCGTCTGCTTTCCCTGTTGTGTGTTCTGGCTGGTTGCCACCTTTCCATCGCCATGGCCGATGCCCCTGCGTCGGCCCAGCAAACCACCCAGAACTTTTACGCCTGGTACCTGAAAAGGCTCAGCGACGACAAAGTGCCGCTGGATGACAACCCGCAACAGATGCAGCAGTACGTGGCCGACAGCCTGATCAAGTCGATCGACAAGCAGGCCAAGAGCGAAGACGGGCTGGACGAGGACTATTTCATCAAGTCCCAGGACTACGATGACACCTGGCTGACCCACATCCAGGTGACCGAGACCGCCACCAAGGGCGCGACCGCGCAGGAAAACGTGGTGCTGGGCACTACCCAGGACAACAGCCAGGTGCTGAAGGTAACGCTGGGCAAGGACAAGGACAGCTGGAAGATCACGGCGGTGGAGATTATTCCTACGGAGCAGTGACCCCACGTTTGTGGGAGCTGGCTTGCCGCTTCTGGGGGCCTCAACAGCTCGCTGGCAAGCCAGCTCCCACAGGGGCTCAGTCGTCCTGGAGCTGGTAGTGCTTGAACGATTTCACCACTGCGTCGAACGCCTGGTCGTCAGCCTGCTGGTGCTGGGCGTCGGTGCGTAGGCGCAGGGTGTAGTTGATGCCGTCATCGGGGCCGGTGCTGCGGTATTCCACGATCACCCGGCGCACGGCCTGGCTGTCGCTCCAACGCGCCTGTTCGGCTGGCTGGGCGTCCAGCACCACCGGTTCGCGCTGCACGCCGCCCGGCTCCACTTCCGACAATTCACTGTCCATCAACGCCTTGGTGCTGCCCAGCATGGCCGCATCGTAACCGGCGTTGACCGTGATCTCGCGGTCCCCGCCCAAGGGGATCAGCACGCCGTCATCGGTACCGCTGCCCTGGTAGGCCGTGGGCTCACCGGGCGTCACCCCAAAGCCGAAAGCAATATTTTGATACTCGATTTGGCCGTCGAGTTTCACCATACCGTCTACCATTTCCTGCTGGGCTGCGCTTAGGGCAATCATTTCCCCTGCACCGGCCGAATTGGCGGTGCCTATCATCAGGCTGGCGAGTAAAGCCAGCGTCACCGGCCCGAATCGAAGTTGCGAATGCAGCATGGCGCGGAACGTCCTGTGCGAATGAGGATCCGATAGTACCCCAGGCGCACGGAATACAGGCAACAGACGCAGGGCCAACCCCGTGAAAACGGGGGCAGGACGCAACGGCCCACGACGCTGTGTAACGCGCAAATTTTTCGATGTAATGGAAGAACGGCAACTGATGACCGCCTCCCCCACTGCTCAAGGTGTTGCTGCCCAGCCTGACGCCGCACTGGTGTCCATAATCGCGCCTTGTTATAACGCGGAGAAATACCTCGAAGCCTCCCTGAAGAGCATCTTTGCCCAGGACTACCCCAATTTCGAGGTGATAGTGGTCGACGATGGCTCGACCGACAACAGCCTGGCCATGCTCAGGCAGCTGCAGCAAACCTACGACTTCCAGCTTTACACCCAGCCCAACCAGGGCGTCAGCGCCGCCTTGAACACGGGGCTTAGCCATGCGCAGGGGGTGTATGTGGCCACCCCCGACCTTGACGACATCATGCTGCCCGAGTCGGTGCGGGTGCGCGCCGAATACCTGAATGCCCACCCGGAGGTGGGTTGCGTGGGCGCGCTGATCATCTACATGGACAGCCAGGGCAACGACACCAAGCGCCAGCGCAGCATGCCGCTGCGGCGCCTGAGCCTCGACGAGATTGTCAGTGGCGCCATCGTGATGGGCGCGCCGGTGTCGCTGTACCGCATGGCCGCGCTGAAGGCGGCCGGCTTCTACGACCCCGACATCAAGGTGCAGGATTTCCAGATGACCCTGCGGCTCGCCAGCGCAGGCTACGAGGTGCACCAACTGCCCGTGCACGTGACCCGCTACCGGCGCCACCCGCACAACCTGTCCCGGCGCTACCGGGTGTTGCTGGAGGCTGACCTGAAGGCACTGGCCCCCTACTCCGCGCACCCGGGGTACCAGCAGGGGCGCACGGTAACCATCAACAAGGCACTGAAATACGCCGTGGTGGCGAACAAGCGCGAAGCCTGGGGGTTGCTGCTGAGCATCCCCTTGAAGCAATGGAACAGGATAACGCTGCGGCGCTTGAAACGGCTGGTGTTCAGCCGCAGCAAGCGCTGACCAGGTGCCATTGACCGAGCGAGTACGCGATGAAGTTTTTCAAGAAGCTCAAAGCCAACAAAGAGCGCAAGCGCATCCGCGCCCTGGAGCCGATACTGCAGGGCAATGAACGCTTGAAGCGCCGCTACCCGCGCTATTCCATTGGCGTGGGTTCGTATGGCGAACCTGAAGTGGTGAAGTTCGGCAACGACACCACGTTCAAGGTGGGCGCGTATTCTTCCATTGCCGAAGAAGTGACGGTGCTGCTGGGCGGCGGGCACCGCACCGACTGGGTCAGCAGCTTCCCCTTTCCCGCGTTCCTGCCGGGGCTGGAAAGCGCCGGCGAGTACAAGCCTTCCAAGGGCGACGTGGTAATAGGCAGCGATTGCTGGATTTGCCGCGGGGTAACCATTCTTTCCGGGGTGACCGTCGGCCACGGCGCGGTGGTGGCAGCAGGCGCCGTGGTGGCCCGCGACGTGCCGCCTTACGCGGTGGTGGGCGGCAACCCGTGCAAGTTCATCCGCTGGCGCTTCGAAGCACCCGTCCGTGAACGCTTGCTGGCAAGCGCCTGGTGGGACTGGCCGCTGGAAGAGGTGAAGCAGGCGGCGCGCTACCTGTGCAGCAACGACATCGAGGCCTTCCTGGCCTACAGCGACAACCGCCTGGCCCGGAAACAACAAGCCCCGCTTTAAGCGGGGCCTGTTGGTGATGCGTTGTTAGCCAATCAGAAGATATTGATTGGGTAGTCAACGAACACGCGTACTTCGTTACCGCTAACGTTGTAGGCGCTGACGTTGTCAGACACGCGCAGGATAGAGCTGCGCACGCGAACGGTCAGGTCCTTCGCCGGGCCTTGCTGCACCACGTATTGCAGCTGGTTGAAGATTTCACGCTCGGTGCCGCCGGTGGCGTCGCCTGCGGTGATGTTGTCGCCGCGCACGTAGGCGAACTTGTAGGTCAGGCCCGGCACGCCGTAGGCGCCGAAGTCCAGGCCGTAGGCCAGCTGCCACGAACGCTCGTCTTCACCGTTGAAGTCCGACCAGTACGAGTTGGTCAGGTAGATGGAAGTACCACCGTCGCCGACACCGCCTTTACGCTGGTAGCCGCCGTAGTTGTAGCCAGTGCTGCCGGTGCTGCTCTGGTGCGCGACCATGAACGAGTGCGGGCCCACGGCGTAGGTGGCCGCCAGGCTCCAGATGGTGTTGTCGCGACCGGTCTTGTTATCGGCCGCCCACTGGCTGTCCAGCTCCGACTTGTAGCCGTTGAAGTCCAGCGTCAGCGACTGGTCCTTCTGGATCGGCAATACGTAGGTCATGCCCAGGTACTGCTTCTTCATCACGTTTTCGATGGTAGTGCCGTACAGCGACGCCTTGAAGTTGTCGTTGAAGGCGTAGCTGCCGCCGTAGACGTTCAGGCTTTTCAGCTCGCCGCTGTCACGACCTTCGGCGCTCTTCTGCGCTTCTTCGGTGAAGTGACCCACGTTCAGCTCCAGGCCCTTGATCTCCTTGGAGGTGATCAGGGTACCGGTGAAGCTTTCCGGCAGCAGGCGGCTGTTGTCATAGCTCAGCACCGGCAGCGACGGCATCTGGTCGCCGTATTTCAGCACGGTGTTGGAGACGCGGAATTTCACTGCAGCGCCGGCGCGAGCCAGGTCGCTGGCAGGCGAGCCATCATCACCGCGACGGAAGAAGTCGATACCGCCAGCGCCGCTGCGGCTGTCGGACTGTTCCAGGTTCTTGGCGTACAGGCCGAAGGCGTCGACGCCCACGCCCACGGTGCCCTGGGTGAAGCCGGAGGTGAAGGTGCCGATGAAAGCCTGGCCCCACTCGGACTTGTCCGCGTTACCGTTTTTGTAGTCACGGTTGATATAGGCGTTGCGCACCAGCACCGACAGGTGGCTGTCTTCGACAAAGCCTTTTGCATCGTCTTGATCGCTGGCCATTGCCTGGGTGCTGCCGATCAGGCCAAGGGCGATCAGACCGATACTTTTGTTCAACATCTTGTTTTCCTTATTGCTGGTTAAGACGCCCCGCCCAGTAAGTTTTCCCCGACGCTAGACGCAAAGGCCCGCGTGCACGAATGCAACGCGGGCCTTATCGAATACTGGACAGGTGGCTGTTAGCCACAGGCGTTGGGCGGAATCCTAGGGGGGGCCAGCGCACGTGTCAATTTACAAGAAGTTCGGAGGTTATAACCAGATTTGCAACAGGAGGGGGAGGCTCCATGCCTCATGGCACTGCGTCGTCGTGACGACTTTGCAACTAGTGGTGGAAGGAGCCCAGCAACGCTTCGAGTTCTGCCTGGCTGAGCAGGCCTGCCGGGTAACGTTCGCTGAGCGCCTGAAGAGGGTCCGCCTGTTGTAACTTGATACTGCCATTGCATTTCAACCACTGCGCCACCCGCTGCAGGGACTCTGCAGTGATTGACGATGGATGCGAAGCCGGCTCACTGCTTGCGTTCATATCGACACCTTTTTCCCGGATCCGTGAGCGGCAAACTTACCCACGCTTTATGACAGTACGAGTGACACGTACTGGCATTTAAGCCGTTGTATTCGATACAAAACCTGTGCCACGGCAGATCAACATTTCCAGGCGGATACAAAAAACCCGTCACATGACGGGTTCTTCATTTGACTCTTCGATCAGCCTTTAAAAGGAGCCGGCTGTTGCTGGGTGAGGCAGTGAATATTGCCACCGCCCAACAGCAACTCACGGCCCGGCACCATGATCACTTCATGTTCGGGGAAGATGCCCTGCAAGATGGCCTTGGCTTCGTCATCTTTGGGGTCGTCGAAGCCTGGCGCGATGATGCCGCCGTTGACGATCAGGAAGTTCACGTAGGAGCCAGCCAAGCGCACCGAAGGGTTGCGTTCCTGGGTGCCGGCCACTGGATCGACGCCAGCGCATTCGTCTTCAGTTGCATACAAAGGGCCGGGAATCGGCATCTTGTGCACCACAAAGGTGCGGCCCTTGGCGTCCTTGGTGTTCTCCAGCACGTTCATGGCTGCGCGGCAGCGGCTGTAGTTGGGGTCATTGGAATCATCGGTCCAGGCCAGTAACACTTCACCCGGGCGCACGTAACAGCAGAAGTTGTCGACGTGGCCGTCGGTTTCGTCGTTGAACAGGCCGTCGGGCAGCCAGACGATGGTGTCCACGGCCAGGTGGTCGCGCAGCACGCCTTCGATTTCTTCGCGGGTGAGGTGCGGGTTGCGGTTGCGGTTCAGCAGGCACTCTTCAGTGGTTACCAGGGTGCCTTCGCCGTCCACGTGGATAGAGCCGCCCTCCAGCACGAAGTCTTCGGTGTGGTAACGGTTGCAGCGTTCCATTTCCAGCACTTTGCTGGCCAACTGCTCGTCACGGTTCCACGGCGCGTACAGGCCGCCGTCGAAACCGCCCCAGGCGTTGAAGCCCCAGTCCACGCCGCGCACTTCGCCCTGGTCGTTGATGACGAAGGTAGGGCCGGTGTCACGCACCCAGGCGTCGTCGTTGCTGATTTCAACCACGCGAATGTTCGGCACGTCCAGGCGTGCCCGGGCGTTGTCGTACTGCGCGGCAGACACGCCAACCGTCACCGGCTCGAAGCGGGCGATGGCCTTGGCCAGCGCCACGTGGGCAGCCTGCACCGGCTTGCCGCCCAGGCGCCAGTTGTCGGGGCGCTCGGGCCACACCATCCATACCTGGGTTTGCGGGGCCCATTCGGCAGGCATGTGGAAGCCGTCGGCACGTGGGGTGGTGGTTAGCGTGGTCATGGCGGTCAGGCTCCTGGTACCCATCGAGGGCTTGCAGTAGATCGATAAATATCTGAATAACGATAGCGGATATTCAGTTGAGTTGGAAGATTATCAATTCCCGTCGATCTGTAATCGATATTAATCTGGATCAAAGGTCTTCCGACAGCACCTTGTCCACGCAATCCACGAAGAAATCCACGCTCTGGCGGGTGGTGACCATTGGCGGCTTGATCTTGAGAATGTTCAGGTAATCGCCAGTAGGCTGCATGAAAATACCCAGTTCGCGCAGGCGCTCGCACAGCACGGCGGTTTCCTCGGTGGCCGGCTCCAGCGTTTCGCGGTTGCGCACCAATTCCACTCCTAGATAGAAGCCCGAGCCGTGCACGGCGCCCACCAGCGGGTGGCGCTCGATCAAGGCTTCAAGCCGCGCCTTGAAATGCCCACCTACCAGCCGAGCGTTTTCCCACAGGCCTTCCTCGGCCATTACATCCAATACCGCCATGCCCACCTGGCAACTGACCGGGCTGCCGCCTGCCGAGGAGAAGAAATAACCCTCGGCTTCCAGCGCTTCGGCGATTTCCCGGCGGGTGATGACTGCGCCCAGCGGGTGGCCGTTGCCCATGCCCTTGGCCATGGTAATGATGTCGGGCACCACGCCCTGCTGTTCGAAGCCCCAAAAATGTTCGCCCAAGCGGCCGTAGCCGACCTGCACCTCGTCGGCGATGCACACGCCGCCCAACGCCCGTACCTTGGCATACACCTGTTGCAGATAACCGGCCGGCAGGGCGATGCCGCCAGCATTGCCATACACCGGTTCGCAGATGAAGCCGGCCACCTGGCGCTGCTGGGCCGCCAGCCGGGCCAGGGTTTCGTCGACGTTCTGCACATAACCGGCAGCGCTGTCGGCGCCGCGGAAGGCTCCACGGTAGGTGTTGGGCGCCGTCACCGGGTGCACCCAATCGGGGCGCGTGCTCAAGGCTTGCGGGTTGTCGGCAATGGAGGTGGAGATCGCGTCGGTGGCCACCGACCAGCCGTGGTAGGCCTCCAGCACGCTGAGCATGTCGCGCCCGCCACTGGCGGCCCAGGCCAGGCGGATGGCCAGGTCGTTGGCCTCGGTGCCGCTGTTCACCAGGAACACCCGGTCGAAGCCGGCGGGGGCCAGCGCCAGCAGGCGCTCGGAGAATTCGGCAATGGCTGCGTAGTGGAAGCGCGAGTTGGTGTTGAGCAGCGACCACTGCCGCGCCACCACTTTGGCCATGCGCGGGTGGCCGTGGCCCAGCACTGCGACGTTGTTGAGCATGTCGAGGTAGGACCGCCCCTGCAGGTCGATCAGGTGGTTGCGCCAGCCGCGCTCGATCTGCGGCGGCGCCTGGTAATAGTGCTTCTGCGAACGGGCGAAGCTGGCGTCACGGCGCGCCAGCAGGGCCTGGGCGTCGGCCATGGGCGGGGCATCGCAATCAAAGCCCAGCAATGGCCGGGGCGAGGGGCACAGCGCCAGCCAGGCCTGGGCGCGTGACGGCACGGCGAACAGCGGCGGGCTGAGTTCCTCGGCCGTGCACAGTTGCACCAGCAGGATGCCGTTGGTGCGGCCCAACGCCTGGCCGCGCGCCAGTGGTGTGTCGGCCGCCAGGTCGCTGTCCACGCCCCACAGGTGCAGGCTTGTGCCCGCGCCCACCAGCCACAGCCCGGCATCGGCGGTGCGCCGCAGCAAACCGGCGAACGGCGCCTGCACCGCAGTGCCGGCTGGCACGTTCAATTCCACATGCAGGGCGCAGGTATCAGGCTCCTGGGCGCTGTCGATGCGGGTGCGCGACAAGCGGTATTGGCCGTACAGGGCGCTTGCCTGTGGGTACGCCATCAGCAACCGTTCGTCGGCACCCGGCAGCTCCCAGTTACCTTCGCAGAAGTGCTCGCTGAGCACGCCCAGGTCCACGCGCTGGAAGGCGGCGGCCTCGATGCCGGGCAGCAGCGGCGCGCAATCGCCCAGGTCTGGCGTGCTCGGTTCCAGCCCCACGGCCTGGAGGATGGCGGCTTCCATGAGGTCGAAGGGCACCGAAGTGGCGGCGTCGAAAATCTGCCATTCATGGGCGATGTTGTCGGCGACGTAGGCATTGCCGGGGGCCACGCGCAATTGCTGCTCGCTGCTGAGCACCAGCACCGCCGCGCGCGCCACCACCATGGGCCATAGCGCCAGCCACTCGGCGCGGGCCAGCGGGTTGCGCGCGTGGTAGGCCTTGATGGCGGGCAGGATGGCGAATGGGTCGCCCTCTACATGGTGCAGCAACGCCGAGCAGGTCACGCTGAGGTCGGCCACGCGCCAGGTGCGGATCAGGTCGCCGAAGTCGATCAGCCCGGCCAGCTGCCAGGCACGGTGAGCGTCGCGCTGCCACACGCTGTTGTCGTCGGTGATGTCCAGGTGCACGGCCTGGGTCGGCAATTCATCGGCCACCGCCAGCAGGCGCTGCTCGGCCTGCGCCGCCGCTTCGGCCACCTGGTCGCGGCGGTCGGGGTCGGCCACCGCCGGCAGCAGCTCGGCAATCAGCGCGTGGGCGTGGCGTGGGTCCCACTGCAGCGTGCGGGCCAGGCCCGGGTGGTCGAAGGCCGCCAGGGCCTGGTCGACCCGCGCACATAAATCGCCCATTTCAGCCCGCAGCCCGGCACTTAAATGCGTAACGCGGGTCAATGGCTGGCCATCAATGTACTCAAGCAGGCGTACCTGCAATGACCGCCCATCGACCGAGGCGCTGAACAGGTCACGGCCATCAAGCGCCGCGCGCACCGCTGGCACCGGCAACCCCATGGCTGCCAGGTGCGCCAGCGCGGCGTGCTGGGCCTGCAGTTCGCAGGTTGCGTAGTCGCCGTGACAGATCTTCAGTACAAAGCGTCCATCATCGGTATCAACCAGGAAGTTGAGGTCCTGCTGGCTGCCCAAGGGCGTCAACGCACCGTGCAGGCCGTAGTGCTCGCGCAACAGCGCCTGCGCCTGGGCGGCGCTGACGGTGGGGCTGGGCTGGCTGGACCGATGAATCAACGTGGCAAGCGACATCGCGGAAACCTCTTGTTGTAGTTTTCAGGCGCTTATATCGCCACCGCGCCTCGTGTTTCGCAAGCGTCATGAGAAAATTGATGGTTCATGGGCATTTGTGATTATTTGTCGATGAATCACGCTTGCACCGGGCAATCCTTGCCCACAAGCTATGCTGCAACCGCTCAATGTCAGTTTATGGAAGAAGGCAGATCGACATGCGAATTCTCATCACCGGAGGTGCCGGTTTCATTGGCTCGGCCCTCGTTCGCCATCTGATTGAAAACACTGGGCACGAAGTGCTCAACCTCGACAAACTGACGTACGCCGGCAACCTGGAGTCCCTGACCAGCATTGCCAGCAACAGCCGGTATGAATTCGTCCAGGCCGACATCGCCGACCAGGCCACGGTGAGTGCCGTGCTGGCGCGCTTCGAGCCCCATGCAATCATGCACCTGGCGGCCGAATCCCATGTCGACCGTTCCATTGACGGCCCGTCGGACTTCATCCACACCAACATTGTCGGCACCTACAGCCTGCTGGAGGCCACCCGCGCCTACTGGTCCAAGCTGCCTGCGGCCGAGAAAGAAGCCTTCCGCTTCCACCATATCTCCACCGACGAGGTGTACGGCGACCTGCACGGCGTCGACGACCTGTTCACCGAGACCACCCCGTACGCCCCAAGCTCGCCCTACTCGGCCAGCAAGGCAGCCTCCGACCACCTGGTCCGGGCCTGGCAGCGCACCTACGGGCTGCCGGTGCTGGTCACCAACTGCTCCAACAACTACGGGCCGTTCCACTTCCCGGAAAAACTCATCCCGCTGGTCATTCTCAACGCGCTGAAAGGCAAGCCGTTGCCGGTGTACGGCGATGGCAAGCAGGTACGCGACTGGCTGTACGTGGAAGACCACGCCCGCGCCTTGTTCAAGGTGGTAACCGAGGGCAAGGTCGGCGAGACCTACAACATTGGCGGCCATAACGAGCAGCAGAACATCGACGTGGTGCGCAGCATCTGCGCGCTGCTGGACGAACTGGCGCCGCAGCACCCTGCCGGCATCAGCCAGTACGCCGAGCTGATCACCTTCGTCAAGGACCGCCCGGGCCACGACCTGCGCTACGCCATCGACGCCAGCAAGATCGAGCGCGAGCTGGGCTGGGTGCCCGATGAAACCTTCCAGACCGGCCTGCGCAAGACCGTGCAATGGTACCTGGACAACCAGGAATGGTGCCGTCGCGTGCAGGACGGCAGTTATCAGGGCGAACGCCTGGGCTCCACCGAACCAAAGGATCTGATCGCATGAGCAAGGGTATCGTACTGGCCGGGGGCTCCGGCACGCGTCTGCACCCCATCACCCTGGGTGTGTCCAAGCAACTGCTGCCCATCTATGACAAACCGATGATCTACTACCCGATCTCGGTGCTGATGCTGGCGGGCATCCGCGAGATCCTGCTGATCTCCACCCCGCAGGACCTGCCCCAATACCGGGAGCTGCTGGGCGACGGCAGCCAGTTCGGCGTCAACATCAGCTACGCCGAGCAGCCATCCCCGGACGGCCTGGCCCAGGCCTTCCTGATTGGCGAAGAGTTCATCGGCAAAGACCCGGTGTGCCTGATCCTGGGCGACAACATCTTCCACGGCCAGCACTTCAGCGAGCAGCTGCAGCGCGCTGCCAGCAACCCCAAGGGCGCGACGGTGTTCGGCTACTGGGTGAAAGACCCGGAACGCTTCGGTGTCATCGACTTCGACGAGGACGGCAAGGCGCTGTCCATCGAAGAGAAGCCGGCGCAGCCCAAGTCCAGCTACGCGGTCACCGGCCTGTACTTCTACGACAACGACGTGGTGCAGATTGCCAAGGACGTGAAACCCTCGCCACGCGGCGAGCTGGAAATCACTGACGTCAACAACGCCTACCTGGAGCGCGGCGACCTGCGCGTGGAGCGCTTCGGCCGCGGCTTCGCCTGGCTGGACACCGGTACCCACGACAGCCTGCTGGAAGCCTCCCAGTACGTGCAGACCATCGAGCACCGCCAGGGCCTGAAAGTGGCCTGCCTGGAAGAAATCGCCTACCAGAACGGCTGGATCGACCGCGAACAGCTGCTGGTTCGCGCCAAGGCGTTCGGCAAGACCGGCTACGGCCAATATCTGTTCAGCATTGCAGGGGAAACCAGATGAATGTGATCGCCAGCGAAATACCCGAGGTCTTGATCATCGAGCCCAAGGTATTTGGTGACGAGCGCGGCTTTTTCTACGAAAGCTTCAACGCCAAGGCTTTCGAACAGGCCACCGGCGTCACCGACGCCTTCGTGCAGGACAACCACTCGCGCTCGCAGAAAGGCGTGTTGCGCGGCCTGCACTACCAGATCGAAAACGCCCAGGGCAAACTCGTGCGGGTCACCGCCGGCGAGGTCCTGGACCTGGCCGTGGACATCCGTCGCAGCTCGCCTACCTTCGGCAAGTGGGTGGCGGTGCGCCTGAGCGCGCAGAACAACCGCCAACTGTGGATCCCCAAGGGCTTCGCCCATGGGTTCGTGGTGCTCAGCGACTACGCCGAGTTCCTGTACAAGACCACCGACTACTACACCCCTTCCGCCGAACGCTGCATCCGCTGGGACGACGAAACGCTCGCCATCGACTGGGAGCTGGAAGGCACCGTCCCGCAACTGTCGGCCAAGGACCAGCAAGGCAAATCCCTGCAAGAGGCTGACCTGTTCCCATGACCCAGAAGATCCTCATCAGTGGCCAGTTCGGCCAGGTGTCGCGTGAACTGCAGCAACGCCTGGGCCACCTGGGCGAGCTGCACGTGCTGGGCCGCGACAAGCTGGACCTGGCGCAGCCCGAAGGTATCCGCGAGGTGGTGCGCACGCTGCGCCCTACCCTGATTATCAACGCCGCCGCGCACACGGCGGTGGACCAGGCGGAAACGGAAGAGGATCTGGCCTTCGCCATCAACGCCACCGCGCCGCGCATCTTCGCCGAGGAAGCCGCCGCGCTGGATATCCCGTTGATTCACTACTCCACCGACTACGTGTTCGATGGTCGCAAGGAAGGTGCCTACAACGAGGACGACGAAACCAACCCGCTGGGCGTCTACGGGCGCAGCAAGCTGGAAGGCGAGAAGGCCATTCGTTTCGTGGGCGGCAAGCACCTGATCCTGCGCACCAGCTGGGTGTATTCCCTGCACGGCCGCAACTTCCTGCTGACCATGCAGCGCCTGCTGCAGGAAAAGCCCGAGCTGCGCGTGGTGGCGGACCAGATTGGCGCGCCCACCTGGGCGGGCACCATCGCCGGCACCACCCACACCCTGATCGAGCATTGGCTCAATGACCAGGCCGGGCCATGGGGCACCTACCACCTGACCGCCAAGGGCGAGACCTCGTGGTTCGGCTTCGCCCAGGAGATCGGCAAGCACCTGCTGGCGCAGGACAAGCCGTGCGCGGTGCTGGAGCCCATTCCGTCCAGCGCCTACCCGACGCCTGCGGTACGCCCGCTGAACTCGCGCCTGGACTGCAGCCGCCTGGAACAACAGTGGAACCTGCAGCTGCCCAACTGGCGCGAAGCGCTGATTGAGTGCCTGGCCCCCCTGGCATGACGCATAATGCGCCGGACACCCTCCGGCGCATTTTCTCCTGACATGACTCCCTCGCTACCCCGCCGCCCCCGTTGGCGCAGCCTCGCCCTGTTGGCCCTGTGCCTGGCGCCACTGCTGTGGCCGCTGCAACACCTTGCCGAACGCTATTACCGCAGCGAACTGGCGAGCCAGAACCGGCAAACCCTCGACCTGTACGTGGCCAACCTGCTGGGCACCCTGCACCGCTACGAAACCCTGCCGCAAATTCTGGGCGACCTGCCGTCGCTGCGCGCCACCCTGGCAGACCCCGGCAACCCGCAGGTGGTGGAGCACGCCAACCGCCTGCTGAAGGACATCAGCGAGCAGACCGGCGCCGAGGTGATGTACCTGCTGGACCCCAGCGGCAACACCCTGGCGGCCTCCAACTGGCAGAAAAAAGACAGCTTCGTGGGCCGCAACTTTGCCTTCCGGCCCTATTACAGCGACGCCATCGCCGGGCGCCTGGGGCGCTTCTTCGGCATGGGCACCACCTCGGGCAAGCGTGGCTATTTCTTTGCCGCCGCCGTGCACGAAGGCGACAAGGTGGTGGGCGCGCTGGTGGTAAAGGTCGACCTCGACCACACGGAAAACCTGTGGGGCAACACCCCCGAACAGCTGATGCTGACCGACCAGCATGGCGTGGTCATCCTGACGTCAAACCCGGAATGGCGCTTCCGTGCCACCCGGCCCCTGACCGAGGAAGAACACCAGGCCATCGCCTCGATCCAGCCCTACCCCACCCAGGAGCCACAGCCCCTGAGCCTGCCAGATAAAAGCTGGCTGATGCAGACCCACGCCATCGCCGAGACCGGCTGGAACGCCAGCATTCTCGCCCCGCGGGCGCTGGTGGACCGCCCCGTGCGCACGGTGCTGGCGATTGGCGGCGCGGCGCTGCTGGTGCTGATGTTACTGCTGGGGCTGATGATGCAGCGGCGGCGCAATTACCTCGACCGCATTGCCTTCGAGGCCAAGGCCCGGGGCGAGCTGGAAGTGCGTGTAAGCGAGCGTACCCGCGACCTGGAAGCGCTCAATAGCCGCCTGCGCCAGGAGGTGCTGGAACGCGAACAGGCCCAGCAGGAGCTGGTGCGGGTGCAGGACGAGGTGGTGCAGGCCGGCAAGCTGTCGGTGCTGGGGACCATGTCAGCGAGCATCAGCCACGAATTGAACCAACCGCTGGCGGCCATCCGCAGCTACGCCGAGAACGCCGAGGTGCTGCTGGACCACCAGCGCACCGAAGACGCCCGCGGCAACCTCAAGCTGATCGGCGAGCTGACCGGGCGCATGGCCTCGATCATCGCCCACCTGCGCGCCTTCGCCCGCCGCGACCGCCACGCCCTGGAAAGTGTGGCCCTGCAGCCGGCGCTGGACGATGCGCTGGCGCTACTGGCCAAGCGCAGGCGCGCCATGGCGGTGGAGCTGTTCCGCGACCTGCCGGATGCACCGTTGTGGGTGCAGGCGGGCGAAACACGGCTGCGCCAGGTGCTGAGCAACCTGCTGGCCAACGCCCTCGATGCCCTGACCGAGAAAGCCACGCCGCGCTGCCTGTGGATAAGCGCCGAGCAGACCGCCGATGGTGTCGAGCTGCTGATTCGCGACAACGGCCCAGGCTTCACCCGTGAGTCCATGGCCCGTGCCCGCGAGCCGTTCTTTACCACCAAGACCCGCACCCAGGGCCTTGGCCTGGGGCTGGCCATCTGCGATACGCTGATGCGTGCGCTGGGTGGCGAACTGCTGCTGGCCAACCACCCGCAGGGCGGCGCACTGCTGACCGTGCGCCTGCGCAGCGCGCCACCGGGCGTCAATCTACAACCGCCAGAGGATCCTTCCGCATGACCACGGCCCCCGCCATCGACAGCCAGACCCAGGTGGTGCTGGTGGACGATGACCCTCATCTGCGCCAGGCCCTGAGCCAGACCCTGGACCTGGCCGGCTTGAAGATTTTGTCGCTGGGCGACGCCAACGGCCTGGCCGAGCGTATCGAACGGGACTGGCCCGGGGTGATCGTCAGTGACATCCGCATGCCAGGCCTCGATGGCCTGCAGCTGCTGCAGCAGTTGCACGCCCAGGACGCGGAACTGCCGGTGCTGCTGATCACCGGCCACGGCGACGTGCCGCTGGCGGTACAGGCAATGCGCGCCGGCGCCTACGACTTCCTCGAAAAGCCCTTCGCCAGCGACGCTTTGCTGGACAGCGTGCGCCGTGCCCTGGCCCTGCGCCGCCTGGTGCTGGACAACCGCAGCCTGCGCCTGGCCCTCAGCGACCGCCACGCCTTGAGCGCGCGGCTGCTGGGGCAATCGCCTTCCATGCTGCGCCTGCGCGAGCAGATCGGCGCGCTGGCGGCCACCAAGGCCGACGTGCTGATTCTGGGCGAGACCGGCGCGGGCAAGGAAGTGGTGGCGCGCGCCCTGCACGACCTGTCCAGCCGCCGCAACGGCCCGTTCGTGGCTATCAACGCCGGGGCGCTGGCCGAGTCGGTGGTGGAAAGCGAGCTGTTCGGCCACGAACCGGGGGCTTTCACCGGCGCGCAGAAACGCCGCATCGGCAAGTTCGAGTTCGCCAATGGCGGCACGCTGTTCCTCGATGAAATCGAAAGCATGAGCCTGGACGTGCAGGTCAAGCTGCTGCGCCTGCTGCAGGAGCGCGTGGTGGAACGCCTGGGCGGCAACCAGCTGATCCCGCTGGATATCCGCATCATCGCCGCCACCAAGGAAGACCTGCGCCAGGCCGCCGACCAGGGGCGCTTCCGCGCCGACCTGTATTACCGCCTGAACGTGGCCTCGCTGCGCATTCCCGCCCTGCGCGAGCGCGGCGAGGATGCGCTGGTGCTGTTCGAGCACTTCGCCACCGCGGCCAGCGAACGCCATGGCCTGTTGCCCAACCAGCTGCTGCCTGGCGAGCGCGCCTTGCTGCTGCGCCACAGCTGGCCCGGCAACGTGCGCGAGCTGCAGAACGCCGCCGAACGCTTCGCCCTGGGGCTGGACCTGGAGCTGGACAACAGCGCTGCCGCCGCGCCTGCTGCACACCAGGGGGCCATGACCGGCAACCTCAGCGAGCAGGTGGAGAACTTCGAGCGGGCCTTGATTGCTTCGGAAATGGCCCGGCCCCATGGCTCGCTGCGCAGCCTGGCCGAAGCCCTGGGCATTCCGCGCAAGACCCTGCACGACAAACTGCGCAAGCATGGCCTGAACTTCGCCGCCGGCGATGAAGGCGAGGCATGAACATGAACCAGGACTGCACTGAACTGCAAGCCGTGCTGCACAGCGACATTCCCCTGACCCGCGAAATGGGCCTGGAGGTACGCAGCTGGCAGCACGCAACCCTGCGCCTGCACCTGCCGCTGGCGCCGAACGTCAACCACAAGAGCACCATGTTTGGCGGCAGCCTGTATTGCGGCGCGGTGCTGGCCGGCTGGGGCTGGCTGCACCTGCGGTTGCGCGAAGCGGGCATCGAGGGCGGGCATATCGTGATCCAGGAAGGCCAGATCAGCTACCCGCTGCCGGTGACGGGCGATGCCGAGGCGGTGTGCGAGGCGCCGGATGAAAAGACCTGGAAACGCTTCGTGGCCACCTGGCACCGCCACGGGCGCGCGCGCCTGGAGCTGCGCACCTTCGTAGTGAACCAGGGCAGCAATCAACCCGCGGTGCAGTTCACCGGGCAGTACGTGTTGCACCGGTGACGGTCCCGAAGCCGCAATTGCCTTTGTGGGAGCTGGCTTGCCAGCGAGTTTTTCGGGCCTCAAAAGCTCGCTGGCAAGCCAGCTCCCACAGAAGCGTAGCCGCTACGCGACTCTGCAGAGCCGCAGCAGGGTGTCGCGCCACGGCGCGGCGGCGGGCAAGGCCAGGAAGAAGGTATTGAGCAGCGACTCGCGCGCCGGGTAGGTGAACGGCAGGCCTTCGACGTCCAGCACCTCGCCACCCGCGCCTTCCAGCACGCCTTGGGCGGCAGCCGTGTCCCACTGCGAGGTCGGCGCCAGGCGCGGGTAGCAATCAGCCGCACCTTCGGCCAGCAGGCAGAACTTCAACGAACTGCCGACATTGGCCAGCGCCAGTTCGCCCAAGCTCGATGAAAGGCCCGCCAACAGCCGCTCTTGCTCGGGGCTGGAGTGCCGACGGCTGGCCACCACGGTAAACGCCTCGCCCGCCGGCGGCTGGGTGCGCACCTGAATCGGCTGCGGCGCCTCGCCAGCGCGGGCACGCCAGGCGCCCAAGCCGGCACCGCCGTAGTAGCAGCTGCCGTTGGTGGGCGTGGAGACCACGCCAAACACCACGCGCCCCTGCTCGATCAAGGCGATGTTGACGGTGAATTCTTCACTGCCGGCGATGAATTCCTTGGTGCCGTCCAGCGGGTCAACCAACCACCATTGCGTCCAGCCCTGGCGCTCGGCCAGGGAGATGCCGCAATCTTCTTCCGACAGAATCGGGATCGAGGCATCCAGTGCCGTCAGCCCCGCGACGATGACGTGGTGCGCCGCCAGGTCGGCCGCCGTCACCGGCGACTCATCGGCCTTGGCCGTGACTGCCACGTTGGCGCGCCAGAACGGCAGAATCGCCTCGCCGGCCTGGTGGGCCAGGGCAATGACGCCGGGCAACAGTGGGTGGGGGAAAGTCATAGGGTCAGGGCTCCACGCTGGATCAGCAGGTCACGGGCCAGGTACAGCGCAGCCAGTGCGCGGCCCTCGGAAAACTGTGGGTGGGTGGCGAGGGTGGACAGCTCGCGCAGGTTGACCTGGTCAACGCGCATGGGCTCGGGCTCATCGCCCTCCAATTGTTCCTCGTAGAGATCGGTGGCCAGCACCACCTGGATTTTCTGGCTCATGTAGCCCGGCGACAACGACAGCTCGGTGAGGTGCTCCAGGTGGCGCGCGCCAAAACCCGCCTCTTCCTTGAGTTCGCGGTTGGCGGCGGCCAGGACGTCTTCGCCCGGCTCGATCAGGCCCTTGGGCAGCGACAGCTCGTAGGCATCGGTGCCACCGCAATACTCTTCCACCAACACTGCGTGCTCGGCGTCGACCATGGCCACGATCATCACGGCGCCGTAGCCATTGCCGCGGCCAACCAGCCGCTCATAGGTACGCTCCACGCCGTTGGAGAAACGCAGTTGCACCTCCTCTACCCGGAACAAACGGCTACTGGCGACTATTTCGCGGGCGAGTACGGTGGGTTTCTGGCGCATGGGGCGGCTCCTTGGCGTGAACGGGTTACTATACCGTGGCTTGGCGCGGCAAATGCCATTCTTGTCCATTCACTGCTTGAGAATCTTTCGTATGCATTCCATAACCTGGCGCGATATCGACACCGTCCTCCTGGACATGGACGGCACCTTGCTGGACCTGCATTACGACAACCACTTCTGGCTGGAGCACCTGCCCCAGCGCTACGCCGAAACCCACGGCGTGAGCCGTGCCATGGCCGAGCTGGAAATGCGCCCGCTGTTCGAAAAGAACGCCGGCACCCTGAACTGGTATTGCCTGGATTTCTGGAGCAGCGAATTGCGCCTGCCGGTGCGCGAGCTGAAGCTGGAAACCGCGCACCTGATTGCCATGCGCCCCTACGCCGACACCTTCCTGGCGGCGGTGCGCCAGGCCGGCAAGCGCGTGATCCTGATCACCAACGCGCACCGCGACTCGCTGTCGGTGAAGTTTGAGCGCGTGGCGCTGGCGCCGTATTTCGAGCGGCTGATCAGCTCTCATGATTACGGCTTCCCCAAGGAGAGCCAGAATTTCTGGAGCGCACTGAAGGATGACATCGGCTTCGACCCAGCGCGCAGCCTGTTCATCGACGACACCTTGCCCATCCTGCGCAGCGCCCGCACCTTTGGCATCGGCCACCTGCTGGCGGTACGCGAACCGGACAGCCGCAAGGGCCACAAAGACACCGAGGAATTTGCCGCAGTGGACGACTACCGCGAATTGCTGAAAGGGCTGTAACCGCCCATCGACCTGATCGATCACCGCATTGCCGTTAACAATTAGACGCCACCGACGCCCAGGCCTAGGCTTTCCCCACACACTCAAGCGGTACGCTTCCATGGACACCCAGCAATCGGCCAGCCTGACCTACAGCTACCACAGCCTCGACCTGCGTGAAGAAGCCAGCACCGCGCTGGCCGAGGAAGTGGCCCTGGCCATCGCCTACAACGGCATCAGCCAGGCAGTGATGCTGGTCAGCCCCACCGACCTTGAAGACTTCATCGTCGGCTTCAGCATCGGCAGCGGCATCATCAGTTCGGTGGGCGACATCTACGACCTCAAGCTGAGCGGCTGTGGCTCGGCGCAGCAGGCCGAGGTGGAAATTTCCAGCCGGGCCTTCTGGAACCTCAAGGACCAGCGCCGCCAGTTGGCCGGCACCAGTGGTTGCGGCCTGTGCGGCGTGGAGGCGGTGGAGCAGGCGCTGCCCGAGCTTGCAGTGCTGGGCGGCGGCGCCCTGCCGCCTGCGCACTGGCTGGACGGCCTGCGCCAGCGCATCAGCGAGTTCCAGCCCCTGGGCCAGCACTGCGGCGCCGTGCACGCGGCACTGTTCATGAATGCCGAAGGCAAGCTGTTGATGGGCCGTGAGGACATTGGCCGCCATAACGCACTGGACAAGCTGATAGGTGCGCTGGTGCGCCAGGACATTGCCACCGCTGGCGGCATGGCGATTGTCACCAGCCGCTGCAGCCTGGAATTGATTCAGAAGGTATTGCGCGCGGGCATCCAGACCCTGGTAAGCCTGTCGTCACCCACGGGGCTTGCAGTGCAGTGGGCCCGGCGGCACAACTTGAACCTGATTCACCTTCCGCAGAAAAGCGGCCCGCGGGTTTACAGCGTTTCGAAGGCCTGAACACTGCGGTATGCTTCAGGTATGTCATGTAGCAAAAGCCAACAAAAAAGGCCTTTTCACTGCTGAAAAGGCCTCCCCGAAGTACATATGACCGAGCAAAATTCATAAAGTTTCATCATGAAAACAATGACTTGTTAAATTGTGTACAAGTCGTGTTATTCGTCGGTTTCATGTTGTCAGCTTTCTTACAGAGCCTCAGGATCGCGCCGTCATCCCACTGAGACTTTGTCTATGAAGTACACCTCGATTCTCTTGTTGTCCCTGAGCCTGGTCAGCGGCTTCGCCTCCGCCGGCGGCACCGCAGAAGCAGGTATTGGTGGCGCATTGGGTGGGGTTCTGGGCGCAGCCGTCGGCCAGCAACTGGGTGGCAGCACCGGTGCTGCCATTGGCGCAGGCCTGGGCGGCGCCGGTGGCGCGGCCGTGGGCGCCAACAAGCACAGCCGTGGCGAAGCCGCCATCGGTGGTGGCCTGGGCGCGGCAGGCGGCAACGTGCTGGGCCGCAGCGTAGGCGGCAGCACCGGCGGCCTGATCGGCGCAGCGGCAGGCGGTGGCGCCGGCGGCGCGCTGGGCAACTACATGGGCAATGAAAGCAACCGCGAGGCCCACAGCCGTGGCCGCGGTTATGACGACCGTCGCCACTACCGTGGCCACGACCGCCGTTGGGACCACCACGACCGCCGTCACTGGCGCCACCGCTAAGCGGTCGTAGCAGCTGTTTTTTGTGGGAGCTGGCTTGCCAGCGAGCTTTCGGGCGTCAACAGCTCGCTGGCAAGCCCGCTCCCCCCAAGGGGTCAGGCCCGGCGGTGCCGGGCGTCGCGCAGCGCCGGCGGTATAGGCACCGGCTGGTTGCTGGCGCGGTCCACGAACACATGCACGAAACGCCCCGCCGCGCAGGCGTCCGCCTCGCCGGCCTTGAACACCGCCAACTCGTACTGCACCGAACTGTTGCCCAGCTTGCCCACGCGCAAACCGATCTCGATGCGCTCGGGGAAGGCAATGGAGGCGAAGTAGTCGCAGGACGAGCTCACCACAAAACCCACCACCCCGCCGTCGTGAATATCCAGGCCGCCCTGTTCGATCAGGTAGGTGTTCACTGCCGTGTCGAAAAAGCTGTAGTAGGTGACGTTGTTGACGTGCCCATACACATCGTTGTCGTGCCACCGCGTGGTGATCGGCTGGAAGTGCCGGTAATCCTCGCGCTGGGGCATTGCTTCATTCATGCGTGGGTCGCCTGTGCAAAAGTACCGCCCTCGCGGGCCAGCCGGCTGATCAGTTCAGCCGGTTGCCAATGCTCGCCGAAACGCCCCTTGAACTCCAGCAGACGCCGTTCTATCTCGGCCAGGCCCTGCTTGTCGGCCCAGGCCATGGGGCCGCCACCTTCCTTGGGGAAGCCGTAGCCGTTGAGGTACACAAGGTCGATATCGTGGGCAGACTGGGCGATGCCCTCCTGCAGGATTTTCGCGCCTTCGTTGACCAGGGCCAGCACGCACCGGTCGACGATCTCTTCGGCACCGATGGCGCGGCGGTCATAGCCCATGCCGTGGCTGACGCCGATGACCAGGGCGTCAACTTCGTCATCATGCTCGGCCTGGCGGCTGTCCTGCTCGTAATGGTAATAGCCGTCGCCGCTTTTCTGGCCAAAACGGCCCATCTCGCACAGGCGGTTGTCCACCTGCACCTCGGGCTCATTCATGCCCTGGCCAGATAGCTGGCGTGCCCGCCACTCCAGGTCAATGCCCACCACGTCGTACATGCGGAACGGCCCCATGGCGAAGCCGAAGCCCTGCAGCGCGGTGTCCACCTCGAACGGCAGCGAGCCTTCGAGCAGCATCATCCGCGCCTCTTTGGCATAGGGGTGCAACATGCGGTTGCCAATGAAGCCGTGGCAGTTGCCCGACACCACGCTGACCTTGCCCATGCGGTCGCCCAGGGCCAGGCCGGCCTGCAGTACCTCGGGCGCGGTCTTGGCGCCGCGCACCACTTCCAGCAGTTTCATGATGTGCGCGGGGCTGAAGAAGTGCAGGCCCAGAACCTGCGCGGGGCGGCTGGTGGCGGAGGCAATGGCGTCGATGTCCAGCGCCGAGGTGTTGCTGGCCAGAATAGCGCCGGGCTTCAGCACGCGGTCCAGTTCGCGGAAGATCTGCTGCTTGAGTTCAAGGTTTTCGTAAACCGCCTCGATCACCAGGTCCACGTCGAAGATGGCCGGGTAGTCGGCCACCTTGGCGATGCGCGCCAGCCGGCGCGCCGACTCGGCGGCATCAATGCGCCCCTGCTCGACATTGTGCGCCCAGGTGTGCCCCACGATCTCCAGTGCCTGGTTGAGCATCTGCGGGTTGCTGTCCATCCATTTCACCTGGATGCCGGCAGCCGCCAGGCACATCACAATGCCCCGGCCCATGGTTCCGGCCCCGATAACGGCGGCGCGCTGGATGTCGTAGGTGCTTTGGCTCATGGCAGATCCTCTGATTAAGGTAGCTGGGCAATCCCCAAACCATAGAACAGCGCGGGCTGGTTTTGAACTTTATTCGCGTGATGCGGCTTATTCAGCGGCTGAATTCATCAAACACCCGGAAACAGTACCGCCATGCAACCGCAGGCTGAAATGCCGATAGTGGGTGCCTTGATCTTTCTGCCTCAGGAGCCTCCCATGCAGGACGCACACCGCGCTTTCCGCCCCCGCTTTACCTTGCCATCGCTACTGGTATTTCCCGCCATTGCGTTCGGTTTTGCCACCACGGCCGCCGCCGTCGAGCGCAAGGCCTTTGAAACCCCTGAGTACGCTGCCCAGCCTGCCCTGGCGGTGGTCAAGGCGTCCGCCTTGTACGCCCGGGGGGGCACTGGCGAGGGAGTGATCGTCGGCTTGATCGATTCGGGGCTCAACCTGGACCTGCCCTCCTTCAGCGGGCGCATCGCCGACCCCGGTTACGATTACGTGGCCAAGAAAGGCGGCACCATCGACCGCGTGGGCCACGGCACGCAGATGGCCGGGGTGCTGGCGGCCAACAAGGACGAGTTGGGCATGCACGGCATTGCCTACCACGCCCAATTGGTGCCCATGCGCTTCGGCGATGACAACGAGCCGTTCTACTTTGATGAGGAAATCGCCAAGTCCTGGCGCTACGCCTTCGACAAGGGCGCGCGCATCCTCAGCAATTCGTGGGCAAACGCGGTGCCTGCCTCGGAAATCACCGAGGCGCGCTACAAGCAAATCATGGAGGCGTCGTTGCAGAGTGCCCGCGAACTGGTAGCCCAGGGCGCGGTGTTCGTGTTCCCCACGGGCAACGAACTCAAGCGCGAACCGTTGGCCGAACCGGGGCTGGCCCTGGCCGTGCCTGAACTTGAGAAAGGCTGGCTGGCGGTGGTGGCCTTGAAGGCCGACGGCACGGCCATCAACGCCAAGTCCAATTATTGCGGGGTGGCCCGTGCCTGGTGCATTGCCGTGCCCGGCGGCGACGCTGGGGCGGGATTGCTGACCACGGGCAAGAACGGGAAATTCGTCGAGACTGCGGGTACTTCGCCGGCGGTGGCGTTAGTGGCGGGTGCGTTGGCGGGGCTGCAAAGTCGCTACCCGGACAAGAGCCCGCAGCAGTTGAGGGATCTGTTGTTGAGTACGGCCAACAAGAGCGGGATCTATGCCAACAGCGAGGCGTATGGGCAGGGGTTGATGGATTTGGATGCGGCTTCGCGGTTGTAGGACGCAGCCTTTGGCAGCTGCTACGGGGCGGTTTACAGGCATAAAAAAGCCGCCCCGGGGGGCGGCTTTTTCGGGCCGGGCAGCTATTACAGCTGTGGACCGGCAGTGCGGATGGCGTCGCTGACGTCGAACTTCTTGAAGTTCTCGACGAACAGCTTGGCCAGGCCCTTGGCGGCCTCGTCGTAGGCAGCCTGGTCAGCCCAGGTGTTGCGCGGGTTCAGCAGCACGGTCTCAACGCCCGGCACAGCCTTCGGCACGTCCAGGTTGATGGTGGCCAGGTGCTCGGTCTCGGCACCAATCAGAGCGCCGCTCTGGATGGCCGCGATCACGCCACGAGTGGTCGGGATGTTGAAGCGCTTGCCAACGCCGTAGCCACCGCCGGTCCAGCCGGTGTTGACCAGGTAGACCTTGGAGTTGAAGCCGCGGATACGCTTGATCAGCAGTTCGGCGTACTCGCCAGCCGGGCGCGGGAAGAACGGCGCGCCGAAGCAGGTGGAGAAGGTCGACTTGATGCCGGCGCCCGAGCCCATTTCGGTCGAACCGACCAGCGCGGTGTAGCCCGACAGGAAGTGGTAGGCAGCCTGCTCTTCGCTGAGGATGGACACCGGTGGCAGCACGCCAGTCAGGTCGCAGGTCAGGAAGATGACGGCGTTAGGCTCGCCACCGAGGTTTTTCGGCGCGCGCTTCTCGATCAGCTCGCGCGGGTAAGCGGCGCGGCTGTTCTGGGTCAGGCTGTCATCGGCGTAGTCGGCTTTCTTGGTGACCGGGTCCAGGACCACGTTCTCCAGGACGGCGCCGTGCTGGATGGCTTTCCAGATGACCGGCTCGTTTTTCTCGGACAGGTCGATGCACTTGGCGTAGCAGCCGCCTTCGATGTTGAAAACAACGCCTTCGCCCCAACCGTGCTCGTCGTCGCCGATCAGGTAGCGGCTTTCGTCAGCCGACAGGGTGGTCTTGCCAGTGCCCGACAGGCCGAAGAACAGGGTAACGTCGCCTTCTTCGCCCATGTTGGCCGCGCAGTGCATAGGCAGTACGTCAGCAGCCGGCAGCAGGAAGTTCTGCACCGAGAACATGGCTTTCTTCATTTCACCGGCGTAACGCATGCCGGCGATCAGGACTTTCTTGGCCGCGAAATTGATGATCACGGTACCGTCGGAATTGGTGCCATCACGCTCTGGTTCGCACACGAACCAAGGGGCGTTCATGACTTGCCATTCCTGCTTGGCGCCCGGGTTGTAGCTTTCCGGGTTGATGAACAGGCAACGGCCGAACAGGTTGTGCCAGGCAGTCTCGGTGGTCATCTTGACTGCCAGGTAGTGCGCTTCGTCAGAGCCTACGTGAACGTGGGAGACAAACCGCTCGCGCTCGCCCAGGTAGGCGGCAACGCGGTCCCACAGGGCATCGAACTTGTCGGCCGGGAACTTGCGGTTGATCGGGCCCCAGGCAATGGCGTCCTGGGTGGAGGATTCTTCAACGATGAAACGGTCAACCGGCGAACGACCGGTACGGTGACCTGTTTTCACGACCAGCGCGCCAGTATCGGCAAGCTCGCCTTCACCGCGCTTCAGGGCTTCTTGTACCAGCTCATCGATGCTCAGATCGGTGTACACGGTGTTATTAGCTTGCGTCATGAGGTTCCCCGTCGGCCTAGGGCCGAGTACTCCAAACGTTTTGTAGTAGAGACAAAAAAACTACTACAGCTCTAAAAGTGGGCCGGATTATGCCAGAAACGTCCAGAAATAGTAGAGGCCTCCTGTCGAAACGGCGGCAACCCGGCGGCACTTACGCGATCTGGATTAACTGAAACGTTTCAGTGACGGGTATCTGACGGAACCTCAAGACCGCCGCCGGCGAAAAGCTGGGTAACTTCTGTGCTATCAAAGAGATAGCGCTGGCTGCAAAACTGGCAATCGATCTCGATCACACCGCCACGTTCGGCCACCAGTGCCTGCGCATCGGCTTCACCCAGGCTGACCAGTGCGCGCGAAGAGCGCTCACGTGAGCAACTGCAACGGAAACGCAGCGGTTGCACGTCGAACAGGCGCACGGCCTGGTCGTGGTACAGGCGGTGCAGCACAGTCTCGTTGTCCAGCCCCAGCAGCTCTTCGGCGGTGAGGGTGCCGGCCAGCACGGTCGCGTCCTGCCAGCTGGCTTCGCGCTCCTCGGCGTCCTTCAGCTTGTCGGCCGGCAGTTGCTGCAGCAGCATGCCGCGCGCGCGCGAACCGTTGGCGTTCAGCCAGAAACGCGTGCCCAGTTGCTCGGACACCTTGAAGTAGTTGGTGAAGCACTCCGACAGGTCGGCGCCGTCCAGTTCGACGATGCCCTGGTAGCGCTGGCCCTTGTTTGGGTCTACGGTCATTGCCAGCACACCGTTGGGCATCAGGTCGGCCAAGGTGGCACCTGGCACGATGGCGTCGCCTTCGTAGCGCGCCAGGCCGCGAATATCGCGTTCGCTGGAGCACTCGATCATCAGCAGCGGCACCGGGCCATCCGAACGCGCCTGCAGAATCAGCAGGCCGTCGAACTTGAGCGTGCCCACCAGCAGCGAAGCCGCGGCCATGAACTCACCCAGCAGCTGGGCAACCGGTTCCGGGTAGGGATGCTTGGCCAGCACTTCGGCGTAGCTGCGCTCAAGCGAAACCATCTCACCACGAATGTCGCATTCGTCGAAGATGAAACGTTGGGTGTAATCGGTATCCGGTGTGTCGTGCATAGAGGTCTGGGTATCTGATAATAGTGACAAGATGTTTACAAGGGCCTATAAAAGCCCGTTTTAGAGCACCAGCCTGGTGCGGATCGCTCTGTCTGACATAGAGGTATCTTATGAACAAACCCGCACTGTTCCAAGCAAGGTGGAACGTACGAGGCCTTCTGCTATGTAATCTAATCGCCTTCGGGCTGATCGGGCTGTGGTTACTGCCAGCCGGCCACGCGCTGTTCACATCTTTCGACGAATGGCTGTTCCACCTGCTCAACCAGCCCCTCGCCGACCACGTGGTATGGCGTTCGGTCTGGGCAGTGGCGAGCATGCGCCCGTTCGACATCATTGTCGGGCTGATCCTGTTGTCGCTGCTGATCTGCGGTGACTGGGTGATCGAAGCTATCCATACCCGCCGTGCCACCCTGGCGTTCGTATCGATGCTGGTACTGCTGCTGATTATTCGCGCCCTGTTCGACAAGGTCTGCGATGCCATGGGCTGGCAACATCACAGCCCGTCGCTGGTGCTGAGCGATGCCATCCGCCTGAGCGACCTGTACCCGCACATCGATTCGCACCTGGAGCTCAAGGACGGTTCGAACCAGAGCTTCCCGGGTGACCATGCCTCCGTGCTGCTGATCTGGGGCATGTTCATGAGCATCTTTGCCCGCCGCTTCGCCCAGTACCTGGTGATTTGGGGCCTGGTGCTGCTGTTTTCAATGCCGCGCCTGGTCGCCGGCGCCCACTGGGGCCAGGATGACTACATCGGCGGCGTGGCCATGGCGCTGCTGGCGCTGGGCTGGGGCTACTACACGCCGTATGCCGCGAGCATCTCGGGCTGGCTGCTGCGCGTGACGCAACCGCTGTTCCGCGTGCTGCAGCGCCTGCCGCTGATCAAGTGCCTGAGCGTGGTGAGCGCTTAAGACTCACTGTGAAACTGATGGAGCTGCCGACGCTGTTTCTTGGTCGGCCGCCCATCGGTGGTCACCCCCAGCGAACCCGCCTTGCGCAACTGCGCGGCTTCTTCGCGCTTGGCCACGCTCTGTGGCGTCTCTTCATATAGTAGCTGCGCCTCGGGCGCGCCCCGGCGCACCACCGACAGTGCCTTGACCACCACCGTGCGCGCATCGAAGCCGGTCCGCAGCTCGAATTCGTCGCCTACCCTGGGCTCCTTGCCCGGCTTGCAGCGCTCGCCCCGGCAATGCACCTTGCCGCTTTCGATGGCCGCCTTGGCCAAGGCGCGAGTCTTGTAGAAGCGCGCCGCCCACAACCATTTATCCAGACGAACCTTGTCGTCCTCTTCCTGTTTTTGTGCCACAACAAACCCTCGACTCAGGAATTTAATGGAACTGTACTACCGTGCCTGTCGGATGCAAGGTCAGACGCCCACAGCGTAAAGTCCCTGCTCCGGCCATGGATAGCCACCAGGACTTTCAGGATGAACGAAATCTTCAGCTTGCCACTCAATATCTATCGCCATTTGGCCCGGTTTCTGCGTGAATACCGCGCTTTGCGTCAAGGGTCGTTTCGCGGCCGCCCCACGGCGGCTATGCTGCGATCAGAAACCTTTTATACCCTCGGTTGCCCCATTGAAGACATTTGATCATTTGACCGTTATCGGCCTTCGCGAGTGGGTGGCGCTTCCCGACCTGGGAGTGGCCGGCCTGCGCGCCAAGATCGATACCGGCGCCAGCACCTCCAGCCTGCACGCCACGGAGATAGAACCGTTCGAGCGGGATGGCGAGCAATGGGTACGCTTCAACGCGCACCTGGGCTCGGTGGTGCAATTGCGTCACCGGCGCTGCGAAGCGCCGATGGTGGCGATGAAAACCATCAAGAGCTCCAACGGCCACGCCCAGACCCGTTATGTGATCCGCACCACCCTGGCGCTGGGCGATCGCATCTGGCAGGTCGAATTCACCCTGGCCTGCCGCAAGGCGATGCGCTATCGCCTGTTGCTGGGCTCCAAGGCCCTGGTACATGGCCAACTGGTGGTCAACCCGGGCGTTACCTACGTTCAAGACAAGCCGGCTTTTCCGGCCTCTACTACCTCTTCCACAGGTGTTGCATGAAGATCGCTGTGCTGTCGCGGAACCCGCGTCTGTATTCCACCCGCCGCCTGGTTGAAGCCGGAGTCGCGCGCGGGCATGAAATGGTAGTGATCGACACCCTGCGCGCCTACATGAACATCGCCAGCCACAAGCCGCAGATCCACTACCGCGGCAAACCGCTGGAAGGCTTCGACGCGGTGATACCGCGCATCGGCGCCTCGGTGACTTTCTACGGCTGCGCGGTGTTGCGCCAGTTCGAAATGATGGGCGTGTTCCCGCTGAACGAGTCGGTGGCCATTGCCCGTTCACGGGACAAGCTGCGCTCGCTGCAGCTGCTGTCGCGGCGTGGCATCGGCCTGCCGGTGACCGGCTTTGCCCACTCGCCGGACGACATCCCCGACCTGATCCAGATGGTCAACGGCGCGCCGCTGGTGATTAAGGTGCTGGAAGGCACCCAGGGCATCGGCGTGGTGCTGTGCGAAACCACCAAGGCTGCCGAATCGGTGATCGAGGCCTTCATGGGCTTGAAGCAGAACATCATGGTGCAGGAATACATCAAGGAAGCCGGCGGCGCCGACATCCGCTGCTTTGTGGTGGGCGACAAGGTGATTGCCTCGATGAAGCGCCAGGCCAAGCCCGGCGAGTTCCGTTCCAACCTGCACCGTGGCGGCAGCGCCAGCCTGATCAAGATAACCCCCGAGGAGCGCATGACCGCCATCCGCGCTGCCAAGGTCATGGGCCTGAGCGTTGCGGGCGTGGATATCCTGCGTTCCAACCATGGGCCGCTGGTGATGGAGGTGAACTCCTCGCCTGGCCTGGAAGGCATCGAAGTCACCACTGGCAAGGACGTGGCCGGGATGATCATCGAACATCTGGAAAAGAACGGCGGGCCTAACCTTACGCGTACCAAAGGCAAAGGTTGACCGGACGCAGCCTTCGGCAGCTGCTACGTCGTCGGGGTACACAAGACAATGCTGCCCGCGTCCGGGCGCGGGAGTCAGACCGCGTCGCGGGGCAGCATCAGCCCTAGCGGCAGCCGCACTCGGGCTTCCAGGCCGCCGCCCGAGCGGTTGCGCAGTTCCACGTTGCCGCCGTGCATGGCGGCAATACGCTTGACGATCGCTAAGCCCAAGCCAGTCCCCTTGCCACTGCGCGCGCGGTCACCGCGAATGAACGGGTCGAAAATGCTCGCCAGTTCGTCCTCGGGAATGCCCGCGCCGCGGTCCAGCACACTCAACACCACGTACGGCGCGCTGTTGTCGCCTGACACGTAGGCTGCCACTTCCACGCCGTCACCCGCATGGTGCAAGGCGTTGCCGATCAGGTTGGTCAGCAGCCGTTTCATGGAAATTCGGCGCAACGGGAACGGCGGAATGGGCTCCAGGCACAGGCGCACGCGCTCCTGGGGCTGGTTGAACGGCGCCACGGTTTCTTCCACCAGCTGCGCCAGGTCGACCTCGACGATGGCTTCATCGCGGCCGTCACGGATGAAGGCCAGGAACTGGTCAAGAATGGCGTCCATGTCCTCGATATCGCGCTGCATGTCGGCAGCAAGGTCGCTGGAAGGGTCCATGAATTCGGTGGACAGGCGTAACCGCGTCAACGGTGTACGCAGGTCGTGGGACACCCCGGCCAACATCAGCTCGCGCTCGCGCCCGGCCTGTTCCACGTCCTCGGCCATCTGGTTGAACGCGCGGTACACCTCCGTCATCTCGCTGGGGGTGTCGCTGATGGGCAGGCGCACGCTACGGCCCTGGCCCAGCTGGCGCGCGGCAAATACCAGGCGCTTGAGGGGCTGGCTGAGCTGACGCACGAAAATCCATGCCGAGGCGGTGGACAGCAGGCCGATGGCCAGGAACCAGCCCAGCACGCTCCAGATTTTCTGGCCACGCAACGGGTGGGGGTACAACGGCACCTTCAACCAGCCCGCGCCCAGGCTTGGCGCGCGCACCCACAGCGCCGGCGGCGCATGCACGCGCAGGCGCACCTCGGTGTCGGCACCCAGTTCAGCCTGCATCTGGCGTTGGTAGATTTCACTGTAGGGCCAGTGCTGTTCACCCTCGGGCACCCCACCACCCACCACGCGGATCAGGCCGGCGGCATCGGCGATGCGCTCGCGGTCGTCTTCATCGGCCGCCCAATAGGCGCGCAGCGTAAGCGCCACGCCGTGGCTGTACTGGCGGTCCACCAGCACGTCCTCGTTCATCAACAGATAAACCAGGGTAAGGGCCTTGGAAAACAGCACCACAGCCAGCACCAGCCATAACGTGCGGGCAAAGAAACTCTGGGGAAACCAAACGGGGGTCTTCATATACAGCAGCCATAAACCTTGCAGGAACGAGCACCGCTCGCACTGATTGCGGATGGCGAGCCCTTACGGCCCGCTCCTACAAATGCCCCGTCACTTGCTCTTGCCGTCCGGCACGAAGACGTAGCCCACGCCCCAGACGGTCTGGATATAGCGCGGCTTGGATGGGTCTGGCTCGATCATGCGCCGCAGGCGCGAGATCTGCACGTCGATGGAGCGCTCCAGGGCATCCCATTCGCGGCCACGGGCCAGGTTCATCAGCTTGTCGCGGGTCAGCGGCTCGCGGGCATGCATGACCAGCGCCTTGAGCACGGCGAACTCACCGGTGGTGAGCATGTTCACCTGGTCGCCACGCTTGAGTTCGCGGGTGGCCAGCGACAGCGAGTAATCGCCGAAGGTCACCACTTCGTCTTCACTGGCCGGCGCGCCAGGCACCGGGGCCACGCGGCGGAACAGCACGGCCTTGATGCGAGCAACCAGTTCGCGCGGGTTGAACGGCTTGCCCAGGTAATCGTCGCAATGTTCCAGGCCGGCGATGCGGTCCTGGTCGTCGCCCTTGGCGGTCAGCATGATGACCGGAATAGGGTTGACCTTTTCACGGCGCAGGCGCGCGGCGGCCGTGAGGCCATCTTCACCGGGCAGCATCAAGTCCATGACCACCAGGTTATAGGACTCGCGGGCCAGCAGCCGGTCCATTTCCTTGGTGTCGCCGACGGCGCGGACGTTGAAGTCGGTGTTCTCGGTGAGGAAGCGCACCAGCCGATCCCGGATGACCTGATCGTCGTCAACAATCAGAATCTTTGGTGCTTGTGCAGTGCTGCTCATGGCTTACTCCTGTGATCTCGGCACGTATTATGGCGCAGGTGCCGAATCAGTGTGCTGTGTGCATTGTTAGCAGATTTTACCTGGGTTGCCATAACAGACGCGCCGACAGGTGATTTTGCCAGCATCCCCCAACCCCGCATGGCTGGTTATAATGCGCCCCTTTTATGCCGGGCGCGCCCGGCAGTCCAGTTCGCCAGCCCCGGCCGGCGGCTCTGCATTCACAATTGCTCAGGTGGTCTCATGGACAGCATCAACAGCCGCATCGCCGCAGAACTCGGCGTACGCCCGCAACAGGTCGAAGCGGCCGTGGCACTTCTGGATGAAGGCTCGACGGTGCCTTTTATCGCCCGCTACCGGAAAGAAGTGACCGGCAGCCTGGATGACACCCAACTGCGTAACCTGGAAGAACGCCTGCGCTACCTGCGCGAACTCGATGACCGCCGCGCCAGTATCCTGGCCAGCATCGAGGAACAAGGCAAGCTGACCCCCGAACTGGCCCGCGACATCAACCTGGCCGACACCAAGACCCGCCTCGAAGACCTGTACCTGCCTTATAAGCAGAAGCGCCGCACCAAGGGCCAGATCGCCCTGGAAGCTGGCCTGGGCGAACTGGCCGATGGCCTGCTGGGCGACCCGATGCTGGCCCCCGAGGCCGAGGCGGCACGCTTCGTCGACGCCGAAAAAGGCGTGGCCGACACCAAGGCCGCCCTGGAAGGTGCCAAGTACATCCTGATGGAGCGCTTCGCTGAAGACGCCCGCCTGCTGGACAAGCTGCGCAACTTCCTCAAGCAGGAAGCCACCCTCAGCGCCCGCGTGGTCGCCGGCAAGGAAGAGGAAGGCGCCAAGTTCCGCGACTACTTCGAACACGACGAGCCGCTGAAGAGCATGCCGTCGCACCGCGCCCTGGCGATTTTCCGCGGCCGCAACGAAGGCGTGCTCAGCTCCACCCTGAAAGTGGGCGAAGAGCTGCCGGGCACCCTGCACCCGTGCGAAATGATGATTGGCGAGCACTTCGCGCTGAAAAACCAGAACCGCCCTGCCGACAAATGGCTGGGCGAGGTGGTGCGCTGGACCTGGAAGGTCAAGCTGTACACCCACCTGGAGACCGACCTGTTCGGCGAGCTGCGCGATGGCGCCGAGGCTGAGGCCATCAACGTCTTCGCCCACAACCTGCACGACCTGCTGCTGGCCGCGCCGGCCGGCCCGCGCGCCACCCTGGGCCTGGACCCGGGCCTGCGCACCGGCTGCAAGGTGGCCGTGGTCGATGCCACCGGTAAAGTGCTGGATACCGCCACCGTGTACCCGCACGTGCCGCACAACAAGTGGGACCAGACCCTGGCCGTGCTGGCCGCCCTGTGCGCCAAGCACTCGGTTGACCTGATTGCCATCGGCAACGGCACCGCCAGCCGCGAAACCGACAAGCTGGCCGCCGAGCTGATCAAAAAATACCCAGGCCTGAAAATGACCAAGGTCATGGTCTCCGAAGCCGGCGCTTCGGTGTACTCGGCCTCGGAACTGGCGGCCAAGGAATTCCCCGACCTGGACGTGTCCATCCGTGGCGCCGTGTCGATTGCCCGCCGCCTGCAGGACCCGCTGGCCGAGCTGGTGAAAATCGACCCGAAATCCATCGGCGTCGGCCAGTACCAGCATGACGTCTCGCAGCTGAAGCTGGCGCGCGGCCTGGACGCCGTGGTCGAGGACTGCGTGAACGCCGTGGGCGTGGACGTGAACACCGCCTCGGTGGCGCTGCTGGCGCGCATCTCGGGCCTCAACAGCACGCTGGCGCAGAACATCGTCGCGCACCGCGACGAGCACGGCGCCTTCAAGACCCGCGCCGCGCTGAAGAAAGTCAGCCGCCTGGGCGAGAAAACCTTCGAACAGGCCGCAGGCTTCCTGCGCGTGATGAATGGCGACAACCCGCTGGACGCCTCGGCCGTCCACCCCGAAGCCTACCCGCTGGTAAAGCGCATCGCCGCCGAGACCGACCGCGACATTCGCTCGCTGATCGGCGACAGCGCCTTCCTCAAGCGCCTGGACCCGAAGAAATTCACCGATGAAACCTTCGGCCTGCCCACCGTTACCGACATCCTGCAGGAACTGGACAAGCCAGGCCGCGACCCGCGCCCCGAGTTCAAGACCGCCGAATTCCAGGAAGGCGTGGAAGACCTGAAGGACCTGCAGCCGGGCATGATCCTGGAAGGCGTGGTCACCAACGTGACCAACTTCGGTGCCTTCGTCGACATCGGCGTGCATCAGGACGGCCTGGTGCACATTTCGGCGCTGTCCGAGAAGTTCATCAAGGACCCTCGCGAAGCCGTGAAGGCGGGTGACGTGGTGAAGGTCAAGGTCATGGAAGTCGACATTCCACGCAAGCGCGTGGGCCTGTCGATGCGCATGAGCGACACCCCGGGTGAGAAAGTCGACGGTGCTCGCGGCAGCCGCCCAGGCGCAGCGCCACGCCAGCAAGGCGCGCCTGCGCGCCAGAAGGAGCCCGCAGCTGCCCCGGCCAACAACGCCATGGCCTCGCTGTTCGCCAACGCCAAGCAGCTGAAGAAACGCTGATGGATATCCCTGAAGCGCTGGTGCACAGCGCCTTCAGCCAGTTGCTGGGGTGCCGCCTGCACAGCCTTGAAAAAGGCGAGGCACAGGTAGCCCTGGCGCTGGAGCCGCACCTGCGCAACCGTGGCCAGGTAATGCATGGCGGCGCGCTGTTCAGCCTGGTGGACATCACCATGGGCCTGGCGTGCTCCAGCCATCACGGCTTCGACCAGCAAAGCGTGACGCTGGAGTGCAAGATCAACTACCTGCGCCCGGTGGCCGAGGGCGAGGTGCTGTGCGTTGCCCGGATCGTGCACGGCGGCCGCCGCACCCTGGTGGTCGACGCCGAAGTGCTTCAGGGCGACAAACTGATGGCAAAAGCGCAGGGGACCTTCGTGGTTCTCTAGCGGTTTGTATCCTGAATGGGTTAATTTCGGCACTGCGTATGCGGTGCCGGAATCGACTACCTGGATACAAATGGAACGTCAGGCGAAAAATCTGACACCAATAACCGTACCAGGCGACAACGCCGGTTCCTTTCGTCACCCTTGTAGACCGTCAACTCTACCCCCATATTGGGGCGACTGACGCGTGAAGGAATCCAACTTGAGCGAAATTCTCAACCGCCGCCTGCGCCTATTGCGCGAGCGTGCCAACCTGACCCTGCTTGAGCATTGCCTGCACGGCATCGAGCGCGAATGCCTGCGCGTCACTGCCCAGGGCCGCCTGGCACAAACGCCGCACCCCGAGGCCTTGGGCGCTGCGTTGACCAATGAGCAGATCACCACGGACTATTCCGAGTCGCTGCTGGAGTTCATTACCCCAGCCCTGGCCGACCCGGCGCAGACCCTGCAAAGCCTGGAAAAAATCCACCGCTTCGCCTATTCCAAGCTGGGCAACGAGTTCCTCTGGAGCCCTTCGATGCCCTGCCCGCTGCCCGCCGAGGAAGACATTCCGATTGCCTACTACGGCACCTCGAACATCGGCCAGCTCAAGTATGTGTACCGCCAGGGCCTGGCCCTGCGCTACGGCCGCACCATGCAGTGCATCGCCGGCATCCACTACAACTTCTCGCTGCCCGAGCAGCTGTGGCCTTTGCTGCGCCAGGCCGAAGGTGCCGAGCAGAGCGACCGCGACTATCAGTCTTCGGCCTACATCGCGCTGATCCGCAACTTCCGCCGCTACAGCTGGCTGCTGATGTACCTGTTCGGTGCCTCGCCGGCCCTTGACGCAGGCTTCCTGCGCGGCCGTGGCCACCAGCTGGAACAGCTGGACGCCGACACCCTGTACCTGCCCTACGCCACCAGCCTGCGCATGAGCGACCTGGGTTACCAAAGCAACGCCCAGGCCGGCCTGACCCCGTGCTACAACGACCTGCCCAGCTACACCGACAGCCTGCGCAAGGCCGTGGCCACGCCGTACGCGCCGTACGTGGAGATCGGCACGCACAAGGATGGCGAGTGGGTGCAGTTGAACACCAACATCCTGCAGATCGAGAACGAGTACTACTCCAACATTCGCCCCAAGCGTGTGACCTACACCGGCGAGCGCCCAATCCAGGCACTGATGGCCCGTGGCGTGCAATACGTGGAAGTGCGTTGCCTGGACATCAACCCGTTCCTGCCTACCGGCATCGACCTGCCCGAAGCGCGCTTCCTGGACGCGTTCCTGCTGTACTGCGCCCTGCAGGAAAGCCCGCTGCTGGAAAGCGGTGAGTGCGGCGGCGCCACCAACAACTTCCTCAGCGTGGTCAAGGAAGGCCGCAAGCCTGGCCTGCAGCTGCAGCGTGATGGCCAGCCGGTTGAGCTCAAGCAATGGGCCGCCGAGCTGCTGGACCAGATCGCGCCGCTGGCCGAGCTGCTGGACGAAAGCCATGGTAGCGACGAACACGCCAAGGCCCTGGCCGCCCAGCGCGCCAAGGTCAGCGACCCGTCACTGACGCCGTCGGCGCAGGTGCTGGCGAGCATGGCCGAGCACAAGGAAAGCTTCGCGCAGTTCTCGCTGCGCCAGAGCCAGGTGCACGCGGAATTCTTCCGCAGCCAGGCATTGAGCGTGGAAGAGCAGGCAAAGTTCGAGGAAATGGCGCGCAAGTCCATCGCGCAGCAGTCGGAGCTGGAGCAGACCGAGGTGGGGGACTTCGACACCTTCGTGGGCTCGTACCAGGCGAGCATCCTGGGTATCAGCAACTGATATAACGCGTCGCGCCCATCGCGGCCAAGGCCGGCTCCTACCACGGTCAGCGTAGGAGCCGGCCTTGGCCGCGATAGCTTTAAAGCGCTTTTTCGAAGATCTTCGAATTGCGCTGGTAGTTGTACAGCGACGCCCGCGCCGCCGGCAGGCGCTCCACACCGCTAGGCTCGAAACCACGCTCGCGGAACCAGTGGGCGGTGCGGGTCGTCAACACGAACAGCGTCTTCAAGCCCATTTCCCGCGCACGGTTCTCGATGCGCTCCAGCAGTTCATCACCACGGCCGCCATGGCGGTACTCCGGGTTCACCGCCAGGCACGCCAACTCGCCGGCCTCGGAATCGGCGATGGGGTACAGCGCCGCACAGGCGATGATCATCCCCTCACGCGCCACCACACTGAACTGCTCGATCTCGCGCTCCAGCACCTCGCGGGAACGGCGCACCAGGATGCCCTGCTCTTCCAGCGGGCTGATCAGGTCCAGCAGGCCGCCTACGTCTTCAATCGCCGCCTCGCGCACCTGCTCGAACTGCTCTTGGGCCACCAGGGTGCCGCCACCGTCGCGGGTGAACAGCTCGGTCAGCAGCGCGCCGTTTTCGGCGTAGCTGACGATATGGCTGCGGCCCACGCCGCCCTTGCACGCCTGGGCGGCGGCATCGAGCAGTTCGGCCTGGTAATTTTCCATGCCCAGGCGCTCCAGGTGCGCGGGCACCTGTTGCGGGCGCAACTCGCGTACCAGCTTGCCATTGGCGTCGATCAGGCCGCGATCAGCGCCGAACAGCAGCAGCTTGTCGGCACCCAGCTCGATGGCGGCACTCATGGCAACGTCTTCGCAGGCAATGTTGAACACCTCGCCGGTGGGCGAGTAGCCCAATGGCGGCAGCAGCACGATGGAGCGCTCGTCCAGCAGGCGGTTGATGCCCTTGCGGTCGACGCGGCGCACTTCACCGGTGTGGTGGTAATCAATACCTTCGACCACGCCGATAGGCCGGCCGGTCACCAGGTTGCCGCCAGCCACGCGCAGGCGGGCACCCTGCATGGGCGAGGAAGCCATGTCCATGGACAGGCGCGCTTCGATGGCAATGCGCAGGGCGCCGACGGCGTCGACTACGCATTCCAGCGTGGCCGCGTCGGTGATGCGCAGGCCGCGATGGTAGTGCGGGGTGAGGCCACGGGCGGCCAGGCGGCTTTCGATTTGCGGGCGCGAGCCGTACACCAGCACCAGGCGCACGCCCAGGCTGTGCAGCAGCACCAGGTCATGGACGATGTTGCCGAAGTTGGGATGGTCGATGCCATCGCCGGGCAGCATCACCACGAAAGTGCAATCGCGGTGGGCGTTGATGTAGGGAGACGCGTGACGGAGCCAATTGACGTATTCGGGCATAACTTCAAAAGCCTGTGGAAGAGTGGACGAGCAACGTGGGAACGCACAGCTGGCTGCTGGTTATCGTCGTAACAGGCTTGGCAACACGCGGGCTCTCCTCTCTTCAATACGGATGGGCACTGCAGCCGTTTAGGCCGGCTGCAGGCAATAATGTTCAATCAACTGACGCAATAGACGCACTGTGGGCTCAAGACGTGACATTTCCAGGAATTCTCCCGGCTGGTGCGCGCAGGCGATGTCGCCAGGGCCCAGAATCAAGGTCTCGCAACCCAGGCGCTGAAGATAAGGCGCTTCGGTGCCGAATGCCACCGCTTCCGCCCGGTGGCCGGTCAGGCGCTCGGCCACTTGCACCAGTTCGCAGTCGGCAGCCTGCTCGAAGGGCGGCACTTCGCTGAACAGCGGCGCGTAGTCGATCTTCACCTGGTGCAGGTCGGCCAGCGGCTCGAGCTTCTGACGAATGGCGGCGCGCAGCACCTTGGGGTCCATGCCCGGCAGGGGGCGCAGGTCGAACTCCAGCGAGCACTGGCCGCAGATGCGGTTGGGGTTGTCGCCGCCATGAATGCAGCCGAAGTTCAGGGTGGGTTGCGGCACGCTGAACTGCGGGTTGTTGTACTCCACCTGCCACTGCTTGCGCAGGCCCATCAGTTCGCTGATGGCGCCGTGCATGGCTTCCATGGCGCTGTGGCCCAGGCTTGGGTCGGAGGAATGGCCGCTGCGGCCGAGAATGTCGATGCGCTCCATCATCACGCCCTTGTGCAGGCGGATCGGCTTGAGCCCGGTGGGCTCGCCGATCACCGCCGCGCGGCCCAGCGGCCAGCCGGCGGCAGCCAGGGCCTTGGCGCCGGCCATGGAGCTTTCCTCGTCGCAGGTGGCGAGGATCAGCAACGGCTGCTTGAAGTCATGCGCCAGCAGCGGCAGCACCGCCTCGATGACCAGCGCGAAGAAGCCTTTCATGTCGCAGCTGCCCAGGCCCACCCAGCGGCCGTCCACCTCGGTGAGCTTGAGCGGGTCGGTCTGCCAGAGTTTTTCGTCGTAGGGCACGGTGTCGCTGTGGCCCGACAGCACCAGGCCGCCAGGGCCGGTGCCACGGCTGGCCAGCAGGTTGAACTTGCCCGGGGACACCTCGCGAATGTCACAGGCAAAGCCCAGGTCGCCCAGCCAACCGGCCAGCAGGTCGATCACCGGTTTGTTCGACTGGTCGAGGCTGGCCTGGGTGCAGCTCACCGACGGCGCGGCAATCAGCGCGGCGAACTGTTCTTTGAGGGAAGGCAATGGCATGGGCATTCTCCTGGGTGCGAAGCCCATCATAGAGCCATTGAGCACCGAGAATAAACCGCCGGGATGGTAGTCCTGTACACTGCACGGCCTTAGCAGTCATCTGCGCTCCTATCAGAACAGCGCCTGGATTCTCCCGCCATGCAAAAAGAAACCGAAATCAAACTGCGCGTCAGCCCCGAAACCCTGGCTGAACTGCGCGAACACCCGTTGCTGAAAAAGCGCAACAAGAGTGGCTGGGAACGCCGTGAGCTGTTCAATCAGTACTTCGACACCCCCACCGGCGAACTGGCCGGCGCCAAGGTCGCGCTGCGCCTGCGCAAGGATGGCGACGAAATCATCCAGACCCTGAAAACCCGCGGTCAAAGCGTTGCCGGCCTGTCCGAACGCAACGAGTACAACTGGGACCTGGCCAAGGCCAAGCTGGACCTGAAGAAGCTGGACGGCGAATGCTGGCCCGAAGAGCTGGCCGAACTGGACAAGAAGACCATCAAGCCGGTGTTCACCACCGACTTCGTCCGCGAGCGCGCGGAAATCGCCTGGGGCCGCGGCAAGGCCAAGGTGGTGATCGAGGCGGCCCTGGACCTGGGCAAGGTCATCGTCGGCAAGCAGTCCGAAGAGATCTGCGAGCTGGAGCTGGAACTGCGCGAAGGCGACCCGGCGGCCCTGCTGGAGCTGGCTGCGGAACTGGCCATCAAGCTGCCACTGATGCCCTGTGACATCAGCAAGGCCGAGCGCGGCTACCGCCTGGCCGAGCCGGGCAGCTACACCCTGAGCCTGCCGGCGCCTGAGCTGAATGCCGAAATGGCCCTGGACGACGCCTTCACCGCCCTGGCCTGGCACCTGCTGGGCAACAGCCAGCGCCTGGCCGAGCAGTACCGGTTCAACGGCCACTGGCGCCTGCTGCAGGACTGGGTAGCGCAATTGATCGAACTGCGCGCCCTGGCCGGCAGCCTGGGCCAGGCTGCCCCGCGCAGCACTACCCATGAGCTGCGCGTGAGCCTGGATGCCCTGCTGGAAGACTGGCGCCCGCTGGTGCAGGCCGGCCAGGAAGACGAGGACGTGCGCCAGGCGGCCCCCGAGCAGTTCATCGAAGAGCTGCTGGACACCCGCTGGGGCCTGTTCTCGCTGAATACCTCGCGCTGGCTGATGGCCCGCGCCTGGACGGTAGAGCGCAACAACCGTGGCAACCGCCAGGGCGCTGCACAGCTGATGAATTGGCTGGGCCACTTCCTTGCCGAAGAAGCTACCGCCCTGCAGCTGGGCCGTTACCAGCAACAGCCCGAAGACCTGGCCGAGCAGCTGCCGCGCATCGAGCGCATCCAGGCCTGGCTGCACCATGCGCGCGACGTGCTGGACCTGCCGGAAGTGGACCGCCTGTACGGTGAGCTGAACAAGCTGCACCAGCTGGCCGACACTGATCTCAGCGACGAAGTGCTGGAAGCCCGTGTACACCAGGCACTGACCGTGACCCAGTGCCGCGCATGGAAGCAGATCCTGCGCAAATAACCTGCAGCAGCGGCCCAAAGGCCGCGTCACCGGCGCCGCGGTATTACTGACATACCGCGTTTGCCGTGACGCAGCCTTGCGGCAGCTGCTACGGGTCAGCGCAGCACTGGCAGGCTGGTGGTGGACTTGATCTCGGATAATGCCACGGTCGAGTTCACCTCTTGGATGCCCGGCACCAGCGACAACTTTTCAAAGAAAAACCGCTCGTAGGCTTCGATGTCCGGCGTCACGATGCGCAGCAGAAAGTCCACCGACCCCATCAGCACATAACACTCCAGCACTTCGGGAAAACCGCGAATCGCGTCGGTAAATTCGGTGAAGTTGGAGCGCCCGTGGGCGTTGAGTTTCACCTCGGCGAAAATCTGCGTGTTGAGGCCGATCTTCTTGCGGTCCAGCAGCGTCACCTGCCCGCGAATCACCCCTTCCTCTTTCAATCGCTGAATGCGCCGCCAGCACGGCGATTGCGACAGGCCCACTTGCTCGGCGACCTGCGCGCTGGACAGCGAGGCGTCCTCTTGCAGCAGGGCCAGAATGCGGCGGTCGTAGTGATCCAGCTCACTGTGCATAAAAATATCCCATCTAGGCTAACCGTCGAATCACATGATTCGCACAACGCCATTATGCGACTGATTTAGACAAGAAATACCCGGCCCGCCATGGAAAACTGTGCCCATCGTTTCAGGAGCCCTGCCATGACCGCCCACGAAGCCCACCTGCCCGCGCGCAGCGACACCTGGAGCCCGCACCAGGCCACCACCAGCGTGCGCTATCAACTGGTAGCCGAAGCCGAGCCCGACAGCCTGTGCCGCGTGCTGAACCTGTTCGCGATGCAGTACCTCACCCCGCTGGCGCTCAACGTGGTGCGTGAAGAGGACCTGCTGCACGTTGACTTGAGCATCGATGGCCTCAGCTGGCATCGCGCGGAAGTAATTGGTCATAAAATATCCAACCTCATCTGCGTGCTCTCCGTCGAGCTGCAGCCAGCGGCCAGTCAGGGCCTGGCCGCCGTGGGCTGAACGCCCGGCAAGACCCTGAAACTTTTTCCCGGCGCCACCGGCAACAACAACGGGTTTCCCCGGTCTACCTTTGACGCTCAGGCACCCTTTTTCAGCCTGGGCGTTGTAGACCGATTCAAGGAGCCCGCATGTCCGTCGTCACCGTCATTGAGGACCGCTGGCTGGAGTTGAACGACCTGTTGCGCGACCTGGTGGACCAGGGTTTTCTCAGCCAGGATTCAGCTGAACACGCCATGGCGACTCGCCGGGCGCTGCACAACTGCAAGCAACACCCGCTGGAGTTCATCGCCAGCCAACAACTGGACGACCGCAGCCGCCCAGGCAAGGCGCTGGACCTGGAGCAGCTGACCCTGTGGCTGGCACAACAGGCCGGCCAACCCTACCTGCGCATCGACCCGCTGAAAATCGACGTGGCGGCCCTGACGCCGCTGATGTCCTACGGCTTTGCCCAACGCCACAAGATTCTCGCCGTGGCCGTGTCACGCACCGCCGTCACCGTGGCCAGCGCGCAGCCCTATGTCAGCGGCTGGGAAGCCGACCTCACCCACGTGCTCAAGCGCAACATACGGCGCGTGGTCGCCAACCCGGCGGAAATACAGCGCCTTACCGTCGAGTTCTATCGCCTGGCCCGTTCGGTCAGCGGCGCCAACAACACTGACCAACGCGGCGGCAGCCCAGGCAATTTCGAGCAGTTGCTGAACCTGGGCTCAAGCGACCAGGAACCCGACGCCAACGACGCGCACATCGTCAACATCGTCGATTGGCTGTTCCAGTACGCCTTCCAGCAGCGCGCCAGCGATATCCACATTGAGCCACGGCGCGAGCAGGGCACCGTGCGGTTTCGCATCGACGGTATCCTGCACAACGTGTATCAATTTCCGCCCCAGGTCACCATGGCCATTGTCAGCCGCCTGAAAAGCCTAGGGCGCATGAACGTCGCCGAAAAGCGCAAACCCCAGGACGGCCGGGTCAAGACCAAGACCCCCGACGGCGGCGAAGTGGAACTGCGGCTGTCGACACTGCCCACCGCGTTTGGCGAAAAAATGGTAATGCGCATCTTCGACCCGCAGGTGCTGCTCAAGGACTTTCACGAGCTGGGCTTTGGCACCGATGACCTGCGGCGCTGGGAGGACATGATCAGCCAGCCCAACGGCATCATCCTGGTGACCGGCCCCACAGGCTCGGGCAAGACCACCACGCTGTACACCACCCTCAAGCGCCTGGCCACGCCCCAGGTGAACCTGTGCACCATCGAAGACCCCATCGAAATGGTGGAACCGGCGTTCAACCAGATGCAGGTGCAGCACAACATCGACCTGACCTTCGCCAGCGGCGTGCGCGCGCTGATGCGCCAGGACCCGGACATCATCATGATCGGCGAGATCCGCGACCTGGAAACCGCCGAAATGGCCGTGCAGGCAGCGCTCACCGGCCACCTGGTGTTATCCACCCTGCACACCAACGATGCGCCCAGCGCCATCAGCCGCCTGCTGGAGCTTGGGGTGCCGCACTACCTGATTAAGGCCACCCTGCTGGGGGTGATGGCTCAGCGCCTGGTGCGCACCCTGTGCCCGCACTGCAAGGCGCCGCAGGCATTGGGCGAGGAAGATTGGCAGACCCTGACGCGGCCTTGGCAAGCGCCGCTGCCCGCCACCGCCCACCGTGCCATCGGCTGCAACGAGTGCCGCGACACCGGCTTCCGCGGCCGCGCCGGGGTGTACGAGATCATGCAGATGAGCGACACGGTGAAGGCGCATATCCAGGCCGAGACCGACCTGACCTCGCTCAAGCGCAGGGCCGTGATGGAGGGCATGCGCACCCTGCGCCTGTCCGGCGCACAGAAAATTGCCGCGGGGCTGACGACCGTCGAGGAGGTGCTGCGAGTGACGCCGAGAAATGATTTGAAATAGAAACCGCTCTATCGGGAACTCCGCTTCAGGCTTGAGAATCCAAATCATGAACAATCCTGTCGGAGTCACCCATCATGCGTCTTAAAACTGCCGTAGTAACGCTCGCCCTGCTCTCGGTACCAGTTGGCTCGGCCATGGCCGATGGTTTCCTGAGAGACGTACTGTCTTCCGGTGCAACCACGGGTTCCACCTACCTGACGTTCCGCCACCACAAACTGATCGTCGCCGCCCAGGATGACGCCGGCAGCTATGTGGCGAGCAATGGCAGCATCAAGGGGCCTTACCTTGAAGCGGCAATGCAACAAGTGCGCACCGATAACCCAGGTTTGAAGGCTTCGGACATGGAATTGGCCAACGCCATCCTGATCAAGGGCGCAGAGCCAGTCGGCGAATAAGCCTCGCTTTGTGGGAGCTGGCTTGCCAGCGAGTTGTTGCGGTCAAGAAGCTCGCTGGCAAGCCAGCTCCCACAATTAGTAGTCGCTGCTACGGGGTTCTGTAGTCATCCACCGGCACGCACGCGCAGTACAGGTTCCTATCCCCATACACGTTGTCGACCCGGTTCACCGCTGGCCAGTATTTATGCGCCAGGGTGTGACTGCTGGGGGTAATTGCCTGGGCGATGGGGTATGGGCGCTCCCAAGGTGCGGTGATGTCGGCAAGGGTATGCGGCGCGCGCTTGAGCGGGTTGTCCTCGGCAGGCCAATGGCCGTTGGCGACCTGGGCGATTTCGGCGCGAATGCTCAACATCGCTTCCACGAACCTGTCCAACTCGGCCTTTGATTCGCTTTCGGTGGGCTCGATCATCAGCGTGCCCGGCACCGGGAACGACATGGTTGGCGCGTGGAAGCCGTAGTCCATCAGGCGCTTGGCCACGTCCTCCTCGCTGATGCCGGTCTGCGCCTTCAGTGGCCGCAGGTCGAGGATGCATTCGTGCGCCACGCGCCCGTTGCGGCCGCTATACAGCACCGGGAAGGCGCCGCCCAGCTGGTTAGCCAGGTAGTTGGCGGACAGTATCGCCACCTCGGTGGCGGCCACCAGCTGCGGCCCCATCATGGCGATGTACATCCAGCTGATGGGCAGGATGCTGGCGCTGCCCCAGGGCGCGGCGCTGACCGCGCCGTTGTTCGGCAACGGCCCGTCGATGGGCACCACCGGGTGGTTGGCCACGAACGGCGCCAGGTGCGCGCGCACGCCAATCGGGCCCATGCCCGGGCCACCGCCGCCATGGGGGATGCAGAAGGTTTTGTGCAGGTTCATGTGCGACACGTCCGCACCGATATCGGCCGGGCGCGCCAGGCCCACCTGGGCATTGAGGTTGGCGCCGTCCATGTACACCTGGCCGCCATGCTGGTGGACGACCGCGCAAATGTCGACGATGCCTTCTTCGTACACGCCGTGGGTCGAAGGATAGGTGGCCATCAGGCAGGAGAGCTTGTCGCCCGCCGCCTGCGCCTTGGCCTTGAGGTCGTCGAGGTCGACGTTGCCGGCCTCGTCGCACTCGACGATCACCACCTGCATGCTCGCCATTTGTGCCGAGGCCGGGTTGGTGCCGTGTGCCGACGCCGGAATCAGGCAAATGTTGCGCTGCCCCTGGTGGCGGCTCTCATGGTATTTGCGGATGGCCAGCAGGCCAGCGTATTCGCCCTGGGCACCGGAGTTGGGCTGCATGCAGATGGCATCGAAGCCGGTGATGGCGCATAACCATTGTTCCAGCTCGTCGATCATGGCCTTGTAGCCACGCGCCTGCTCTACCGGGGCGAACGGGTGCAGGTTGGCGAATTGTGGCCAGGTGATGGGGATCATCTCGCTGGTGGCATTGAGTTTCATGGTGCAGGAGCCCAGCGGGATCATCGACTGGTTCAGCGCCAGGTCCTTGTTTTCCAGCTGCTTGAGGTAGCGCAGCATCTCGGTTTCGCTGTGGTGCAGGTTGAATACCGGGTGGCTGAGGTAACCCGATTCACGCTCAAGCGCGGCGGGAATCCCGGCCGGCAGGGTTTCAGCATCCAGCGCTGCCACCTCCAGCCCGTGGTCGGCGCCCAGCAGAATGTCCCACAGCAGGCGCACGGTGGCGGCGTCGCAGGTTTCGTCGAGGCTCAGGCCAACGTGGCCACGCCCCAGAATTCGCAGGTTCACCCGCGCCGCCTGCGCACTGTCGATGATCGCCGTCTGGGCGCCGCCAACGTCCAGGGTGAGGGTGTCGAAGTAATGCTGGTTGACCCGGCTGATGCCCTTGCGCTCAAGCCCTGCGGCGAGGATTTGCGTGAGCCGGTGCACCCGCTGGGCAATGCGGCGCAGGCCGTCGGGGCCGTGGTACACCGCGTAGAAGGCGGCGATGTTGGCCAACAGCACCTGCGCGGTGCAGATGTTGGAGTTGGCCTTCTCGCGGCGGATGTGCTGCTCGCGGGTTTGCAGGGCCATGCGCAACGCCACGTTGCCACGGGCATCTTTGGACACACCGATGATGCGCCCGGGTATGGCGCGCTTGTACTCGTCGCGGCTGGCAAAATAGGCCGCGTGGGGCCCGCCATAGCCCATGGGCACGCCGAAGCGTTGGGTGGAACCCAGCACCACGTCAGCGCCCATCTCCCCGGGTGGGGTAAGCACCAGCAGGCTCAGCAGGTCGGCGGCGACGCAGGCGATGGCCTGCCGCGCGTGCAACTGCTCGATCAGCGGGCGCAGGTCGCGGACTTCACCGTGGGTGTCGGGGTATTGCAGCAACGCGCCGAACACGTCGTGGCTGGCGAGGTTCTCCACCGTGTCGATGACCAGCTCGATGCCAAAGCCTTCGGCCCGGGTCTGCACCACCGAGATGGTCTGCGGGTGGCAGTTGCTGTCGACGAAGAAACGCGGGCTTTTCGACTTGCTCACCCGCCGTGCCAGCGCCATGGCCTCGGCGGCGGCGGTAGCCTCGTCCAGCAGCGAGGCGTTGGCCAGTTCCAGCCCGGTGAGGTCGATGATCATCTGCTGGAAATTGAGCAACGCTTCCAACCGGCCCTGGGCGATTTCAGGCTGATAGGGGGTATAGGCGGTGTACCAGCCGGGGTTTTCCAGCACGTTGCGCAGGATGACGGCGGGAGTCAGGGTACCGTGGTAGCCCAGGCCGATGAGGCTGGTCCATACCTCGTTCTGCTCGGCGTGGCCGCGCAGCTTCGCCAGGGCAGCGGTTTCATCCAGCGCCGGGGGGAGGTGGAGGGGGCGGTTGAAGCGAATGCCGGGCGGTACCGTCTGTTCGATCAGTTGGTCACGGCTGGCCAGGCCCAGCGCCTCAAGCATGGCGCGCTGCTCCGCGGCATCGGGGCCGAGGTGGCGGCGGGGAAAGGCGTCGGGGTCTTGCAGTTCGCTAAGCGGTGGCAACCGGGACATGGCGGCTCTCTTTTCCGAGACATGGCTTACAACAGGCCTCGACGGGTCGAGGCCTGTTCAGTCTAGAAAGAGATTGCCGCCCGTGCCGGGAAGTTGCTTACTCGCCGATGGCGGCTTTGTAACCAGCGGCGTCCAGCAGCTTGTCCAGTTCGGCGGGGCTGCTTGGCTTGAGCTTGAAGATCCAGGCGCTGTAGGGCTCTTCGTTGAGCGATTCAGGCGCGTCGGCCAGCGCTTCGTTGACGGCGATCACTTCACCCGAAACCGGCGAGTAGATGTCGGAGGCGGCCTTCACCGACTCGACCACGCCTGCTGCGTCGCCAGCGGCGAACACTTTGCCCACTTCGGTCAGTTCAACGAACACCACGTCACCCAGGGCTTCCTGGGCGTGGTCGGAGATACCCACGGTCACGCTGCCGTCGGCTTCCAGGCGCGCCCACTCGTGGCTTTCGGCAAAACGCAGGTCAGCAGGAATATTGCTCATGATTTTATTGTCCTCAACAGGGTCGGCGGCAGGCCCGCGCAAAAGTCAGATCAGGGTTTTGCCATGGCGCACGAACGTGGGGCGCACTACCCGCACTGGGTACCACTTGCCACGGATTTCCACCTCGGCACGGTCGGCGGTGGCCATCGGAACGCGCGCCAGGGCGATCGATTTGCTCAACGTAGGTGAGAAACTACCACTGGTGATCTCCCCTTCGCCAATTTCTGCGATACGAACTACCTGGTGGGCACGCAATACACCGCGCTCTTCCAGCACCAGCCCGACCAGTTTTTCGCTGGCGCCCTGCCCGCGTTCAGCCTCCAGCGCCTGACGGCCGATGAAGTTTCGCTGCACCGGCTCCCAGGCAATGCTCCAGGCCATGTTCGATACCAGGGGCGAGTGCGCCTGGTCGATATCCTGGCCATAAAGGTTCATGCCTGCCTCCAGACGCAGCGTATCCCGGGCCCCCAAGCCAATCGGGGCGATGCCGGCGCCGACCAGGTCGTTGAAGAAAGCCGGGGCATCGGTGGCCGGAAGCACGATTTCCAGGCCGTCTTCACCGGTGTAACCGGTACGGGCGATGAACCAATCAACGTCGGGCAGGCCCTGGAATGGCTTGAGCTGATTGATCAGGTTCGCGCGCGCCTGGCTCACCAGCTGCGCGACCTTATGCCGCGCCTGCGGGCCCTGGATGGCGAGCATCGCCAGCTCGGGGCGCTCGCTGACGCGCACATCGAAACCGTTGGCGACCTTGCCGATCCAGGCCAGGTCCTGGTCACGCGTGGCGGCGTTGACCACCAGGCGATAACCGTCGTCCAGCAGGTAGACAAGCATGTCATCGACGATGCCACCACGCTCATCGAGCATGGCGCTGTACAGCGCCGCGCCGGTGCCTTGAAGGCGCGCGACATCATTGGCCAGCAGGTGCTGGAGGAAGGCCTGGGCCTGGGGCCCGGCGATGTCGATGACGGTCATGTGCGATACATCAAACACGCCACAGTCGCGACGCACCTGATGGTGCTCCTCGACCTGCGATCCATAATGCAGGGGCATGTCCCAACCGCCAAAATCGACCATTTTGGCGCCTAGCGCCAAATGCAGGTCATACAGAGGCGTACGCTGTCCCATGGGTTTCTCCTTCCGGGCTTGGCGAAGGCGCGAATACTGGGCAAACCACCCGCAAGGCTCTGGAACAGGGCTTTGCGGGGTGCCTATAAGACCAGATCACAATGACCGGCCGCGCCGAATGCCGCGCATTGTAGCCGCAAGGCGCGGCCCTGACACCTCTGGGCAGAGGCGCCATCAGCTTTGACCGATACGCCGTGCCGAACGTCGAATCAGCCCGATCACCGGCAGCAGCCCCACCAGCACGAGGGTCAGGGCCGGCAGTGAAGCGCGCGCCCATTCCCCTTCGCTGGTCATCTCGAATACCCGCACGGCGAGGGTGTCCCAGCCGAAGGGGCGCATCAACAGCGTAGCGGGCATTTCCTTCAGCACGTCGACGAACACCAGCAACGCCGCGCTCAGTGCCCCCGGCAGCAACAGCGGCACGTACACCCGGGTGAACAAACGCACCCCGCCAACCCCCAGGCTGCGCGACGCTTCGGGCAGCGACGGGCGAATTTTCGCCAGGCTGCTTTCCAGCGGGCCGTAGGCAACCGCCATGAAACGCACCAGGTAGGCGACCAGCAACGCCACCAGGCTGCCCAGCAGCAGCGGCCGGCCCGCCAGGGGGATGACCAGGGCTTTATCCAGGTAGCTGAAGGCCAGCATGATCGCCACGGCCAGCACCGAGCCGGGCAACGCATAACCCAGGTTGGCCAGCCCCACGCCGGCGCCGATGGCCCGGGTGGGCGCCTGGCGCCGCGCAAATGCCAGCACCAGCGCCACCGCCACCGTTGCCAGCGCAGCCAGCGAGCCCAGGTAAAGGGTGTGCAGGATCAAGCCCAGGTAACGCTCGTCCAGGTCGAACCGCCCACGCTGCCAGCACCACACCAGCAGCTGCGTCACCGGCACCACGAAGGCACAGGCGAACACCAGGCCACACCAGCCGGTGGCCGCCGCGGCTTTCCAGCCGGTCAGGTGATAGAGCATGTGCCCGCGCACGCGTTCGCTGCCGGCATGGGCCGCACCCCGGGCGCGCCGCTCGCCATACAGCACCAGCACCACGGCCACCAGCAGCAGGCTGGCCAGCTGCGCGGCGCTGGAGAGGCTGAAGAAGCCGTACCAGGTCTTGTAGATGGCGGTGGTGAAGGTGTCGAAATTGAACACCGCTACCGCGCCGAAATCAGCCAGGGTTTCCATCATCGCCAGGGCAATGCCAGCACCAATGGCCGGCCGCGCCATGGGCAGGGCCACGCGCCAGAACGCCTGCCAGGGTGTGTGCCCCAGCACCCGCGCCGCTTCCATCACCCCACGGCCCTGGGCCAGGAAAGCGGTGCGCGCCAGCAGGTATACGTAGGGGTAGAACACCAGCACCAGCACGATGACCACCCCGCCAGTCGAGCGCACCCGCGGCAACCGCAGGCCGCTGCCGAACCACTCGCGCAGCAGCGTCTGCACCGGCCCGGCAAAGTCCAGCAGGCCAACGAAGACGAACGCCAGCACGTAGGCAGGGATGGCGAACGGCAACATCAGCGCCCAGTCCAGCCAGCGCCGCCCGGGGAACTGGCACAGGCTGGTAAGCCACGCCAGGCTCACGCCCAGCAGGGTAACGCCCAGGCCGACACTGGCCAGCAAGCTCAGGGTGTTGCCCAGCAGGCGCGGCAACTGCGTGGCCCACAGGTGCTGCCAGATGGCAGCGTCGATGCTCTGCCACGACAACAGCAACACGCTCAGGGGCAGCAGCACCAGCGCCGCCATGGCGAATACCGGCAGGTACCAGCGGCGCGGGTTCACGGCCAATCAGTTCCAGCCAGCACGGTCCATCAGGCGGATAGCCTCGGCCTGGCGCTTGCCCGCCACTTCCACCGGCAGGGTGTCAGCCTTGAACGTGCCCCAGCCCGCCACTTCCGCTGAAGGCTGGACGGCGGGGTTGGCCGGGAATTCCTGGTTGGTGTCGGCGAAGATCTTCTGCGCCTCGGGCCCGGTCATCCACTCCACCAGCGCCTTCGCGGCTTCAGGGTGCGGCGCGTGGCGGGTGAGGCCAATGCCCGACAGGTTGACGTGCACGCCACGGTCTTCCTGGTTGGGCCAGAACAGCTTGATCGGCAGTTGCGGGTCCTGGCGGTGCAGGCGCCCATAGTAGTAGGTGTTGACGATGCCCACGTCGCATTGGCCGGCCTTGATGGCCTGCAGCACGGCGATGTCGTCGGAGAACACGTCGGTGGACAGGTTGTTCACCCAGCCCTTGAGGATGGCTTCGGTCTGCGCCTCGCCGTGGGTTTCGATCAGGGTGGCGGTCAGCGACTGGTTGTAGACTTTTTTCGCCGTGCGCAGGCACAGGCGCCCTTCCCACTGTTTGTCGGCAAGGGCCTCGTAAGTGGACAAATCATCCGGCGTTACCCGTGCTGTGGAGTAGGCAATGGTTCGCGCGCGCAGGCTGAGGCCGGTCCATTCATGGCTGGCGGCGCGGTACTGCGGCGGGATGTTGGCGTCGATGACGCTCGATTGCATGGGCTGCAGGATGCCCATCTGCTCGGCCTGCCAGAGGTTGCCGGCGTCGACGGTCAGCAGCAGGTCGGCGGTGGCGTGCTCACCCTCGGCCTTGATGCGTTGCATCAACGGCGCTTCCTTGTCGGTGATGAACTTGATCGGCACACCGGTCTTGGCGGTATAGGCGTCGAAGACTGGCTTGATCAGCTCGTCGATGCGCGAGGAATACACCACCACTGCATCGGCGGCGCGGGCTTCATGGGCGAACAGGCTGAGCGCCAGGGCAATGAAAACGCGCTTGGATGGCAGCATGGAAATAACCCCCGATATCGAATGAGGGGCAAATGGTAGAGAAACGCATTTGCCATCTCAATCGAAGTCGAAAGCAAGAAGTTTCCAGATGTTTCCTCGAAGTTATAAAGATAACTCGATACGTTAGCAGCAACTGTCTTCAAACCGCGTTGCCGGCATCGCGACTAAAGTCGGCTCCTACACCGTGCGCGGTAGGCGCCGGCCTTGGCCGCGATGCAGGCGACGCGATGGGCGGGTGCCCGCGTCCCTGTAGCAGCTGCCTAAGGCAGCGTCCAGGTTCACCGCGGTGTGCCGGGAAAGGCGCGGCGCCCTGGACGCGGCCTGCGGCCGCTGCTACAGGAACCGAGTTGCGTGCTGGGTAGGAGCCGGCCTTGGCCGCGATAGGCGGGTGCCCGCGTCCCTGTAGCAGCTGCCTAAGGCAGCGTCCAGGCTCACCGCGGTGTGCCGGGGAAGGCGCGGCGCCCTGGACGCGGCCTGCGGCCGCTGCTACAGAAACCGAGTTGCGTGCTGGGTAGGCGCCGGCCGTGGCCGCGATGCAGGCGACGCGCTCGGCGGGGCGCCTGCGTAATTGCGGGGGCCCTGGCCGCTGGTACAGGGTTGCAGGAAGGGTTACAGAGGTTTGGCCAACTCTGGCAGGTCGCCGCTCAAACCCAGCGCCTGGCGCACGAACAGCGCCTTGGCCTCGGGCATCTGTTCCACCCACTTCAAACCGCTGTTGCGCAACCAGCGCACCGGCAACGGGTCGGCCTGGAACAGCCGTTCAAAGCCCTCCATGGCCGCCATCAACGCCAGGTTGTGGGGCATGCGCCGGCGTTCGTAGCGGCTCAGCACGCGCACATCGGCCAGGCGCTCGCCCCGGCCAGCGGCATGCAGCAGCTCTTCGGCCAGCACCGCGGCATCCAGGAAGCCCAGGTTCACACCCTGCCCGGCCAGCGGGTGGATGGTGTGCGCGGCGTCGCCGATCAGCACCAGGCCTTCGGCCACGTAGCGTTTGGCGTGGCGTTGGCGCAACGGCACGCACAGGCGTTTGTCGGCGTGCTCGACCTTGCCCAGCCGCCCTTCGAAGGCACGCTCCAGTTGCGCGCAGAAGGTGTCGTCGTCCAGCGCCATCAGGTGCTCGGCTTCCTTGGGCGTGGTCGACCAGACGATGGAGCACCAATGCTGCTGGTCGGCATGTTCCAGCGGCAGGAAGGCCAGCGGGCCGTCGTCGGTGAAGCGCTGCCAGGCAGTGCGCTGGTGCGGCTGGGCGCAGCGTACGCTGGTGACGATGGCGTGGTGCAGGTAATCCCACTCACGGGTTTCACAGCCAGCCAGCCGGCGTACGGCGGAATGGGCGCCGTCGGCGGCCACCACCAGCGGCGCGCGCACGGTGCGGCCATCGGCCAGGGTCAGCAGCCAGTCGTCACCGGAGCGGCGCAGCTGCTCCAGACGGGCGTTTGCCAGCAGGCCGATGTCGCTGTCGTGCAGCTGTTCCAGCAAAGCGTCCTGGACCACGCGGTTCTCGACGATATGGCCCAGGGTCTCGGCATGCACGCTGGCCGCACTGAAGTGAATGTGGCCGGTGCCACTGCCATCCCACACGCTCATGTCGCCGTAGGGGCTGGCGCGGCGCCGGGCAATGCCCTGCCAGGCACCCAGGCGTTCAAGCACGCGCTGGCTGGCGGCCGAAAGGGCGCTTACCCGCGGTTCGAACGGCGCCTGGGCGTCGAACGCCTTGACGCTGAGGGGGCTGCCGTCGACCACCAGGATTTCCAGGCCGCTGTTCTGCAACGCCAGGGCCAGGGCACTGCCCACCATGCCGGCGCCGACTACTACCAGATCTGCACGCATTTCCATGCTTCAAGCCTGTTCCACGGGGCTGATGGGGGAGTAAAACGACGCGACCATGCTCAACCCTGCATATCTGCGCGGGTGCCCAGGCCCATGGCCTGGCGGGCAAACCAACGCTTGGCCGGCGGCAGCAGGTCCAGGCCCAGCAGGCCCAGGTTGCGCCCGGCGGCCACCAGCGGCTGAGAGGAGCCGAACAGGCGGGTGACCTTGTCGGAGAAGCCCACGGTCAGGTCCTGGTCGGCGCGCTGGCTTTCGCGGTAACGCTGCAAGGTGGCGAAATCGCCCAACGGCGCCTGGCTGGCCAACAGAGTGTCGGCCAGCGACTGCACATCACGCAGCGACAGGTTGAAACCCTGGCCGGCGATAGGGTGCAGCGCGTGGGCGGCATTGCCCAGCACCACCAGGTGGGGGCGCACCTGCTCTTCGGCTTCTACCAGCGTCAGCGGGTACAGGTGGCGCACGCCCACCTGCTGCAAGGTGCCCAGGCGGTAGCCGAACACGCCTTGCAGCTCCTTGAGGAACGCGCGCTCGTCAATCTCGGCCAGGCGCTGGGCGTCCATGCCCTGGCGGGTCCACACCAGCGCGCAACGGTTGTCGGGCAGCGGTAGCAGCGCCATGGGGCCGTCATCGGTGAAGCGTTCGAACGCCAGGCCTTCATGGGGCTGGCTGGGGCTGATGTTGGCGATCAGCGCGCTCTGGTCATAGGGCCGGCGGCGCACGCCAATACCCAGCTGCTCGCGCAGGCCGGAACGGCCGCCGTCGGCCAGCACCGCCAGGTCGCAGTCCAGGCTGGTGTCGTCGTTGAGGGTCAGGCGGTAGCCGTCCTCGCGCACCTGCAGGCGGGTGACTTCGGCCGGCACGCGCCAGCTCACTACTTCCGGGTCGAGCGCCTGCCACAGGCACTGGCCCAGCCAGGCGTTTTCCACCACGTAGCCCAGGGCCGGCACGCCTTCTTCCAGCGCGGTAAGACGGGTGACGCCGAAGCGCCCGCGGTCCGACACGTGGATTTGCCGGATAGGCTCGGCGCGGCGGTGAATGTGCTGCCACAGGCCCAGGCGCTCGTAGATCTGCCGGGTACCGAACGACAGCGCCGAAGAGCGCGCGTCGTAGCTGGGCTGGTAGGTATCGCCAGGGGCGAACGGCTCGATCAGCATGATCTTCCAGCCGCGCGCCTTGGCGCCGGCCTGCAGGGCCAGGGCCAGGCTGGCGCCGACCAGGCCGCCGCCGATGATTGCCAGTTTGACGCGGTTCATGCGGCCTCGGTACGTGCTTGAGCCATCAAGGCTTCGATTTCGGCGACGGTCTTGGGCACGTCGCGGGTCAGGATGTCGCAACCGCTGCGGGTTACCACCACATCGTCCTCGATACGCACGCCAATGCCACGCCATTTCTTGCCGACGCTGGTGTTGTCGGGGCTGATGTAGATGCCCGGCTCTACCGTCAGGGTCATGCCCGGCTCCAGCACTCGCCACTCGCCGCCCACGCGGTAGTCGCCGACGTCGTGCACGTCCATGCCCAGCCAGTGGCCGGCACGGTGCATGTAGAAGGCGCGGTAGGCTTCGTTGACGATCAGCTCGTTGACGTCGCCCACCAGCAGGCCCAGTTCCACCAGCCCTTCGGTGATGACCCGCACGGTGGCTTCATGGGCCTCGTTCCAGTGGCGGTTCGGGCCGATGGCGGCGAAGGCCGCTTCCTGGGACTTGAGCACCAGCTCGTAGATGGCTTTCTGCTCGGGCGAGAACGTGCCGCTGACCGGGAAGGTGCGGGTGATGTCACTGGCGTAGCAGTCGATCTCGCAGCCGGCGTCGATCAACACCAGGTCGCCGTCCTTGAGCAGTGCATCGTTCTCCTGGTAGTGGAGGATGCAACTGTTGCGGCCCGAGGCGACGATGGAGCCATAGGCCGGCATCTTCGCCCCGCCCTTGCGGAATTCGTAATCGAGTTCGGCTTCCAGGCTGAACTCGTACAGCCCGGCGCGGCACGCCTGCATGGCGCGCACGTGGGCACGGGCGGAGATCTGCGCGGCGTGGCGCATGACCTTCACCTCGTTGGCCGACTTGTACAGGCGCATGTCGTGCAGCAGATGGTCCAGGGCCACGAATTCTTCAGGCGGCTGCGACCCCAGGTCGGCCTTGGAGCGGATGACGTTGATCCACTCCATCAGGTGCCGGTCGAATTCGGTGTTGCTGCCCATGGCCGTGTACACCCGGTCGCGGCCTTCGATCAGGCCGGGCAGGATGTCGTCGATATCGGTGATGGGGAACGCATCGTCGGCGCCATATTCGCGAATGGCGCCTTCCTGGCCAGCCCGCAAGCCATCCCACAGCTCACGCTCGGGGTTGCGCTCACGGCAGAACAGCACGTACTCGCCGTGCTCGCGGCCGGGGATCAGGGCGATCACCGCCTCGGGCTCGGGGAAGCCGCTCAGGTACTGGAAGTCGCTGTCCTGGCGGTACACGTGCTCCACGTCACGGTTGCGAATGGCAACGGCGGCAGCAGGCAGGATGGCGATGCTGTTGGGCTCCATCTGCGCCATCAGAGCCTTGCGCCGACGCGCATATTCCGACTTCGGGATGTGGATTACTGGCACAGGTGGGCCCCTTTTCGCATCAGTGCAGGGATGGCTTGGCAGCGGCCGTCGGCTTGGCGCACTCGGTGAACAGCAGCATCGGCGCCACGCGCAGGTACTCCATCACTTCCATGTAGTCGCTTTCGGCGTCTTCGGATTCTTCCAGCGCTTCCTGCACCTGCGAGATGGCATCCATGTCCTGGAGGATTTCCTGGGCTTCCTGGCTCAGGGTCTTGCCACCCGAGTGCAGGCCGAAGCCGGTGAGGAAGCCTTGGCACCATTGGCCCAGGGCGGTGGCGCGCTCGGGCAGCGGCGCATCGTCGCTAGGCAGCAGGATGACGATGGTCACGTCTTCGCCGGTGAGTTCGCCTTGCACCATCTGCTGCAGGCCAACCAGCGCATTGCGCACGTTGTCCGCAGGTTCGGTGTCCAGCGACAGCGCGGCGTCGGCCAGCCAGGCTTCGGCGTCGAAGTCGGCGCCTGCGCAGCTACGGCCCAGCAGCAAGCCGTGCAGCTCGGCAGGGGAGACGGGGTGACCGCCTGCATTGAGCAGGTCGGCAAAGCCTTGATACGGGGATTTCTGAATAGACATGGCAACTAGGCGCCAGGCGGCGCAATGACTAGAATGAAGACCTTGTATCCTAGCACCGGCAGGCGCGCCAAGACCATCGACGCGGCCAACTCGTTAACGTGCAAGGCCTTGCGCCACTCACTGATTGTAGCGAACGGGACCCCATGGAACAGAACGACCTGCAAGCGCTGATGGGCCGACTCGAGCAATTGATCGACCGAGTCGAGCAACTAAAACGCCAAAACGGACTCCTACTAGCTCAGGAAAAATCCTGGCGCGAGGAGCGCGCACACCTCATAGAAAAAAACGAAATCGCCCGGCACAAGGTCGAATCGATGATTTCGCGCCTCAAGGCCCTGGAGCAAGACTCATGAGCTCAAGCAATAGCGTCACTGTTCAGATCCTCGACAAGGAATACTCGATCATTTGCCCACCGGAGGAGCGCAGCAACCTGGTGAGCGCCGCGCGCTACCTGGATGGCAAGATGCGCGAGATCCGCAGCAGCGGCAAAGTCATCGGCGCCGACCGCATCGCCGTGATGGCCGCGCTGAACATTACCCATGACCTGTTGCACAAGCAGGACACGCCAGAAGTGGCGGTGAACGGTTCGACCCGTGAACAGGTTCGCGACCTGCTCGAACGCGTCGACCTGGTGCTCGCCACTGATCAGGATGAAACCCGGGGCTGAAACATTGTGATTGTTTCGGGTATACTTGCGCCGCTCCCTGGAGTGCTTGCCAGTCGGTCATGTCCCTGAGCCGATACGCACAACCACGGGGGTTGCACGCTGGGGCCGGTGCGCATGTCCGCTTGACGGAAAGCCTTAACGCCTCCTGCAATCTCCACCTTGAACTTTCGGGTTCAAGGGCTACACCGACAGCGGTTCGTCGGGGAGTCTCGCTTTACTTGCCCTTGCCTGGCCTAGCCGGCAGGGGCATCCGCCCCGCCGCCCTGCGCGGCCCGGGCGCCTCTGGATGGCCTTCGCCATGACCCAACCCGCACCACCTTCGCGCGCCCAGCTGCGCCGCCAGTTGCGCGATGCACGCCGCGCCCTCAGCCCTGCCCAGCAACGCCAGGCCGCACGCGGGCTGTACCGCCAATTGGCCCAGCACCCGCTATTCCGCCGGGCCCGCCATGTTGCCCTGTACCTGCCCAACGACAGCGAAATAGACCCACGCCTGCTGCTGGCCGAAGCCCAGCGCCGCGGCAAGAAAACCTATTTGCCGGTGCTCAGTGCCTGGCCCAGGACCAAAATGGTGTTCCAGCAGGTGCGCGCGGGTGAGGCATATCGTCGCAACCGCTTCCGCATCCCTGAGCCGCACATCAACCCTGCACGCCAGCGCGTCATCTGGGCACTGGACCTGATCCTGCTGCCGCTGGTGGGGTTCGACGAGGTCGGCGGCCGGCTGGGCATGGGCGGCGGTTTTTATGACCGCAGCCTGGCCTACCGCAGCCGTCGTGACGCCTGGCACAAACCGATGCTGCTGGGGCTGGCCCATGAGTGCCAGAAGGTTGCCCAGTTGGCGCAGGCCAGTTGGGATGTACCCTTGCAGGGGACTGTTTCAGACCGGCGCTGGTACCTGGCCTGACCCTGCAGGCGCTGCCGCAGGCACAAAAAAGGCCCATCGGCATGCCGATGGGCCTTTTTTTCGCGCTGGAATCAGCGGTACTGGACGGGCGCGTTCACGTCCACGGGGGCGTTGGCCTTGCGGTCCCACAGCGTCTGCGCGTAACCCGTGGTCACGACTCCCAAACCGAACAAAATGACCAAAATCCATAGCAAATCCGGTTTGCGGCGCATCAATTGCCCCCCTTCAGGCAAGTCGTGATGAAGTCGGGCGCTGAGGTTTGAAGATGGCCCGGTAATTATGTGAAGCGTAAAATGCGCGCATTCTGCGGCAACATGACGCGACACGCAAACACTGGCGTCAACCGACTGTCGGGTTGTCGTGAAAACGCCATAATGGCAAATTCAGTTACAAATCTGGAGCACCACACATGGCCTACTGGCTGATGAAATCCGAGCCAGACGAGCTCTCCATCAAGGGCCTGGCAAAGCTGGGCGAAACCCGCTGGGATGGGGTGCGCAACTACCAGGCGCGCAATTTCCTGCGCGCCATGGCGGTGGGCGACGAATTCTTTTTCTACCACTCCAGCTGCCCGGAGCCAGGTATTGCCGGCATCGCCCGCATCAGCGCGGCGGCCTACGAAGACCCCACCGCCCTGGACCCGGAAAGCGCCTACCATGACGCCCGCGCCAACGCCGACAAGAACCCCTGGAGCGCGGTGGACGTAAGCCACGTGGAGACCTTCGCCAAGGTGCTGGGCCTGGGCTACCTCAAGCAGCAGGCGGCGCTGGCCGAACTGCCGCTGGTGCAGAAAGGCAGCCGGCTGTCGGTGATGCCGGTGACCGCCGAGCAATGGGCGGCGGTACTGGCACTGCGCTGAGGCTTACTGCACGATCAGGTTGTTGAACAGCAAGTCCTCGACCATCGGCTTGCCCTCTTCGCTGGTCATGACCTGTTGCACCTGCTTGAGCGCTTCCTGGCGCAGCTTTTCCTTGGACTCGACGTTGCTCAGCGATTCCACGGTCTGTTGCGAGAACAGCGCCACCAGCTGGTTGCGGATCAACGGGTCCTGGTGCTTGACCGCTGCTTCCGCCTCGGGCCCGGTCACGCGCAGTGCCACGTCAGCCTTGTACACGTGCAGGCGCGGGCTGCCGTCCAGCGCATAGTTGCCCACGAAGGGCGGGCTCAGGGTGATGTAGCTCACTTTCGGTGCGCCGCCCTCTTCCTTGCCTTCCTCGGCCATGGCCGCCGACACGGGCAGCGTCAGGGCCAACGCCATCAAGATCCACGCTTTCACAAATTCGTTCCTCATTCTGTTGGCGCAAGCATAACAAGATAACCCACGGGCCGGCGCTTATGGACGCCTATCAGCTGGGGGCATGCTCGTTGACCGCACATTCGTCACACCTACACTTATCGGCCACAACCTGCAAAGGAATAGCCCGATGAAAGCTGTGCTGTGCAAAGCCTTCGGCCCCGCCGAAACCCTGGTACTGGAAGACATCGCCAGCCCGGCGATCAAGAAGAACGAAGTGCTGGTGGAGGTGCACGCCGCCGGGGTCAACTTTCCCGACACGCTGATCATCGAAGGCAAATACCAGTTCAAGCCGCCCTTCCCCTTTTCCCCGGGTGGCGAAGCGGCTGGCGTGGTGCGCGCGGTGGGTGAGAACGTCAGCCACCTGAAGGTTGGGGACCGGGTAATGGGCCTGACCGGCTGGGGCAGTTTCGCCGAGGAAATCGCCGTACCTGGTTACGCCGCCATGCCCATTCCAGACGGCATGGACTACAAGACCGCCGCCGCTTTCAGCATGACCTACGGCACCTCCATGCATGCCCTCAAGCAGCGCGCCAACCTGCAGCCGGGCGAAACCCTGCTGGTGCTGGGTGCCTCCGGCGGCGTGGGCCTGGCGGCGGTGGAAATCGGCAAGGCCATGGGCGCCCGGGTGATAGCCGCGGCCAGCAGCGCCGACAAGCTGGCGGTGGCCAAGGCAGCCGGCGCTGACGAGCTGATCAACTACAGCGAAACCAACCTCAGGGATGAGATCAAGCGCCTGACCGGCGGCAACGGCGTGGACGTGATCTACGACCCGGTGGGCGGCGACCTGTTCGACCAGGCCGTGCGGGCCATCGCCTGGAATGGCCGCCTGCTGGTGGTAGGCTTTGCCAGCGGGCGCATCCCGGAATTGCCGGTAAACCTGGCGCTGCTCAAGGGCGCTGCGGTGGTCGGGGTATTCTGGGGCTCGTTTGCCCAGCGCCAGCCGCAGGACAACGCGGCCAACTTCAAGGCGCTGTTCCAGTGGTTCGCCGCGGGCAAGCTCAAGCCGCTGGTTTCAGCCACCTATCCTTTGGCTGAAGCGGGCGCAGCCATTCACGCGCTTGCCCATCGCCAGGCGGTCGGCAAGTTGGTGATCGCCGTGCGGTGAGCCCTTCCTGTTCAGGAAAAGGTTCTGAATGGTGCATTCCCCTCGATGACGTTGAACTGGGTGCCGCAATCGTCCGGTTGCAACCTCATCGAAAGGGAATTCACCATGAGTGTATTTACTGTCTACTTCTGCGGCACCGGCGCCACCAGCTTTGGCAACAACCACCCTGACTACTGGAACGGCGAGCTGGTGGCGACGCTGGCCGCCAACAGCCTTGGCCGCGAATTCGCCGACTGGATCGTCGTCGACGGGCCGGGCAGCGGCAACCTGCAAGCCGACATGCTAACCGTCGAATCCAAGGACCACCCGTACGCGGGCCCGACATTTGGCAAGGGCTGGGAAACCAATGTTCGCCACGCCTTGAACATGATCAAGGGCGAATTCGAATGGCAGCGCGACAAGCTCAACGAAGCCGATTACCAGGCGCTGAAGAAATCTGGCGTGCCCATCCAGGATGTGCTGGTCAAAGGCAGTTTCTGGGCGCGGGTGTACGACTACGGTGACCGGAACCCAACCCCACAGCAGCTGCAGCAGCAGATCGTCAACCAGTTCCGCAAGGGCGGCAAAATACCCAGCCAGGTCAACCTGGTAGGCTGGAGCCGCGGCGGCATCAGCTGCCATATGCTCGCCAACGCCATGCTCAAGGACCCGGCCCTCAAGCATATCCCGGTGAACATCTTCGCCATCGACCCGGTGCCGGGGCTGCTGAACTTCCAGCCAGAGCGCGTTACCTTGGGCAGCAATGTGCGCGAATACGTGGCGTTTTACGCACGCGACGAACGCTCGAAGGGCTTCGCTTGCGTAATTCCCAAGGTGACTGGCCATGCGAAGGTCCGCATCTATCCGTTGCCTGGAAGGCACGCAACCCTGGTGGGCAATGCCGCCGAGGACGGCGTGGCCGGCCCCAAAGCGCTGGCAGAGCCAGGTATTGTGGTACGCCACCTGGCAGAAACCTGCCTGCTGCGTTGGGGCGTGAACCTGCAGAAGTGCCTTAAGCTGGACGCGGCCGCATTGAAGACTGCCCACAACACCATGCATCTCAACGACGCCTGGTACGCCAACATGCGCAAGTACAGCTACACGTACCTTACCGAGACCGAGAAGAACGAGCGTGCGGTGAGCCATGGAACGCAATGGGCGCCTTTTTCGGCCATCGGCGGCGCGGCATTCACGCCGGCCATTGGCCTGGGGGCGCCAGTGGCAGCAGTCCAGGGCATGTACCGGGAACTCCTGCCTCCGGCAACCGGCGCCTAACCTTCGCGCGTGTGGCAGCGCTTGATGCGCGCCTCCAGGTTGCGGTCGGGCATCTCATGGCTGCGCAGGGCGCTGATGGTCTGCTGCACGTAATCCAGGGTGCTGCCAAAGCGCCCACTGGCGCTTTCCAGGATGTGGCTCAACAGGTTGTCGGGCAGGTTGCCCGCATAGCTGGGCAAGTGCCGCTCCAGCACGAAGCCCAGCGCCTGAACCTTGGTGCCGTCTTCAAGGCGGCAGTTCAGCCAATGGGGGCGGTAGGACGGGTAAGGCATCTCCCGCTGCCATAGCGCCAGCAGTGAGTCCTGCAGTTGCTCTTGCGGCAGCCGGTAGGCGAAGCCACTGCAGGAGCCGCCACGGTCCAGGCCGAACACCAGCCCGGGCCGTTCCGGCGTGCCGCGGTGCTCGTGGGACCACAGGTAGAGACCGCGATGGTAGCCATGTACCCGCGCCCGGCGGCGTTCCACCGTGCTGCACTCCGGCCGCCAGATAAGCGAGCCGTAGGCAAACAGCCACACCGGGCCGCCTTTATGACGTGCCATGGTGGCGTGAAGTGAGTGCACCAGTTGCTCGTGGGTCAATTGCGGCCCGAGATCGAGCGAAGGTGGGTAAACCTCATTAAAGTGTGCAGTTTCGATAGCCGACATAGTCGTCGCCTGATTTCCCCGTGAATCGACAAGGCCAATCCACTTTAACCGATTGCTACAGCCCCGCTGTTACCGTACGGCAGATAACCTCAGAAAAACAAGCCCTTGCAAACGCTTATAAGCAAACCGAAATGGTTTGGTTATAAAGCACCTTTGTGGATCGGCAACCTTGAACACGCACCGAAGTGGCACTTTCGCGCCTGCAAGTTCACCGCCTATTGCCTGAGAATAGTGCACCTTAGGCGGGTGTAAACTTTCCTACAGAATATTCAGAAGTTTCAGGGCTAGATACTTCCTATCGATATGAGCGAAAAAGCGCACCTTCGGTAAATAGCGGTTCACTGTCATGAAACTTACCTTCAGCACTCTCCTGGGCCTGCTGCCTGCCGCCCTAGGGGCCTGGGCCCCGCTCGCAGGTGCTGAAACCAATAGCTTCTGGCTGCTGCAGGGCAGCGTCATCACCCGCCATTTCGCCAGCAACCACCACTACAACAACCGCCAGGACCTGATTGGCCTGGAGCGCAACCTGGCGTCGGGGCTCATCGTGGGGGGTGCGACGTTCCGCAATTCATTCAGCCAACGCTCGGCTTATGCCTATGCCGGCAAACGTTTCGAGGTGGCGGACTCCGCGCTGTATTACAAGCTCAGCGCAGGGGTGATTCATGGCTACAAGGGCGCCTACCGCGACAAGCTGCCGCTCAACCGCTACGGCATTGCGCCGGCGGTAATCCCCGGCGTCGGCGCCCATTGGGGGCCGGTCACCGGGGAAATAGTGCTGTTGGGCCTGGCCGCGACCATGCTCAACGTCGGGTTCCGCTTCTGAACCTGCGCTCAGGGACGGGGCGCGTAGGCAAACACGTCGGCACGCATCTGGTGCGCATCCATGCCCGCCGCCACCAAGGCGTCCAGGGTGGCGTAGATCATGGCCGGCGAGCCGCTGGCATAGACGTGCACGCCAGCCAGGTCGGCAATGTCTTCGCAGACCGCTTCGTGCAGCATGCCGCAGCGGCCTTCCCACCCGCAGAGGTCGCTGACCACCTGGTGCAGGAACAGGTTGGGCAGCGCCTTCCACTCCTCCCAGTGCTCGATCTGATAGAAGTCTTCAGGCCGGCGCACGCCCCAGTACAGGTGCACCGGGTGCTTGAAGCCCTGGGCGCGGCAATGCTCGATCAGGCTGTGCATTTGCGCCATGCCGGTACCAGCGGCGATCAGCACCAGCGGGCCGTCCGGCAGCTCGGCCAGGTGGGTGTCGCCGAAAGGCAGTTCGACGCGGGCCATGCGGTTGCGCTGCAACTGCTCGATCAGGCTCTGGGCACTGGCTTCGCGCACCAGCACGTGCATTTCCAGGTCACGGCCGCTGTGCGGCGCCGAGGCCAGCGAGAACGCCGACTTGTCGCCGTTCTCGCGCTCGATCATCAAGTACTGCCCGGCGTGGTAGCGCGGCGGCTTGCCGGCCGGCGCACGCAGGCGCACGCGCCAGACGTCGCCGCCTACCGGAGTGCACTCGCTGAGCTGGCAGGCCAGGCTGCGCACGGGCAATTCGCCCAGCGCCAGCACGCCGTCCCACAGCACCACGCAGTCTTCCAGGGGCTCGGCGATGCAGGTGTAGATCTCACCGTGATCGCGCTGCTCCCCGTTCTGGAGCACACGCCCTTCCACCAGCAACGCCGAGCACACGTGGCAATTGCCGTTGCGACAGCTTTGCGGGCATTCGTGGCCCAGACGCTGGGCGGCTTCGAGTATCCGTTCGCCGGGCCGCGTGTCCAGCACCGCGCCCGATGGCTGCAAGGTTACGCGCATCAATCTATTCCTAGCTGGTTCCACAGTTCATCGATGCGCTTGGTAACGGCGTCGTCCTTGACGATCACGCGCCCCCATTCACGGGTGGTTTCGCCGGGCCACTTGTGGGTGGCGTCGAGGCCCATCTTCGAGCCAAGGCCCGACACCGGCGAGGCGAAGTCCAGGTAGTCGATGGGCGTGTTGTCGATCATCACCGTGTCACGCTTGGGGTCCATGCGCGTGGTGATAGCCCAGATCACGTCGTTCCAGTCCCGCGCATTGATGTCGTCATCGGTGACGATAACAAACTTGGTGTACATGAACTGGCGCAGGAACGACCACACTCCCAGCATCACGCGCTTGGCGTGGCCAGGGTACTGTTTCTTCATGGTCACTACCGCCATGCGGTAGGAACAGCCTTCGGGCGGCAGGTAGAAGTCGGTGATCTCGGGGAACTGCTTCTGCAGGATCGGCACGAACACCTCGTTCAGCGCCACGCCCAGGATCGCCGGCTCATCCGGCGGCCGGCCGGTGTAGGTGCTGTGGTAGATCGGCTTGATGCGATGGGTGATGCGCTCCACGGTGAACACCGGGAAGCTGTCGACCTCGTTGTAATAGCCGGTATGGTCGCCATACGGGCCTTCATCAGCCATCTCGCCGGGGTGAATCACCCCTTCCAGGACGATTTCAGCGCTGGCCGGCACCTGCAGGTCATTGCCACGGCATTTCACCAGCTCGGTGCGATTGTCGCGCAGCAGGCCGGCGAAGGCGTATTCCGAGAGGCTGTCGGGCACCGGCGTAACGGCGCCGAGGATAGTTGCCGGGTCAGCGCCCAAGGCTACCGATACCGGGAACGGTTGGCCTGGGTGTTTTTCGCACCATTCGCGGTAGTCCAGCGCGCCGCCACGGTGGCTCAACCAGCGCATGATCACCTTGTTGCGGCCAATGACCTGCTGGCGGTAGATGCCCAGGTTCTGGCGGTCCTTGTTCGGCCCGCGGGTGACGGTCAGGCCCCAGGTAATCAGCGGCGCGACGTCACCCGGCCAGCAGGTCTGCACCGGCAGCATGCCCAGGTCGACATCGTCGCCCTCGATGACCACTTCCTGGCACGCGGCGTCCTTGACCACCTTGGGGGCCATGGCAATGATCTTCTTGAAGATCGGCAGCTTGGACCAGGCGTCCTTCAGCCCCTTGGGCGGCTCGGGCTCCTTGAGGAAGGCCAGCAGCTTGCCGATTTCACGCAGCTCGCTGACGTCTTCGGCGCCCATGCCCAGCGCCACGCGGCCGGGGGTACCGAACAGGTTGCCCAGCACCGGGATGTCGTAGCCGGTGGGCTTTTCGAACAGCAGCGCCGGGCCCTTGCTGCGCAGGGTGCGATCACAGACTTCAGTCATTTCCAGCACCGGCGAAATCGGCACCTGGATGCGTTTCAACTCTCCGCGCTGCTCAAGCTGCTGCACGAAATCCCGAAGATCCTTGAATTTCATTGACCATGCCACTCGTAAAATAGGCGTACATCGTACCTGCTCCGGCGACGGCTGGCAGCCGCCGAACCGTCATTCTGCAGAATTGGCCTGGATTTGCGTGTCGGCCCGGCCCGCCGTCGCGCCCTGGAACAGCGGCGCCAGCAGCGGTTGCAGGTAAGTGGCCGCACCGTCGCCGTAATGGTTGGTATCCATATAGAGCGACTGGCCATTACTTTCGACCCGGCATATTCCATCCCTGGCGCAGAACAGCCCGGTAGGATCAATCACCCGCACCTGGGTATCCCGGGCCGCGAGGCCATTGAACAGCCGGTGAATGAATGCCTGGCGCGCCAGATGCTCGGCCACGGGCCGCCCGTCATCGGCCGCCGAGCGGCCGAGCATGGCCAGGCGGGTAAGACGCCAGGGCACCGGTTGTTTCTGCAGCGGCACTTCGGCCACCAGCCACACCCGGTGGCCATGCTGCCGCAGCCGCGCTACCAGGTCGCCCAGCCGTTGCGCCAGTTGCTGCTCGGCATACTGGCGGTCCGGCTTGCCTGAACGCGGGTCATGGAGCATGTAGGTGGTATCGCCATCCTCTTCACCATAAAGGTACAGGCTCCAGCGCGCTGCCAGCACCACGTCGCTTACCCCCGGCGTATCGCTCAGGGCCAGCATCTGCTGGTTGAACGCCTGGCAGGCGGGCTTGCCTTCAAGGCCCGGCACCGGAATGCACCCCGACTTGGCTGCCAGGGATATAGGCGTGGCATGGTGCTCGGCCGCCATTTTCAGGGCCGGCCCCAGGCCCGCTGCGTGACTGTCCCCCCACATCAACGTGCGCGGCACGCCTGCCCCTTGCGGGCCGAACCGGCAGACCGGCTTGGAATCGTTGAAGCCTGCCAGGCAGTCCCGCTCACCGCCGTCCCATTCCTTGGCCTGGGCGTAACGCAGCGCCTGCTCGGGCAGGCGCGCCGGCACCCCATCAGTCCAGCGCAGCGCCTGGCCCGCCACGCCCATCATCAGCATCAAGGCCAGCGCGCCGGCCAGCACTTGCCTCGGCGTGGCAGCTACCCTGGCCTGGCGCAGCGGCTGTTCCACCCAACGCCAGCTGGCATAGGCCAGCACCAGGCTGAACAGCACAAGGCCCGCCACCTGCCAGCCGGCCAGCCCATCCACTGCCGCGTAGCTGGCAAACACGTGCACCGGCCAATGCCACAGGTACCAGGAATAGGAAATCAGCCCGATACCCACCAACAACCGGGTGCTCAGCAAGCGCCCAACCCAGGTTGAATGCGCGCCGTTGGCCCATATCAACAGCAGCGTGCCCGCCACCGGCAGCAACGCGGCCGCACCCGGAAACGGCGTGCTGGCATCGAACAGCAGCGTGGCAGCCACCAGCATGGCCAGCCCGCAAAGGCTGGCGCCTTGATAGAGCCATGGTGCACGAGGCGCCTGCGCAGCCGGTGCCACCGCCAGCAGGGCGCCGGCCAGCAGTTCCCAGGCACGCATGGGCAGCAGGAAGAACGCCGCTGAAGGGTCGTGTTTCACCGCCCACACGCTCATGCCCAACGACACCAGCGCCAGCCCTAGCAACCACAGCCGCCAGCGCGGCGCCCAGCGCATCAGCAGCCCCAGCAGCAACGGGAAGACGATGTAGAACTGCTCCTCCACCGACAGCGACCAGGTGTGCAACAGGGGCTTGAGGTCAGAGGCCGTGTCGAAATAGCCATCCTCGCGACGGAACAGAATGTTGGAGGCAAACATGGCCTGGTAGCGCACGGTGCGGCCCAGGTCGCTGTAGTCATGCGGCGCCAGCAGGAACCAGCCTGCCACCAGGCTCGCCACCATGACCAGGCACAGGGCTGGCAGGATGCGCCGCGCCCGCCGGGTCCAGAAGTCGAGGAAGCTGAACTGCCCCGCTTGGCGTTGCCGCCAGATGATCGAGGTGATCAGGAAGCCGGAAATGACGAAAAAGATATCCACACCGACAAACCCGCCGGAAAACCCGGTGATGCCGAAGTGAAAAAGCACGACCACCGCTACGGCCAGCGCGCGCAGGCCGTCGATGTCGCGACGGTAAGACAGTACAGCCATGACAGTCCCTTGTTTTATTGTGAGCTCCCCGGTAGCGGGGGCCTCGCATCATAGAAGGGCTGGCCGTGTATCAGTTCCGAAAAGATGTAAAAAAAATGGCGCCCCGCGGGGCGCCATTTTTTCAAGCAGGCCGAAAGGCGCGCTTACTTGCGTTTCATCGACAGGAAGAACTCGTCGTTGGTCTTGGTCTGCTTCAGCTTGTCGACCAGGAACTCGATGGCGGCTACTTCGTCCATCGGGTGCAGCAGCTTGCGCAGGATCCACATGCGCTGCAGCTCGTCGTCGGCGGTCAGCAACTCTTCGCGGCGGGTGCCGGAACGGTTGATGTTGATAGCCGGGAAGACGCGCTTTTCCGCGATCTTGCGGTCCAGGGGCAGTTCCATGTTGCCGGTACCCTTGAACTCTTCGTAGATCACTTCGTCCATCTTCGAGCCGGTTTCAACCAGCGCGGTGGCGATGATGGTCAGCGAACCGCCTTCCTCGATGTTACGCGCAGCACCGAAGAAACGCTTCGGCTTCTCCAGGGCGTGGGCATCGACACCACCGGTCAGTACCTTGCCGGAGCTAGGAATGACGGTGTTGTAGGCACGGGCCAGACGGGTGATGGAGTCCAGCAGGATGACCACGTCCTTCTTGTGCTCGACCAGGCGCTTGGCCTTCTCGATCACCATTTCGGCAACCTGCACGTGGCGGGTTGGCGGTTCGTCGAAGGTGGAGGCAACCACTTCGCCGCGCACGGTGCGCTGCATTTCGGTCACTTCTTCCGGACGTTCATCGATCAGCAGCACGATCAGGTGAACTTCAGGGTTGTTACGGGTGATGTTCGACGCGATGTTCTGCAGCATGATGGTCTTGCCCGCTTTTGGCGGAGCGACGATCAGGCCACGCTGGCCCTTGCCGATTGGCGCGCACAGGTCGATGACGCGACCGGTGAGGTCTTCGGTGGAACCGTTGCCGGCTTCCATCTTCATGCGCACGGTAGGGAACAGCGGCGTCAGGTTTTCGAACAGAATCTTGTTCTTGGCGTTTTCCGGGCGGTCGAAGTTGATGGTGTCAACTTTCAACAGGGCGAAATAACGCTCGCCTTCCTTTGGAGGGCGGATCTTGCCGACGATGGTGTCGCCGGTGCGCAGGTTGAAGCGACGGATCTGGCTTGGGGAGACGTAGATGTCATCCGGGCCCGCGAGGTACGAAGCGTCAGCCGAACGCAGGAAGCCGAAGCCGTCCTGGAGAATCTCCAGCACGCCATCACCGGAGATTTCCTCGCCGCTTTTGGCATGTTTCTTCAACAGGGAGAAAATCACATCCTGCTTGCGCGAACGGGCCATATTTTCTATGCCCATCTGTTCGGCCATTTCGAGCAGATCGGTAATCGGCTTTTGCTTGAGTTCAGTCAGGTTCATAAGGGAATGACGTAATCATGTATGGAGGGAGAAATTAAGCTTTGGGCTTAATGAGGCCGCGCCGCAGAGAAGGCGACAGGATCGCGTACTAATTCGAGTAGGAGTGCGTCGGCGACGGCTTGCAGGGGGCACTAGAGATACTAGTGCGAGGCCGAATGTAACACCTGAATTTCTGGGCGTCTAGTCGTTCGCCCAAGAAAAAGCCCCGCAAGGTGCGGGGCTATTACCACTGGATATTTCAGCGCTATTACAGGCTGGCATCCAGGAAAGCGGCCAATTGCGACTTGGACAGGGCGCCGACCTTGGTCGCTGCCACTTCACCGTCCTTGAACAGCATCAGCGTAGGAATGCCACGCACGCCATGCTTGGCGGGGGTTTCCTGGTTGTCGTCGATGTTCAGCTTGGCGATGGTCACTTTACCTTCGTAGGTACCGGCGATCTCGTCCAGCACGGGTGCGATCATCTTGCATGGGCCACACCACTCAGCCCAATAGTCAACGAGGACAGGGCCCTTGGCCTTGAGTACTTGCTCCTCAAAGGTTGCATCAGTGACGTGCACGATTTTGTCGCTGCTCATAACGGGCTCCGCGGTCGAATTCTGGAAAAACGTCGCCCATCATAACGGCACAGGCGCCCTACAGGAAGCCGATGATGATTGTCTCTAACTATAGTGATTCCAGATTTGACCAATCGTTGTCAGGGCGCAACGAAGGCAATGCCGGTGCGCAGGGCCGCTGCGCGGATGTGTTCCTGCATGGCCCGGGACGCCGGTGCGGCGGCGTGACGCGCCAGCGCGCGAAGGATTTTGCGGTGTTCCTGCCAGGTCTCCATGGCCCGCTCGGCACGGATGAACGGCAGTTTCTGGCTTTCCAGGAAAATGTCGGCACTGGCGACCAGGATGCTGGCCATGGCCTGGTTGCCGCTGGCCACCAGGATGCGCCGGTGGAAGTCGAAGTCCAGGCGCGCCGCAGCCTCGAAGTCGCCCCCGCGCAGCTCGACGCGCATGGCCTCGACGTTGTCCTGCAGGCCGTCCAGTTCGTCGGCACTCAAGCGTACTGCAGCAAGGCCGGCGGCGAAGCTTTCCAGGGCGTAGCGCAGCTGGAAAATGTCTTCGGGCGTGGCCTGTGCCGCGAACGGCCAGGCCAACCCGGCCGGTGCGGCCTGCACCGCCCCCGCGGCCTGCACGAACACACCCTTGCCCGGCTGGATACTGACCACGCCCAGGGCGCTGAGGGTCGACAATGCCTCGCGCAGGGAGGCGCGGCTCACCCCCAACTGCTCGGCCAGGTCGCGCTGGGAAGGCAATGCCGCACCGGCCTCGAAGCCGTGTTGGCTGATCAGCTGGCGGATGCCCTGGATGGCGACCTCAGGTACCGCTCGGTTCATTGAATTGATCATGGGCGCGGGGCATTTCGGGCGTATGGAATAACTGTTGTAACGCCATTTTTTCCGCCTGGCAAATCACGCACTCTAACGGTTCACCCCCGTGTTTATTGCTCGAAACCGGTGCAACTGTTCAGACCAGTATGACCAACCAAAAGCCCGTGGCCAGGGGGTTACGCGTTCCTGGCATGGGCTGTGCACTGGGCATTGGCACTCACTTTCGGAGACCGTGCCATGATCCAGCGCTGTACCGCCCTGCTCACCGCTCTGTTCGCCAGCCTGATGCTTTGCCAGGCCCCCGCCCACGCCGACGGCCTGGAGGATGTGGTCAAGCGCGGCACCCTGAAAGTCGCCGTGCCCCAGGACTTCCCGCCGTTCGGCTCGATAGGCCCGGACATGAAGCCACGCGGCCTGGACATCGACACCGCGCAGCTGATTGCCGACCACCTCAAGGTCAAGCTGGAACTGACCCCGGTCAACAGCACCAACCGCATCCCCTACCTCACTACCGGCAAGGTCGACCTGGTGATCTCCAGCCTGGGCAAGAACCCCGACCGCGAGAAGGTCATCGACTTCTCCAGCGCCTACGCGCCCTTCTACCTCGCCGTGTTCGGGCCGCCCGACGCGCCCATCGCCAGCCTCGACGACCTCAAGGGCAAGACCATCAGCGTCACCCGCGGCGCCATCGAAGACATCGAGCTGACCAAGGTCGCCCCCGAGGGCGTGACCATCAAGCGCTTCGAGGACAACAACTCGACCATCGCCGCCTACCTGGCCAACCAGGTGGACCTCATCGCCAGCGGCAACGTGGTGATGGTGGCCATCAGCGAGCGCAACCCCAAGCGCATCCCGGCGCTGAAGGTGAAGCTCAAGGACTCGCCCGTGTATGTGGGCCTGAACAAGGACGAGCCGCAATTGCTGGCCAAGGTCAACGAGATCATTGCCGCGGCGAAGCAGGACGGCGCCCTGGAAAAGAATTCGCAGACCTGGCTGAAGCAGCCACTGCCCGCCGACCTCTGAGGTAGCAGACCCTATATGGCTTACCACTTCGACTTCGCCCCCGTACTGGCCAACACCGACCTGCTGCTCAAGGGCGCGCTGTTCACCCTGGAACTGACAGCCATCGGCGCCCTGCTGGGCGTGAGCCTGGGGATCATTGGCGGGGTGGTGCGGGCGTGGAAAATCCAGCCGTTCGCGCGGCTCTTCGGCGTCTATGTGGAACTGATCCGCAACACACCGTTCCTGGTGCAACTGTTCTTCATTTTCTTCGGCCTGCCGTCCCTGGGCGTGCAGATCAGCGAATGGCAGGCGGCGGTGCTGGCCATGGTGGTGAACCTGGGCGCCTACAGCACGGAAATTATCCGCGCCGGCATCCAGGCCATTCCCCGCGGCCAGCTGGAAGCCGCCGCCGCGCTGGCCATGAGCCGCGCCGAGGCGTTCCGCCACGTGGTGCTGGTGCCGGCGCTGGGCAAGGTGTGGCCGGCCCTGAGCAGCCAGATCATCATCGTCATGCTGGGCTCGGCGGTGTGTTCGCAAATCGCCACCCAGGAGCTGAGCTTCTACGCCAACTTCATTCAGTCGCGCAATTTCCGCGCCTTCGAGACCTACCTGCTGACCACCCTGGTGTACCTGGCCATGGCCATGCTGATCCGCGCCTTGCTGAACTGGCTGGGCCGCCGTTACCTTGCAAGGAGCCGCTGATGGATTTCACCTTATGGGATATCGTCCGCAACCTGCTCACCGGCCTGCAGTGGACCCTGGCCCTGAGCCTGGTGGCCTTTATCGGCGGCGGCCTGATCGGCCTGCTGGTGATGACGATGCGCATCAGCGCCAAGGGCCTGCCCCGTGGCATTGCCCGTGGCTATATAGAGCTGTTCCAGGGCACGCCGCTGCTGATGCAGTTGTTCCTGGTGTTTTTCGGCGTGGCGCTGCTGGGCATCGATATTTCGCCCTGGGTAGCCGCCGCGCTGGCCTTGACGCTGTTCACCAGCGCCTACCTCGCCGAGATCTGGCGCGGGTGCGTGGAATCCATCGGCAACGGCCAGTGGGAAGCCTCCGCCAGCCTGGCCATGACGCCCTATGAACAACTGCGCCACGTGATCCTGCCCCAGGCCCTGCGCATTGCCGTGGCGCCCACCGTGGGCTTCTCGGTGCAGGTGGTGAAGGGCACTGCCGTCACCTCGATCATCGGCTTTACCGAACTGACCAAGACCGGCGGCATGCTCGCCAACGCCACCTTCGAACCCTTCACCGTCTACGGCCTGGTGGCGCTGGGCTACTTCGCCCTGTGCTACCCGCTGTCGCTCAGCGCCCGCTACCTGGAAAGGAGACTGCATGCCACTGCTTAGAATTTCCGCCCTGCACAAATACTATGGCGACCACCACGTGCTCAAGGGCATCGACCTGACCGTGGAAGAAGGCCAGGTAGTGGCCATCATCGGCCGCAGCGGCTCGGGCAAGAGCACCCTGCTGCGCACCCTCAATGGCCTGGAGTCGATCAACGACGGGGTCATCGAGGTGGACGGCGAATACCTGGACGCCGCCCGGGCCGATTTGCGCAGCCTGCGCCAGAAGGTCGGCATGGTGTTCCAGCAGTTCAACCTGTTCCCGCACCTGAGCGTGGGCGAGAACGTGATGCTGGCGCCGCAGGTGGTGCAGAAGGTGCCCAAGGCCAAGGCCGCGGCGCTGGCCCGGCAGATGCTCGAACGGGTGGGCCTGGGTGACAAGTTCGACGCCTTCCCCGACCGCCTGTCGGGCGGCCAGCAACAACGCGTGGCCATTGCCCGCGCCCTGGCCATGTCGCCCAAGGTGCTGCTGTGCGACGAGATCACCTCGGCGCTGGACCCCGAGCTGGTCAACGAAGTGCTCAGCGTGGTGCGCCAGCTGGCCCAGGACGGCATGACCCTGATCATGGTCACCCATGAAATGCGCTTTGCCCGTGAAGTCGGCGACAAGCTGGTGTTCATGCACCAGGGCAAGGTGCACGAGGTAGGCCACCCCAAGCAGCTGTTCGCCGAACCGCAGACGCCGGAACTGGCCAACTTCATCGGCATGCAGCACGCCTGACCCGCCCCCCCCCCCCCGCGGCCGCTGCTACATCCTGTGGGAGCTGGCTTGCCAGCGAGCTGTTGGGGCCATAAAAGCTCGCTGGCAAGCCAGCTCCCACAAG